>JBDNBB010000150.1:0-3084 GCA_039768135.1 Polaribacter sp.
GTAAATATATAGAGAAGCCCTATAAGGTGCATACAATTAGAAAAATTAATGTTATTACCGATTATTCATTTAACAATAGTTTACAAAAGTTTAAAGACACTTTAAATTATAAAGGAGTTCAGTTTTTAGCTTACAACAAGATACTTTACAATCCAAAATACCTTTACGAAAATATTTTTTTAAAAAAAGATGGCATTTATAAAGATACTCTAACTAATTTAACAAGAAGGAATTTAAAATTATTAAACAACTTTAAATCTACTAATATAAAATTCTCTTACGAACGAAATGCTGAAGACGAATTGACTGCAGATATTTTTTTAGCACCATTTGAAAAATACACCTTAGGATTTGAAACAGAATTAACACATTCCAATATTAGAAATATAGGAGTCTCAGGAAAGTTTTCATTAACTAATAGAAATACTTTTAAGGGTGCAGAATTAGCAAAAATGTCTATTTTAGGTTCTTGGTTTAATTCTCAAAATGGACCTGGTTGGGAAATTGGAT
This sequence comes from Polaribacter sp., assembly GCA_039768135.1. Taxonomy (GTDB): domain Bacteria; phylum Bacteroidota; class Bacteroidia; order Flavobacteriales; family Flavobacteriaceae; genus Polaribacter. The sequence continues at coordinate 511 of JBDNBB010000150.1, forward strand.
CAGATTTATCTTTAGAAATACCTCGTTTTGTAGCTCCTTTTGGGTTAAGCAAATTTGTACCTAAACAAATGTCTCCTAGAACACTCTTTTCTTTAGGGTCTAGTTTTCAAAAAAATATAGGATTAGACAGACAAACATTTACATTCCTAACCGACTACAAGTGGCAATATTCGCCAACTAAAACCATACAATTAGAAATTTTTAACACCCAGTACATAAAAAATTTAAACGTCAGTAGTTTTTTTAACATTTACAATTCAGAATACCAAACTTTAAATTCCATTTCAAAATTGTATAACAATACAAGTAACAATTTAACATTACCTAATGGCGCTACTAATTTTATGAACACTGTAGTTAATGATGCTAATTTCCGAGCTTCAAATCCAGAGGAGTATAACACTAGTTTAAATATTCTTAATCGTTATAATATTATAACTTCAGATTTCTTGATCCCTATTTTGGCCTACTCATACACCTTTAATAACCAAACAAGTTTTAAAGACAATAACTTTTCTTTTTTTAGAGCAAGAATTGCCAATTCAGGAAATTTTTTAGGACTTTTTTCATCAAAGAGAAATGAAAACAACAAAAAGACATTTTTAAATATTCCTTTAGCTCAATACTTTAAAACAGACATAGAATATAAAAAGTTTTGGGAAATGAATAACAATTCAGTTATTGCATTTAGAACTTTTTTAGGAGCCATATTTACTTATGACAATTCTAGCATCCCATTTGTTAAAGCTTATTTTGCAGGTGGATCTAATGATATTAGAGCATGGCAAACTTATGAATTAGGTCCTGGAGCCAGAAATAATGGTTTAGAATTTAATATTGGTAGTTTTAAGTTTTTAAGTAGTTTAGAATATCGCTTTGATGTGGTTGGAAAATTAAAAGGAGCTTTATTTATAGATGCAGGGAATATTTGGGACATTTCTGGATCTAGTTTTGTTAACGAAAATGAGAAGTTAACTAATTTTTCTTCACTTCAAAATATTGCTATTGGCTCTGGTCTTGGAGCAAGAGTAGATTTTAATTTTTTAATTCTAAGATTTGATGTAGGTTTTAAAACTTATGAACCCTATTTACAAAATCAAAAATGGTTTAGAAACTACAATTTTAGTAATGCAGTATACAATATAGGTATCAACTATCCTTTTTAAAAAGGTAACGTTTTCGTGATTTATGTTTATCCATTTAAAATTAACTCTTTAATTTTAGTATTTTTGGTCCAGATCAATTAAAACTAATAAGTAATGAGTCACAATATAAAACCTGGTGTTGCAACAGGAAAAGAAGTTCAAGAGATTTTTAACTATGCAAAAGAAAAAGGGTTTGCACTACCAGCTGTAAATGTTGTTGGTTCTAACTCAATTAATGGTGTTTTAGAAACTGCTAAAGAGCTTAATGCTCCAGTAATTATTCAGTTTTCTAATGGAGGTGCTCAGTTTAATGCAGGTAAAGGTTTATCTAACGAAAATCAACAATCAGCAATTGCAGGTGGTATAGCAGGTGCAAAACATGTACATACTTTAGCAGAAGCTTATGGGGTACCTGTAATTTTACATACAGACCACTGTGCTAAAAAATTATTACCATGGATCGATGGTTTGTTAGATGCTTCAGAAAAACATTTTGCAGAAACAGGTAAACCTCTATACAGTTCTCATATGATAGATTTATCTGAAGAACCAATTGAAGAAAACATAGAAATTTGTAAAGAATACTTAGCTAGAATGAGCAAAATGGGTATGACTTTAGAAATTGAATTAGGGATTACTGGAGGTGAAGAAGATGGTGTAGATAACTCTGATGTAGATGTCTCTAAGTTGTATACACAACCAGAAGAAGTTGCCTACGCTTACGAAGAGTTGTTAAAAGTATCTCCTCAATTTACGATTGCTGCAGCTTTTGGAAATGTACATGGTGTTTACAAGCCTGGAAACGTAAAATTAACACCAAAAATTCTTAAAAACTCTCAAGAATTTATTACAAAAAAATACGGAGTTGAAGAAAATCATATCGATTTTGTTTTTCATGGTGGTTCTGGTTCTACTGTAGAAGAAATCAGAGAAGCTATTGGTTATGGTGTTATTAAAATGAATATAGACACAGATTTACAATTTGCATTTACAGAAGGTATTCGTGATTATATGCAAGATAATGCGCCTTATTTAGCAACACAAATTGGTAATCCTGATGGAGCAGATCAACCTAATAAAAAATATTACGATCCAAGAAAATGGCTACGTTTAGGAGAAGAAACTTTTAAAGCACGTTTAAAACAAGCATTTGCAGACTTAAATAATGTAGATACTTTATAAACACAAGTAACAACAATTAGAAAAGCATTTTGAAGTAAAATTCAAAATGCTTTTTTTGTACAAAACACTTAAAAATAATCAATTAAAGAAATATTGTTAATTCACAAAAACTGTTATATTTGTACACTTGCTTTAGGACGAAAAGGAAAGATTAAATTGTAAAAAGTTAATTAAAAGTAAACTATATGGCTTGGTTTAAAAGAACTGATAAAGGAATACAAACACCAACAGAAGAGAAAAAAGATAC
>JBDNBB010000151.1:0-6444 GCA_039768135.1 Polaribacter sp.
ACGACTTAATGAAGTTCCGTAACTTTGGTAAGAAATCTTTAACAGAACTAGAAGAATTAGTAAATGTAAAAGGACTTAGCTTTGGTATGGATTTAAGTAAATATAAATTAGATAAAGAGTAACACATCATATTTTGCTCCTCAATTATTGGGTAGTAGCAAGATGATGGTTAATAACAAAAGACATGAGACACGGAAAAAAAGTAAACCATTTAGGTAGAAAAACCGCTCACAGAAAAGCAATGTTAGCAAATATGGCTTGTTCTTTAATAGAGCACAAACGTATTAATACTACAGTTGCAAAAGCAAAAGCTTTAAGAGTTTTTGTTGAGCCATTAATTACTAAATCTAAATCAGATACAACTCACAATAGACGTATTGTATTTTCTTATTTACGAGATAAGCATGCAGTAACAGAACTTTTTAGAGAAATATCTGTAAAAGTTGCAGACAGACCAGGTGGTTATATTCGTATTATTAAGTTAGGAAATCGTCAAGGGGATAATGCTCCTATGGCTATGGTTGAATTAGTTGATTATAACGAACTTTATAACCCTAAAGGTGAAAAAGGTAAAAAATCTACACGTAGAAGTAGAAGAGGAAGTTCTAAGAAAGCAGAAACTGCTCAAGTAGAAGTTACTTCAACTGAAGAGAAATCTGAAGAATAAAAAATGATATTTTTTAAACATATAAAGGGATAAGCGTTTACGTTTATCCTTTTTTTTGTAAATAAAAATTAATAACTCTTTTAGCTTAAAATTATCTATTAGCTTATTTTTGTATAACCTTTTCTGTTTGAACAGAAAATTAATAGAATTATAAATGAAATATCAACAAAGAAAAAAGGCACTAGTATTATTAGCAGATGGTACAATCTTCTACGGTAAATCTGTTGGAATAGATGGATCAGCTACAGGTGAAATATGTTTTAATACTGGAATGACAGGATACCAGGAGATTTTTACAGATCCTTCTTATTTTGGTCAGTTAATGGTAACGACAAATGCTCATATTGGTAACTATGGGGTAAATGATTTAGAGGTTGAATCAGATTCAATTAAAATTTCAGGATTAATATGTAGAAATTTTAGTTTTACACACTCTAGAGTGGATTCTGATAGTAATCTATTAGATTGGTTTAGAAAACACGACTTAGTTGCAATTTCAGATGTAGATACAAGAGCACTTGTATCTTATATTAGAGACAATGGAGCTATGAATGCAATCATATCTACAGATGTAGATAATATTGATGAACTTAAAAAACAATTAGCTGCTATACCAAGTATGGAAGGTTTAGAATTGGCTTCAAAAGTTTCTACTAAAGAACCCTATTTTATTGGAGACGAAAATGCTCCTATTAAAATTTCGGCATTAGATATTGGTATAAAGAAAAATATTTTAAGGAATCTTGCAAAGAGAGGAGCCTACATTAAAGTATTCCCATATAACTCAACTTTCGCAGATTTAGAAGGTTTTAATCCTGATGGATATTTTATCTCAAATGGACCTGGAGATCCTGAACCTTTAGTAGAAGCTGTTGAATTGGCAAAAGAAATTATTAAAAGAGATTTTCCTCTTTTTGGAATTTGTTTGGGGCATCAAGTAATTGCATTAGCTAACGGTATTTCTACTTATAAAATGCATAATGGTCATAGAGGAATAAATCATCCTATTAAGAATTTAATAACAGGCAGAGGAGAAATAACCTCTCAAAATCATGGTTTTGCAATCAATAAAGAGGAGACTGAAGCAAATTCTAATATAGAAATTACACATATTCATTTAAACGATAATACAGTAGCAGGTATTCGTTTAAAAGGTAAAAATATTTTTTCTGTACAATATCACCCAGAGGCTAGTCCTGGGCCTAATGATTCTGTATATTTATTTGACCAATTTATAGAAAATATTACAAGAGTTAAAAACAGTTTAACCTGATATTTAAGTTGTTTATTATTTTAAAACAGTAGTTTATTGTTTTTATTTATATAAATGAATAATATTATTTAAATTTGAATCGTGATGTAAAAATCACATTTCTTTTTCATAGCAATTTTTCCCACTTAATTTATTAAGTGGGTTTTTTTTTGCTGAAATTTCAGCAAACGTTTTCGTAAATTCATCTTAGCATTCAATCAATTATTTTTTATAATTTGTAATTTAGCCATATTAACTTAGTCTCATCAAAAATGAGTTTTAAATAAAATAAAATGAGTATAATTATTAGTGTACATGCGCGTCAAATATTTGATTCAAGAGGAAACCCAACAGTAGAAGTAGATGTAATTACAGAAAACGGTGTTATGGGAAGAGCTGCTGTTCCTTCAGGGGCTTCAACAGGAGAACATGAAGCCGTAGAACTTAGAGATGGAGGCAAAGATTATATGGGTAAAGGTGTTCTAAAAGCCGTATCTAATGTGAATAATTTAATTGCACAAGAACTTTTAGGTGTTTCTGTTTTTGAACAAAATGCAATAGATCAGTTAATGATAGATTTAGATGGCACAAGTAATAAATCCAATTTAGGGGCAAATGCAATTTTAGGTGTTTCTTTGGCTGCAGCAAAGGCAGCAGCAAATGAGTTAGGTTTGCCATTGTACAGATATATTGGTGGTGTTTCTGCAAATACCTTACCTGTTCCTATGATGAATATAATTAATGGTGGTTCGCATTCAGATGCACCTATTGCATTTCAAGAGTTTATGGTTATGCCTGTAAAAGCTACTAATTTTTCTGAGGCCATGAAAATGGGATCTGAAATTTTTCATCATCTAAAAAAAGTTTTACACGATAGAAATCTTTCTACAGCAGTTGGAGATGAAGGTGGTTTTGCACCAACATTAGAGGGAACAGAAGATGCTCTAGATACTATAGCTTTAGCAGTTAGTAATGCTGGATATTCTTTTGGAGATGAAATAATGATTGCTTTAGATTGTGCAGCTGCTGAATTTTATGTAGATGGAAATTATGATTATACGAAGTTTGAAGGAGAATCTGGTGTAGTAAGATCTAGTAAAGAGCAGGCAGATTATCTTGCTGAATTAGCTGCCAACTATCCAATTATATCAATTGAAGACGGAATGGATGAAAACGATTGGGAAGGATGGAAGTATTTAACTGATAAAGTTGGAGATAAAGTTCAACTAGTAGGAGACGATTTATTTGTAACTAATGTAGAGCGCTTATCTAGAGGTATTGATAATGGTATTGCCAATTCAATTTTAATTAAAGTAAATCAAATTGGTACTTTAACAGAAACTATTGCTGCCGTTAATATGGCTAAAAATGCAGGGTATACTTCAGTAATGTCTCATAGATCAGGAGAAACAGAAGATAATACTATTGCAGACTTAGCTGTAGCGTTAAATTGTGGACAAATAAAAACAGGATCTGCTTCTCGTTCAGATAGAATGGCAAAATACAATCAATTACTTAGAATTGAAGAAGCTCTTGGAGCAACTGCGTATTTTCCAAAAGAAAATGCTTTTAAAATATAAATGATAAGTTATTTATTTTTGTTAAGGCCTTGTAATTATGTTACAAGGCTTTTTTATTGAAATATTGTTAAATAAACTAACCTTATTGTTTAATTTAAAAAAATCTATAACTCTATACTTTTAAAAAAAATTTTTTTATGGTATCTTCGTCGAAATAAAATTTAATAAAATTATTACGTAAATGCTAGATAAAGCGAATTTAAAAATTGGAGAAAATTCTTATGAATTTCCACTAATAAAAGGAACAGAAGACGAAGTTGCTATTGATATAAAATCTTTAAGAGGAGCAACAAATGGAGTTATTACAATTGATCCTGGTTTTAAGAATACAGGCTCTTGTGAAAGTGCTATTACTTTTTTAGATGGAGAAAAAGGTATTTTAAGATATAGAGGATATCCAATAGAACAATTGGCTGAAAAAGCAGACTTTCTTGAAGTAGCTTACGCATTAATTTTTGGGAACTTACCGACGTCTGAACAACTAGATAAATTTCATACGGATATTAAATCTAAATCAGTTGTAGATGATGATGTAAAAAAGATTTTAGATGCCTTTCCGAAGACAGCTCACCCTATGGGGATCTTGTCTTCTTTAACAAGTGCATTAACAGCATTTAATCCTTCTTCAGTGAATGTAGATTCAGAAGAGGATATGTACAGAGCTATTGTTAAAATTTTAGGTAAATTTCCTGTTTTAGTTGCTTGGACAATGCGTAAAAAACAAGGATTGCCTTTAAACTATGGTTCTAAATCTTTAGGATATGTAGAGAACATTATGAAAATGATGTTTGAGCAACCAAATGAAGATTATGAAATGAATACAATAGTAAAAGATGCCTTAGATAAATTATTAATCTTACATGCTGATCATGAGCAAAACTGCTCTACATCTACAGTAAGAATTGTAGGTTCATCTCATGCTGGATTATTTGCATCTTTATCTGCTGGTATTTCTGCACTTTGGGGCCCATTACATGGAGGTGCAAATCAAGCTGTACTAGAAATGTTAGAGGCTATTAAAGAAGATGGTGGAGATACTAAAAAATACATGGCTAAAGCTAAAGATAAAAATGATCCATTTAGATTAATGGGTTTTGGTCATAGGGTTTATAAAAATTTCGATCCTAGAGCAAAAATCATAAAGAAAGCAGCTGATGAAGTATTAAATAGTTTAGGTGTTGATGATCCAATTTTAGAAATAGCTAAAGGATTAGAGAAAGAAGCATTAAACGATCCTTACTTCGTAGATCGTAAACTATATCCTAATGTAGATTTCTATTCAGGTATTATTTATAGAGCTATGGGTATTCCTGTAGAAATGTTTACAGTAATGTTTGCTTTAGGGCGTTTACCAGGTTGGATTGCACAATGGAAAGAAATGAGATTGAATAAAGAACCAATAGGTAGACCACGTCAAATTTATACAGGTCAAACAGAAAGGTCTTTTACATCTATTGAAAACAGATAATAAAATATTATTTTTACTATAAAATTGAAAGCTTCATAATTTATGAAGCTTTTTTTATAACTAATAAAATGCTAGAATTAAATATTACTAACGAAACCTCTAAGTTAAAAGCTGTTATTTTAGGTACTGCAAAAAGTAATGGACCTATTCCTACGCCAAAAGAATGTTATGATCCTAAAAGTCTAGAAAATGTTTTGGCAGGTACATATCCTAAAGAAGAGGATATGGTTCAAGAAATACAGGAAGTAGCTGCAGTATTAAAGAAATATAATATAGATGTTTATAGGCCTAATGTAATAGAAAATTATAATCAAATATTTTCAAGAGATATAGCTTTTGTGATTGAGGATAAAATGATAAAAGCTAATATTTTACCTGATAGAGAAAAAGAATATTTGGCTATTCAGGATGTTTTGAACTTAATTAAACCGGAAAATATAATTCAACTTCCTGATGATTGTCATGTAGAGGGAGGAGATGTAATGCCTTGGAATGATTATATATTTATAGGCACGTATTCAGGATTAGATTATCCAGAATTTATTACGGCAAGAACAAATACTAATGCTGTGTATGCTATACAAAACTTATTTCCAAATAAAACTGTAAAATCATTCGAGCTAAGAAAATCTAATACTAATGCAAAAGAAAACGCACTGCATTTAGATTGTTGTTTTCAGCCAATAGGAAAAAATAAAGCAATTTTACATAAGAATGGATTTTTAAGAGAAGAAGACTATCAATGGATAAAACACTTTTTTGGTGAGGGTAACATTTTTGAAATTACAAAGGAAGAAATGTACCAAATGAATAGTAATATTTTTTCAATATCAGAACATGTTGTTATTTCTGAAAAAAAGTTTTTTCGTTTAAATACCTGGTTAAGAAATAACGGATTTACTGTAGAAGAGGTGAAATACTCAGAAATTGCTAAGCAAGAGGGGTTGTTACGCTGTTCTACAATGCCGTTAATAAGAGTTTAATTTTATTTAATAATAAGAAGTATTTTTAGCGATTAATAAAAGGATATGCAACAAACTACGAATTCCATACTTATGATTCGTCCTGTAAATTTTAGGATGAATGAGCAAACTGCTGTGAATAATTACTATCAAGAAGATTTAAGTATTAAGAATGCAGAAATTAATAAAAAAGCACAATTAGAGTTTGATGATTATGTAGACAAGTTAAGGTTTTTTGGTATAAATGTTATCGTAATTTCGGATACTTTAGAGAATGATACACCAGATTGTATTTTTCCAAACAATTGGATTTCTTTCCACGAAAATGGTACAATTGCCATTTACCCAATGTTTGCAGAAAATAGAAGATTGGAAAGAAGAGAAGATGTTTTAGATACACTTGAAGAAAATGGATTTCTGATAGAGAATGTTGTAGATTATACTTCTGCAGAAGAGCAAGATGTATTTTTAGAAGGTACAGGAAGTATGATTTTAGATAGACAAAATCAAAAGGC
>JBDNBB010000152.1:0-8694 GCA_039768135.1 Polaribacter sp.
TATCTAAGCAACAATAAATGTTACTCTTATTAATTTCTTTAGCTCCTGTAATTGCTATCTTAATATATATTTATGTAAAAGATAAGTATGAAAAAGAACCTTTAGGTTTTTTGTTTGAGAATTTTATTTTAGGTGCAATTGTAAGTATTATTATAACGTTAGTATTAGGGTATTTTCTGCAAGACTTTTTTTCGATTACCAATAAAGAAAGCATTATTCAACAATTTATAAAAGCTTTTTTTATTGTAGGTTTTGTAGAGGAATTTTCTAAATACATTATTGTTAGATACCATGCACAAAAGAATGTAGAATTTAATGAACCCTTTGATGGTATTGTTTATGCACTTGTAGTATCTATGGGGTTTGCAGCATTAGAAAACATAGTTTATGTCTATCAATACGGTTTTGCTACAGGCTTAACTAGAGCTTTTACAGCAGTTCCTGCACATGCTACTTTCGGAATTTTAATGGGCTATTTTATGGGGAAAGCTAAGTTTTCTGATAGCAGCTTAAAATACAATTTACTTGGCTTGTTAATTGCTACCTTATTTCATGGAGCTTATGACTTTTTTCTATTCATTAACTTTATTCCAGGTATAGCAATTGGTGCTTTTGTTTCTTTAATAGTTGGAATTGTATTATCTAAAAGAGCAATTAAAAAGCATCAACAAATTTCTCAATTTAGAGTTTAATAAACTTCTTTATTATTGTTGATGTATCTTTAAAATAAACCTTAATTAAATACATTCCTTTGGGTAAGTTATTTACATCTATTTGAGAATTAACATTCGATTTTTGAATAACTTCTTTCCCTAAAGCATTATAAATTGATAGACCATATATGTCTTCTGAGTTAGAAATATTAATAATCCCAGAAGTTGGGTTAGGAGAAATTTCTAAATTTTCCAACTGATACTCATCTGTATTTAAGGTTTTTAATCTATCGTCTTTAAACTCATAAAGTTTTTGAGGTAGATTAATTCCGTTGCTATTTAATTTTTCTCTAGAGATATAGAATTTACCATTATCAAACGAGGTTATTGCTTCAACTTGACTAAATTGTTCTAATTCATTTGAGTTAAGTGAAGTTTTATTGAAACCAGCAATAAAAATATCATCTGCAAAAATAGTACTTCTTTCAATGTAAACTATAAAAGGAATTGCTGCAGAATTGTACCCACAAAGTAAATAAGCTTTGCTATTTACTGTAGCTCCTGTAATTAACCCTTCTACATTTGCAGTACTTATCTTTTCTGCAGTATAATCGCCAATTGTTTTGGGTATTTTGTACAAATTAGTTCTAAAATCTGCCCAATTTTTAGTAAATATAAAAAGTGAATTGTTTAAAACCACAAAACCTTCAGCATCAAAATTATGTTGATTGGTTCTAATTGAAAAATCAGTTTGATCTTCATAGCTAAAAGTAATAAAATCGGCTGTTACAGAATTGCTATTTAAATAATCAGCTTTTGTAATTCTTACTATTTTTAAATCGGTTCTGTTACCATTGTTATTCCCAAAATCGCCAATATAAATATAGGTTTCATCTTCTGTAATATCTTCCCAATCTAAATTTGTTGCGTTAGAGATATTTATGGTTCTAAGTAAATTACCAGTTAAACTATCTAACTCATAAAGGTTTGGAGCACCTCCGCTATCATTATGAGTGATAATTTTACCATTTAAAAACAACAACCCAGAGGTTTCTGCAACTTCATTGGGTAACTCAAATTTTTCTTTAAAGTCTTCAATCTGAGAAAAACCAAGAAATTTAATAAGAATAAGAAGGTTTAATAGCACATTTTTTTTAATCATTATCTAATTTTTAAGTGCCTCAGTAACAATTTTACCTGTAGTTGAGTTTGGTGCTTCAATACCTAACAAGTTAGCCATTGTTGGTGCAATATCAATAATTTCATATCGTTTTTTTGAAACTCCTTTTTTAATTCCTTTACCGTAAAATATTATTGGTATGTGTGTATCATAAGAATAACCAGAACCATGAGAAGTACCTGTTCTAGATCTTGCTAATGTTGCAGGATAAGGAATTAGCATCACATCTCCAGATAGTTTTTGGTTATATCCATTTTGCAAAGAATTCATTAATCCCTCAGAGAAATTTGTGGTTTGGAGTGTTTTTGCGGTAACTGCTTTATAAATTCCTTCAAGACTTTCTAATTCATTTACAATTCGCTCTGCAATCTCATTTTTTGTGAACCCTAATTCTTCAATTTTTTCTTTATTTAGAAATATTTGATAGTTAGAGATATTCTCTACAAGTTCTTTAGAGTTAAAATATTTTTGTGTGATCTTAATAATTGAATTATAAAGTGCTTTTGTATTAAAATAATGTGCAGGGATTTTAAGTGATTGTAAATAGGAAGGCACATCAACTGCAGCATGATCTGCTGTTAGAAAAATAGTGTAATTGTCCTTACCAACTTTATCATCTAGAAAGTTTAGAAAATTGGCAAGATCTTTATCTAATTTTAAGTATGTATCCTCTATTTCTAAAGATGCTGGACCATATTGATGTCCAATATAATCTGTAGAAGAAAAACTAATCGCTAAAAAATCTGTGTTATTAGACTTTCCTAAATTTTCGCCAAGAATAGCTGCTTTTGCAAAATCTATTGTAAATGTATTTCCTTCTGGGATTCCTTTTAGGATACTAAAATTTCCGTTTCTATTTCTAAGTTTAGGAATATTATGAGGAAATGTAGGTGAAGTTTCTCCTTTAAACAGCCCTTCAAATTCATTATTATCAGAAATACTTCTGGTATATGTTTCTAAAGGATACAATGTATTCCAAGGTGTAGATAAATAGTTATCTGCTTTTCCAGAAGCGTTAAACTCTTCAACCCATTTAGGTAAATGATCCATATAGAAAGAACTCGTAATAAACTTTCCATCATTTCCTCCCTCAAACCAATATGCACCATTTGCAGTATGTCCGGCAGGCAGAATAGCAGACCTATCTTTAATTGCAATCCCAATAGATTTTCCTTTAGAGATTTGATGAAGTTTTAGCTGATCTGCAAGCGTAGAAGTAAACATTCTTTTTGGAGATTTTTGTCCAGATTTTCCTTGGTTTCCAACAGTTTCATATCTCGCGTCATCTACACAATATATAGTTTTTTTAAAAAATTTATCATACCAGTTGTTTGAGATAATTCCATGATTTGTTGGTGTTGTTCCTGTGTAAATAGAAGCGTGTCCAACTGCTGTATATGTTGGTATTAAGTTATAATGAGCATTTTCTAAAGAAAATCCATTATTCAATAGTCTTTTAAAGCCACCTTCAGAAAAACGATCTGAAAATCGTGTTAAATAATCGTATCTCATTTGGTCTATAACTAATCCAACAACCAATTTTGGTTTTGTTTTTACAGTTTCATTTCCTGTAAAACTTAAACATAAAAAAGAGATCGTAATATATAAGAATAATTTTTTCATGATATAATCATTTTAGAATACAAAAATAATTTTTTTTATTTTGAATATGGGAATTTGATATTGTCTTAATGTTATTTCTTAATTTAGCTTTAAATTTAAGCCATGAATTATATAGAGCATATTGGTAAATATTATATGATGCTTAAACAGGTTTTTAGAAGACCACAAAAAGCAAGAATATTTTATGATGCATTGCTAAGAGAAGTTGAAGAGTTAGGTCTAAAGTCAATTGGTATTATTTTATTTATTTCTTTTTTCATTGGAGGGGTTATTGCACTTCAAACAGCTTTAAACTTAGATAGTGCTTTTATACCTGAATCACTTATTGGGTTTGCTGCAAAACGTTCTATAATTTTAGAGTTTGCCCCTACTTTTTGTTCAATAATACTAGCAGGTAAAGTTGGTTCTTATATAACTTCAAGTATTGGAACAATGAGAGTAACTGAGCAAATAGATGCGCTTGAAGTAATGGGTATCAATTCGCTAAACCATTTAGTGTTACCAAAAGTAATAGCTACTGTATTTTTTTACCCTTTTCTTATAACTTTGGGTATGGTTTTAGGAATGTTTGGAGGCTGGTTAGCTGGCTTATTATCAGGTTTGTTTAGTGGTGTAAGTTATATTGAAGGTTTGCAAACTGACTTTAATCCTTTTTTAATTGCTTATGCATTAATTAAGACATTAGTTTTTGCTTTTTTAATTGCAACTGTACCCTCTTATCATGGTTATTATGTAAAAGGAGGATCTATTGCTGTTGGTAAAGCAAGTACTCAATCTGTAGTTTGGACAACAATATTAATTGTTATTACAAATTATTTACTAACTCAAATGTTACTTACATAAATGATAGAGGTAAAAGATTTAAGAAAAGGATTTGGTAATGTAGAGGTTTTAAAAGGAATTTCTACCACTTTTCATCCTGGAAAAACAAATTTAATTATAGGGCAAAGTGGTGCCGGTAAAACAGTATTTTTAAAGTCTCTTATTGGTCTACATCATCCTGAATCTGGAAGTATAGCTTTTGATGGAAGGCTAAACACAAATTTTAGTATAGAAGAAAAAAGGCAGTGGAGGCAAGAGATTGGTATGGTTTTTCAAGGAAGTGCTTTGTTTGATTCTCAAACTGTAGAAGAGAATGTAATTTTTCCACTAAAGATGTTTACCAATCAGACACAATCAGAAATGTTAGACCGTGTAAATTTTGTTTTAGATCGTGTAAATTTAAAACAATCCAATCATAGATTTCCTGCAGAGCTATCTGGAGGAATGCAAAAAAGAGTCGCAATTGCAAGAGCTATTGTTATGAAGCCAAAATACCTGTTTTGTGACGAACCAAATTCTGGTTTGGATCCGCAAACTGCAATAGTAATTGACAATTTAATTCAAGAAATTACCGAAGAATACCAAATTACCACAGTTATAAACACTCATGACATGAATTCTGTAATGGAAATTGGAGAAAAAATCATTTTTTTAAAAGACGGAATAAAAGAGTGGGAAGGGAGTAGTGAAGAAATGTTTAAAACTGATAATGAAGCTGTTGTGAACTTCGTTTATTCGTCTAATTTATTTAAGAAAGTAAGGCAAGCTTATTTAAATGAAACAAATTTATAATATCATTTGTTTTTTATAAAATAACCTATATATTTGCACCCGCTTAAACCAAAAGAAATGACCTGGTAGCTCAGTTGGTAGAGCATCTCCCTTTTAAGGAGAGGGTCCTGGGTTCGAGCCCCAGCCCGGTCACAAGAAACTCTGTATTTTTTTACAGAGTTTTTTTTGTTTAAAGATATTATTTATTAAAATTACTTTATTTTTAGAATATGAAATTAATGCCTTTCTGTATTTTAAAACTCTTTTTTATGTTCAGTATCCCTTTTGTATTATTCGATTTTTCTGATAATTCCGACTTAGAATCGTGGGAAATTATTGATGATGTTGTTATGGGAGGGAGATCTAATGGGAACTTTATGATTAATAAAAATGGAAATGGTTTTTTTTATGGAACAATATCTTTAAAAAATAATGGGGGTTTTTCTTCTGTAAGGTATAATTTAAAAGAATTAGATATTACTTCTTTCACTAAAATAGTTATTCGTGTTAAAGGAGACGGAAAAACATATCAGTTTAGAATAAAAGATAATTTAAGTAAGTATTACTCTTTTGTTAAGCAAATAAAAACAACTGGAAAGTGGGAATTTATACAAATACAATTAAAAGATTTATATCCCGTATTTAGAGGTAACAGAGTGAATATGGGAAATTTTTCTTCTAATACAATAGCGCAAATTGCTTTTTTATTTGGGAATAAAAAAGCAGAATCTTTTCAGCTAGAAATTGATAAAATTTACCTTGAATAACAACATCTTTTTTAGGTGATTTTTTGTATCTTATCAAAGTGTTTATAATAAATAAATGGAAAAAGAAATTAAGAATATCGTAGATGCATCTTTATCTAAAGAAGAGGTGATCACAAACAATGTTAAAGAAGACGCAAAAGGTCTATTTCATAGTATTAAGCTATTTTTAATTGAACTTTTTGATTTTAGAGAAGACACAGATCACGAGGCAACATTAGAAGCTATAAAAGCAGATATTCCTTTTAAAGGAGCAACTGCTTGGATTTTAATTTTTGCTGTTTTTGTAGCTTCTATCGGTTTAAACGCAGACTCTACAGCAGTTGTTATAGGAGCAATGTTAATATCTCCTTTAATGGGGCCAATTTTAGGTATTGGAATGTCTTTTGCCTTGAATGATATAGAGACTTTCAAAAAATCTTTAATCAATCTAGGTATTATGATTGGTTTAAGTTTATTTGCTTCTTTTTTATTCTTCTATTTTTTTCCGTTAAGTGAAGATAATTCTGAGTTGTTGGGCAGAGTTAGTCCAGACATTAGAGATGTTTTAATCGCATTTTTTGGAGGTTTAGCACTTATGGTTGCTAGGACCAAGAAAGGAACTATTGCTTCAGTGATTTTTGGGGTAGCCATAGCAACAGCTTTAATGCCTCCTTTATGCACTGCAGGGTATGGGTTGGCAAAAGGAAATTTCATCTATTTTTTAGGTGCCCTGTATTTATTTACAATCAATACGATCTTTATTGCCTTAGCTACTTTCTTGGTAATGAAGTTGCTACGTTTTCCAATGCATAAGTACGCCAATGCTGCCAAGAGAAAAAGATATTCCACTATTGCTACGGTTGTTGGCATTGCAGTAATGATACCTGCTATATTTACGTTTATTAATGTTTTCAAGGAAAATAAAATAAATAATCAAATTGAGATTTTTATCAAAAATGAAGTAAAAAGTAATAACGCACTTACTTTAATTGATTTTGATATCTCTAAATTAGAAGACAAAAAATTAAAATTGAATTTTTTTAATGAGGTTTCTGATGCCACTTATAACGATTTACAGAATGAATTGACAAATAATATTGCTTACAATAGTTTGAAAGAGTTCAAACTCGAAATCAAAGGGAGTGATACAAAAAGTTTTGAATTAATTACTACTGCCTACAAAGAGAAAAAAGAAGAATTACAAGAAAGTAAAAATATAATTGCAGGCTTACAAAAACAAATTACAGAATTACAAGAAACAATTTCTTTATTAAATTCAAGTATAGAGCAAAATGCTTTAAGTAAAAATCAAAACGCTATCGCATTTAGTAGAATCGTAAAAGATGCAAAAATTAGATACAACGAAATTGATGCTATTGCTTTTTCTAAAGTATTGTCATCTAAAGACTTTATTAAAATTGATACAATTCCTTTAGCAACTATTAATTGGAATGATAAAATAAAAGATTCAGTTTTAATTATTAAGGAATTAGAGCTTAGAGCTTGGTTACAGCAAGAAATGAAGTTGGATACCCTTTTTATAAAACGTCAGTAATAATTTTATTTAATAATTTCTACTTCAACATTCTGATTAAAGAGATAAACTTTTTGATTAGTAGTATTTAAGCACTCAAAACGAGTACGTCTTTTATTACCTCTTTTATAGATTCTGTTTTTAAATACAAAAGCTTGCCCAAAATGTAAATCAAATACAAAATGTTTGCCTGAGTTTGGTTTAAATTCTCTTAATGCTAAAGATAAGTTTGCGTCAGAATCTGTGCTTGCTTTTGGGTTTTTTAAATAGTTCGCTAAATGAGGTAGCATTTCATATTTAAAAATATCAGGCTTTAAAAATGGGAGCATTAAGTGTTGAAAAACTTTTTTCCATTCTTTTCCATGAGGTTGAACTCTGCCAAATTTTTGGTGTGTTATGTGATGTGCTATTTCGTGAACAAGTGTTAATAAAAACTGGTATTGATTAAGATTGTTATTTACGGTAATTTGAAAAGTTCCATCAGGCATTTTCCTAAAATCGCCATGTTTGGTTTCTCTTTGATTTACAATTTTTAAGCTAAAATTATTTTGTTCAATTAAGTATTGAACCATTATAATAGCATTTTCTGGAATGTATTTAGATAAAATAGAATTCAAATGCATTAATTTATGGAGTAGAACTAGATACTTCTAGAATCTTACCATTATAAAATTTATTACCTGTTAACGAAAAATTGTAAATATAATCTGCCATTTCATTTGCAGATAATGGTGCTTTATAATCAGGGAAAGCCTCTTCTAACATCTCTGTTTGTACAGCTCCAAGTGCTAAAACATTAAATGAAATTCCAGCTTCTTTATATTCCTCGGCTAATAACTCAGATAGGGTAATAACTGCACCTTTTGCAGAACTATAAGCAGCTAAGCCAGGAAACTTCATGCTACCTTGAACGCCACCCATAGAACTTATAGTAACTACGTGGCTATTTTGTTTCAAAAACGGAATCATAGCTTTGGTTATTTCAGCTACACCAAAAACATTAACTTTATATACTTCTAAAAAATCATCAGTAGAAAGTTCTGTAAATGGTTTATTAATTAACTTTCCTGCATTATTAATTAAAATATCTACATGCTTCCAGTTCTCATTTACAAATGAAGTAACTTTTTGAATATCTGATTCAACTCCTAAATCAACAGAAAGAGTTGTAATGTTTTTATGATTTAAATCTTTTAAAGGTTTATCATTTCTAGATAACGCAAGCACATTAAAATGATTATTGGCAAATTGTTGAGCCAGTTCAAAACCAATTCCTCTACTTGTACCTGTTATAACAACATTCTTCATTATTGTTTCTTATTTATAATTAATAGCAAATTACTTATTTTTTCATACATTTAAGAA
>JBDNBB010000153.1:0-5206 GCA_039768135.1 Polaribacter sp.
CTCTAATAATAACTTGAAGATCTGCATCTGCAAATACTTTAAAAGTATAGTTAAAGGTATCTAAAGTACCATTACCAGAGTAGGAATTTTTTACTGTAGTTGAAGATATTGTCATACTGCTTTCTCTTTATCTATATTTAACTTAATAATCAACATTATATTATGGTAAAAGTCTATTAATATCTTCTTCATCCATAGATGTTTTCTTTTTTCTTTTACCGAATTTAGTCTTTTTAGCATCATTAATTGCATTAGCAACATCTTTATATTTTATAAGCATATCTCTTTCAGCTCTCTTTTTATAGTTTTCTATAATTTTTTTAATCTGATATTCTTTACCACCATCATAATTAACATCACCTTCTTGAAGTTTAAGATAAGAATAGCTTTTAAACTGCCTATCTAATCTCATCATTAATGTTTCTCCTCTACTATTGGTAGTTTTACCTATTCTTTCAATTAAATAATTATGTGCTGATTGACCATCTATTTTATATGTAGTTAAATCTACAGTTTTAAATTTAATTTTAGCAGGTTCTGTCATAGGTATTTTAAGTCTAGCAACCTCAAATAAAACAGGGTTATCTTTAACTTCTGTTTCTCTACCAACTAAACTAAATCCTTGAAATATAGATGAGTAAGATAATATTCCATCTGGATTTAGATATAAACTGTTTGGTGTTTTCTCAATAGGTTCTCCAGTTAAAAAATCTCTTTTAGGTTCTAGATCTTCTTTCATTCCTGCTCTGTTTTTAATTGAATCTACAAATCCTCTTATTTCATAAGCAGTTTCATCTGGTTCTAATATATATGGTATACCTTGATTTCTTAGTGAAGCATAAGGGATAGCATTACCAACTACTCCACCACCAAATCTAGCTAATCTATTTCCATTTGGATCCCCAATTAATTCCATTGCATCCGAAATACCTCTTAAATAAGTTTTGTTAGTTGCGTTTTTAAATACTGACATTGCTGCAGAAGTAAACATATCTTGTTTTTGTTGATCATTAATATTTTGTGCATTTTCTTTTAAGTCTGCAATAATTCCTAAAATATAAAATCTAGGATCCATTCTATTATATTGCTTATAACCTATTGATCCATCTTCTTTAATATAACCAATAGAATAAGGTTGCCAACCAAGAGCTAACCATGCTTTTTTTATTTGAAAGTTAGATGGTCCATTACCAGTTAATTTTGGAAAACCCTTACCATTCTTATCTACTAAAGATTCTGTTGCTAAGTGGTAACCATAGAATGCTGCAGATATTCCTAACATTTGTCTACCTAAAACTTCTGCTCTTGCTCTTCTATCTCCAGACTTCCAAAGATCCATATTTTGTTTTGTAAATAATCCTAATCCTGGAATACGATTACTAAAGTGTCTCCAAAGATTAGTAGGTGTTCTAATAAAAGGTGCTAAGAATCTAAATTCTGGATTTTTATTTAACATATTTTGTAATGCACTACCCCAATTTAAATGTGAACCCCCTCTTAAATCGTTTGTATAAGTAGATTCTCTTGCATAATCTAATGCTTCTTTATTAAAAGGATTGTCTTTAACATTTGCTGCACCATTAGCATCAAATCCATCTTTAAAAATTTTATCTATATTTTCTTTACCTTCTTTAGATGAAAGTTTTAAACCTCTCTCCATAGTATTATCAAGAGCATTTTGAAATAATCTTCCACGATAGTTTGCTTGTTTTAAAAATTCATCACCTGTCATAAGTAATCTCGATGGAAATTCAAATACAACACCAAGCCAATCAATAGCAGTTCCTGCTCTTCCTTCAAAACCAAGATTAGAACCACTAATTGCTCTAACAGCTTTTCCACCAACAATAGTTAAGTTATCTTGTGTTCTTGAAAGAGGATCAAGAATAGCATCACCTTGTCTTATTGCTAAACCTGTTGCTCTTATTGTATCACCCATAGTCATAATCATTCCTTGATATTGAGCAAAACCTAAACGAATCGATCTACCATCAGCTCTAATTGCACCACCTGCAATTTGTTCTAGTGGTCTAATAATTGCTTCATACAATCCAGATTTCATGTTTAAAGCATTTGTGTAAATTCCAGAAAGAAGAGAATTAATATACATTGAGTTAAATACTTCTATAGCTTTATGACCTTTTGTTTTACCAGAAGTTTCAATAACAGTTTGTATATTTCCATCTCTCCATTGTTTTGAAATAGTAACAGGATCTCCAGAAAACCTTTTAACTATATCTGCCATTTTTTCTACTTCTAGTACATTTCCTTTTGAAGCTGACACAGGAATATTACCTGCTTGAGTAACTCTAGCTGCACCTCTAATTTGTTCTTTTAAATAATAAAGAGTATCTCTCAAGATTGCAGATCTTAAAGCTATTTCTGTTTTAGCTTCTTTACTCCACTTAGTAGCATCATCACCAAATTCTTTTAAATATTTTTCTCCAGAATTTTTTGCATCTAAAGCAATTTCTTGTATAATTTTTTTAGTAGCTAACATTCTAATAACAGATTCTTTTGCTCTAGCAGCTTCTTTAGGTAATGCTTTTAATACTTCAGATTTATCTCTAGCCATTATTGTTGCAAGTTCTTCTGCAACATCATTTCTCAAAACATCATTAGTTAAAAATTCTTTAGCTTGATCATCAAATAAATCAGATAAGTCATCAATAGTTTTTAAAACTTGGTTAGCATTTTTAAATGATTTTACATTTAATATTTTACCAATAAAAGATTCTGAATCTGCTTTTGCATTTGCTTTTGATATTTCAATATCCTTAATAGCTTGATCTAAATTAATAATAGCTGCATTACCTTCTGCTATTTTCTTTTTAACAATGGGATCTAATTTTAATGGAGTTTTATCTATTGATTTTAATTCTGATTTTTTAAATGTTTTAGTTGCTCTTAAACCTTCTTTAGAAATAAACTCAACTTTTATAGCACCTTTCTTCATACTTAATACAGTACCAACATTACCTCTATCATCAGCTACGACTCTAACACCTACATCAATAGGTTTTAATTTTTGTTTCTTTTTAGCTTCTTGTAAACTTTTAATAGCAGCACCATACTCTTTATGAATTTTATTTTTTTCTGAAATATTTTGAGTTGCTTTTTGTCTTTTAAATGCTTTTAATCCCATTAATATTTCTAGTGGTCCACCAATAATAATACCTTCTAAAACATTTTTTACTCTTCCTTCCATTTCAGTATCATCTTCATCACTTGCAAGATATTGAGTAACAGCATTATTTAAAAGAGGAGAATCAAACTCAACTAACATATCTGATAATCTTCCTTCATCTGGATCAAATACAGTAAGATCGGCAACAGCTCCTGCTGTCATTCCTCTCATTCCAGTTTTAATAATAGTACCACCTAAACCTACTCCTTTTAAAAATTTGTTTGGTCCAAAAAAGCCTGTCAAAAATCTTGACACACCTTCTGTCATATTACCTGCCATAGTTTTTGGTTTTGTAAAAGTTGCTATTCTTCTATCTTTTGATTTCCATGCTGAAGGTGGAACATATCTAGGTATAAAATCTGTAAAAGTTGTTTTACCATCACCCCAACCAAACTCTAAACCACCTGCATTAACAATATTTTCATCTGTAAAATCACCCCCTTCTTCTACTGCATTAACAACTCCTTTAGGTACAGCTAATCCCATATCTCCTAAAGTTTTCCAAAATCCAATATCATCTTCATTAGGTTCTTTAACTAAACCAGAATTAACAGGTTTAATTGCTTCGTTAGATTCTCTAATTGATTGAAGAATATCTTTAGCTTCTTGAGAAAGTTCTGTCATAACTTATTAACTCCCAGAATTTTGTCTGCTTTTTATAAGTGGTAGGTAAAAATTTAAAAAAGCATTAACATCTGGTTGACCCTTTTTATTAACATAACCATTTAGTTTAGCTAAAGACTTTAACATATTTGGATTTTCTGGATTAGCATAGTATGTAGAAGCAGCAAGTTCAACTTCATTTAATTCTCTATTAACATTAAATTTATTTTTTTCTAAATTAAATGTTGTTAATTGTTCTAAATCTACTTCAGTATATTTGTCTACCAACATTAAATTTAATTCTAAAGCAAATTGTTTTTTTTCAAATGTTGTTGCTTGTTGATTAGCATTCAACCAAGAATCATATCTAGTTTCATATTCTGCAATCGCTTCATTAGATAATGCTTTTGCAGTAGCACCACTTTTTTCTAAAATCATAGGATTGTAAAATGCTCCACTTAATGCTTTTGATTGAGCTTCTTTATATTCTGTTACTTCTTTACCTTGAGTAATTTGAAACATTAAATCATCATGGGTAATAGATTCAGTTAGTATTTTAGTTTTTAAATCAGCAAACTTTTTCTCTCTAACACCATCAATAACTTTAGTTCCATTAGATCTTTCAAATTTTTCTAATTCAACTAATAGTTCTTGTGCTTGTTCATAATCAGCATTTGGATCGCCTTTAATAGTTAAAGATTCAATTTTATCTGAATATAATTTATACATTGATTCACTAAATGTTTCGTTATTTAGTTTCATATCTCCAGTATCAAGTTTTTTAATTGCTTCTACACCACCATCAGTACCAATAAGATCTTCAGAATCTGTAAGAAATAAAGCATTATTAATATTATCAATTCTTTTCTTTAAATCATTTTCTCCTAATTGATGAGCATCATTGTAAGTCTCTGCTGCTCTAATCATTTCATTTTTATAAATATCTTTTTGTTGTTGATTATCTGCAGTTTTATATTTACCAATATTAGATGCTTGAGTATCATTATAAATTTTAATACTTTCTGCTTCAAATGCTTTGAATGATTGTGTTTTTAAAGTGTAAATATTTTCAGCATTCTCTAAAATCATTCCATCTTGAATTAATTTTTTAACTCTTTTATTTTTTATTCCACTAACAGTTTTATTTACTATTGGTTCAAACTGTGTCTTAAAAGTATTGAT
The DNA here is from genome assembly GCA_039768135.1 of Polaribacter sp. Taxonomy (GTDB): domain Bacteria; phylum Bacteroidota; class Bacteroidia; order Flavobacteriales; family Flavobacteriaceae; genus Polaribacter. The sequence goes on from JBDNBB010000153.1 coordinate 4,973, forward strand.
AGCATCATCTTCATTAATGTTATCTTTTTGAGAATGTTTAAGTTTATCTGATTCAGCTTTTAATTCTAATATAACTTTTTGTGCTTCTAGTTTTTCAGTAGCGTCTCTTTTTTTAACTGCATAAGTTGTTACAGCATCTGCTGCTGGCAATAAAGATGCTGCTACAGATGATCTTGGATCAATTTGAAGATTAGATGCAACACCTGTACTCTGTGTTGTCATTTGAGTTTGTCC
>JBDNBB010000154.1:0-6589 GCA_039768135.1 Polaribacter sp.
GAATAAAAAAATGGGATATTGGCATTTTTGGATAACAATTATTTGTTCTTATGGAGTATTCTGGCCAATGCATTTTATTGGATTAGCTGGTCTACCTAGAAGGTATTATTCGAATACGGCATTCCCAATGTTTAACGATTTAGCAGATGTAAATGTTGTGATTACTATTTTTGCTTTGGTTGGTGGTGCTGCACAAATTATTTTCTTAGCCAATTATTTTATTTCTATTTACAGAGGAGAAAAAGCAACACAAAATCCTTGGAAGTCTAATACGTTAGAATGGACAACACCAGTAGAACATATCCATGGAAACTGGCCAGGTAAATTACCTGAAGTACATAGATGGGCTTATGACTATAGTAAGCGTGTAGATCCAAACGACGATGATAGTGATTATTTACACGGTCAAGATTATGTTTTACAAACTACGCCACTTTTAGAAGGTGAAGAACCTTCTTAGTTCAACTAGATATATAAAAAAGCCTTTCCAATTTGGAAAGGCTTTTTTGTTTGTTACAAAACTTACAAATAGGTTTTTTAAATTCTATTATCTTTGTTAATATGAATGAAAACTTGAACCCTGAAAACGCAAACTATTCTAATGAAGAATTAGATGTAGAAAAAAAATTACGTCCGCTTTCTTTTGAAGACTTTACAGGTCAAGATCAAGCTTTAGAAAACCTAAAGATTTTTGTAGAAGCTGCTAATCAAAGAGGAGAAGCTCTAGATCATACCTTGTTTCATGGCCCCCCAGGCTTAGGGAAAACTACATTAGCACACATTTTAGCAAATGAGTTACAAGTAGGCATAAAAGTAACCTCTGGTCCAGTTTTAGACAAGCCAGGAGATCTGGCAGGTTTACTTACAAATCTAGATGAGAGAGATGTTTTATTTATTGATGAGATTCATAGGTTAAGTCCAATTGTTGAAGAATATTTATATTCTGCAATGGAAGATTATAAGATTGATATTATGATTGAATCTGGCCCTAATGCCAGAACAGTACAAATCAACTTAGAACCATTTACTTTAATAGGTGCTACAACACGTTCTGGTTTACTTACAGCACCTATGAGAGCACGTTTTGGAATTAGTAGTCGTTTGCATTATTACTCTACTGAACTGCTTACAACAATCATTCAAAGAAGTGCTTCTATACTTCATGTGCCTATTTCAATGGAAGCTGCTGTTGAAATTGCAGGAAGAAGTAGAGGAACACCAAGAATAGCAAATGCGTTGTTGAGAAGAGTTAGAGATTTTGCTCAAATTAAAGGAGATGGAAAGATTAGCATACAAATTGCAAAATATGCTTTAAAAGCATTAAATGTAGATGCCCATGGTTTAGATGAGATGGACAATAAAATTCTAGCCACAATTATAGACAAGTTTAAAGGAGGTCCAGTAGGTATTAGTACAATTGCTACAGCAGTTTCAGAAAATACTGAAACCATAGAAGAAGTGTATGAACCTTTTTTAATTCAGCAAGGTTTCATAATGAGAACCCCAAGAGGAAGAGAGGTAACAGAATTAGCTTACAAACATTTAGGAAGAACAAAAGGAAGAAATCAGGGAGAACTTTTTTAAAATAGCCTTAAGCGGTTGGCTTTTAGCAATTAGCAAAAGTAAACGGCAAACAGTGATGAATACATGAACATAAAAAAAGTAATACCAATATTAGAGTGGTTACCCAACTATAAAGCTTCCTTTTTTAAAGGAGATTTAGCTTCGGGCATTACTGTGGGTATAGTATTAATACCCCAAGGTATCGCATATGCGTTAATTGCTGGCTTACCTCCAATTTATGGTTTGTACTGTGCTTTAGTTCCACAAATACTTTATGCTATTTTTGGTTCTTCTAGGCAAGTTTCTATAGGTCCAGTTGCAATGGATTCTTTAATTGTTGCAACAGGTGTTTCTACGTTGGCTCTTGCTGGTTCAGAAAGTTATATTGCTATTGCAATTCTGCTTGCTTTAATGGTAGGTACACTTCAATTTTTACTTGGTATTTTTAGTTTAGGTTTTATCGTAAATTTTTTATCGAAGCCTGTTATTACTGGGTTTACTTCCGCAGTAGCTTTAATCATAGGGTTAAATCAATTTAGAAACCTATTTGGAGTTGATTTTTTTCAGAGTGATCAAATTCAATATATCGTCATAGACATTTGGGAACAATTTTCATTGTATAATCCACATACTACAATTATTGGTTTGTTATCTGTTTTATTAATTATTATTTGTAGGAAAATCAGTAAAAAGATTCCGAGTGCTTTAATAGTGGTAATATTGGGAATATTAATATTAAAATTTTTTGGAACGTATTTTAATAATGTTGCTATCGTAAAAGAAATTCCATCAGGATTGCCTTTTTTTAGTATTCCAGAATTAGAGATAGACCAAATAAAAGAGTTATTACCAATTGCTTTAACATTGGTTATGGTTGGTTTTTTAGAGACTATTTCTATTGGAAAATCATTAGAAGCCAAACAAGATGAATATAGAATTAGACCCAATCAAGAATTAATTGCATTGGGTTTGAGCAATATTTTTGGATCTTTTTTTAAAGCATATCCAACTACATCTAGTTTTTCTAGATCTGCAATAAATGCAGAAAGTGGGGCAAAAACAGGAATGGCATCGTTAATTTCTGTAATAATGGTTGTAATTACCTTATTGTTTTTAACGCCATTATTCTATTATTTACCAAAGACAGTATTGGCTGCTATTATTATAGTTGCAGTATTTAATCTAATTAATTTAAAAGAAGCCTTTTATTTGTGGAGGGTAAACAAATTAGATTTTTGGTTAATGCTTTCTACATTTTTAGCTACTTTGTCTTTGGGTATTGAATATGGAATAGCAGTAGGTGTTGGACTCTCTTTAATTGTACTCATATACAGAACATCTAAACCTTACGTTACAGAGTTAGGAAAAGTGCCTAATTCTAATTTTTATAGAAATAAAAACCGTTTTGAAGAAGTAGTATTAGAAGAAGATATTTTAGTGTTTAGATTTGATGCCCAATTGTTTTATGCAAATGCAAACTATTTTAGAGACAATTTAGAGGAAATGACATTACAAAAAGGAGCGGCATTAAAATTAATTGTCTTAGATGCAGAAAGTATTAACAGAGTAGACAGTACTGGAGTAGAGATGTTAAAAGAACGAGTACGTTTTTATAAAAAGAAAGGGATAACATTTTACTTTGCAGGTGTAAAAGGACCTGTAAGAGACGATTTATTTAAAAGTGGACTTTTAGAAATTATAGATATCAATCATTTTTTTATGAGGGCTAACCAAGCTATTAAATTTTATAAAACAGGAGACCGAAAACACCAAGAAAAATACGCAAAATATATACATCAATCTTATCAATAAAATAGAGTTTGTATACCACTTAATACGATTAAAATTAAATAATTTTGAAAATAGAACAAATTTACACTGGCTGCCTTGCACAGGGAGCTTATTATATAGAAAGTAATGGAGAAGTTGCTATAATTGATCCTTTACGTGAGGTACAACAATATATAGATAAGGCAGTAAAAAACCACGCGAACATAAAATATATTTTTGAAACTCATTTCCATGCAGACTTTGTTAGTGGTCATGTTACCTTGGCTGAAAAAACAGGTGCAAAAATAATATATGGACCCACTGCAAAAACTACTTTTGATGCTGTAATTGCAGAAGATAATCAGGTTTTTAAATTAGGAGATATTACAATTACGGCTTTACACACTCCAGGTCATACAATGGAGAGTACTTGTTTTTTACTAAAAGATATGGCCGGTAAAGATCATGCAATTTTTAGTGGAGACACGCTTTTCTTAGGTGATGTTGGTAGGCCAGATTTGGCACAAAAAGGGAATGTAACAGAAGCTGATTTAGCAGGGTTTTTATACGAAAGCTTAAGAAATAAAGTAATGACTTTAGCAAACGATGTAATTGTATATCCTGCACATGGTGCTGGTTCTGCTTGTGGTAAAAACTTAAGTAAAGAAACTGTAGGTACTATTGGCAACCAAAAAAAGACCAATTATGCATTAAGAGAAGACATGACCAAAGCAGAATTTATTAAAGAAGTTACAGATGGTTTATTGCCTCCACCAGCATATTTTCCTTTAAATGTAAAACTAAATAAAGAAGGCTATAAAGATATTACAGATGTTTTAGAGACATCTACCAAACCTTTATCTGTAGAAGAGTTTGAATTTATGGCGAATGAAACCGATGCAGTTATTTTAGATGTACGCCATCAAACGGAATTTATCAAAGGACATATTCCACAATCTATTTTTATTGGAATAGATGGCGGATTTGCCCCTTGGGTAGGTGCTTTAATCAAAGACATTAAGCAACCTATTTTATTGGTTTCACCAGAAGGTAGAGAAGAAGAAGTAATTACAAGACTGTCTAGAGTTGGGTTTGATAATGTACTTGGATATTTAGAGGGTAGTTTCGATGTTTGGCAGAAAGCAGGTAAAGAAATTGATATTCTAGAGTCCATTTCAGCAGAAATTTTGGCAGAAAAAATTTCAAATAATCAACCTATTTTTGATGTAAGAAAACCAGGTGAATATGCTAATGAGCATATTAAAGTAGCAGAAAGCACTCCTTTAGACTTTTTAAACAATCATATTGCTGAATTTCCAAAAAAAGAGAATTTTTATATTCATTGTGCAGGAGGCTATAGGTCTGTAATTGCGGCTTCAATTCTTAAAGCAAGAGGTTTTCATAATGTTGTAGATGTTGCTGGTGGGTATGGAGCCATAAAAAAGACAGAAATTGAAAGGACAGCAACTGTTTGTCCGTCAACGTTAAAATAATTTAAAATGAGTAAAGCTTTAAGTAGTATAGTAGTATTGCTGTTTCTTTGGAGTTGTAGTGCGCAAGACCAAATTTCAGCTATTTCTACAAAAGAATTGAGAGCATTAATGGCTAAAGATACCATTCACCTTTTAGATGTTAGAACACCAAAGGAGGTTAAATTAGGGTTTATAAAAGGGGCACAATTTGTAAATTATTTTGATCACAATTTTACGACTCAGGTAAATGAAAAGTTTACTAAAAAAAACACTATATATGTGTATTGTAGAAGTGGGAACAGGAGTTTAAAAGCTACAAAACAACTGCAGCTAGAAGGCTTTAAAGTCGTAAATGTTTTGGGAGGTTATTCGGCTTGGCTTAAACAAGAATAAAAGAAAATTTATCAAATAAAAAACCTCGCAATATTGCGAGGTTTTTTTGTTTGTATCTTAAAATAGAATCTATCCTAATGTTACTCTTTTAAAAGAAGATACTTCAACATCCCCAAACGTAGTAACGTATTGAGCAACGTTTTTCTTCTCGTCTTTAATAAATGTTTGGTCTAATAAACACTGCTCCATATCTAAAGTAGTATTATCAGCTACAAATCTTTCCATTTTTCCTGGTAAAATTCTGTCCCAAATTTGCTCTGGTTTTCCTTCTGCAGCCAATTGTGCTTTTGCATCAGCTTCAGCTTGTGCTAAAACTTCAGGAGTTAATTGAGACATAGAGATAAATTGAGGTACATTCTTTAATGTTTTACCTAATCTACCTAATTCAATATTATCTTTTTCTATTACTGCAATTCTAGCTTCTGTTTCAGCAGCTACATATGCAGGGTCAAAATCTTTATAAGATAAAGTTGTTGCTCCCATAGATGCAACTTGCATAGCAACGTCTTTTGCTAAAGTTTCAGCATTGTCTACAGCAGCAGATAAACCTACTAAAGCAGCAATTTTACCAATGTGAGTATAAGCGCCAACAAATGCAGCGTTTATTTTTTCAAAAGCAGTAATTTCTAACTTTTCACCAATAACACCAGTTTGTTCAACTAATTTATCAGCAACAGTCATGCCACCAAAATCAGCAGCTAAGAACTCTTCTTTCGTGTTAAAATTTAAAGCGATATCTGCGAATTCGCCTCCTAAAGAAACAAATTTTTCGTTTTTACCAACAAAGTCAGTTTCACAAGCTAAAACAATAGCAACACCTTCAGTCTTATTATCGTTTATTCTTGTAACAGCAACACCTTCTGTAGATTCTCTATCAGCTCTTTTTGCTGCAATTTTCTGTCCTTTTTTACGTAAAACGTCAATTGCTTGATCAAAATCACCACCAGCTTCAACTAAGGCCTTTTTACAGTCCATCATTCCAGCTCCAGTAGCTTCTCTTAATTTTTTAACATCAGCAGCACTTACTTTTACTGTTCCCATGTTATGTTATAATTTAAAAGTTTAACTTATTTTTTATCTTCTGCTTTTGCTTCTGTTTTTTCTTCAGTTGCTTTCGCTTCTGCTTCTTTTACAGTTGCTTTTTCTTTTTTAGGCGCAGCTTTAGCTTCTTTTCCTTTTTCTTTATCTGCTTTTCTTTCAGACAAACCTTCTGCGACTCCGTTAGAAATATAAGACAATACTTTATCTATAGATTTAGAAGCATCGTCATTGGCAGGAATTACATAATCTACTAATCTAGGATCAGAGTTTGTATCTACCATTGCGAAAATTGGAATATTTAACTTTTGAGCTTCAGCTACTGCAATGTGCTCTTTCTTGATGTCAATAAC
>JBDNBB010000155.1:0-2661 GCA_039768135.1 Polaribacter sp.
GAATAGTCGTATTTACCATCAACATAAAATTCTGCTGCTGCACAATCTAATGCAATTTTAATTTCTTCTCCAAAAACATATCCTGCATTTTTAACTGCTAAGGCAATTGTTTCTAGAGCATCTTCTGTTCCTCCTGCTAAATTTGGTGCAAAACCTCCTTCATCTCCAACAGCTGTAGATAAGTTTCTATCGTGTAAAACTTTCTTTAAGTTATGAAAAATTTCAGAACCCATTTTCATCGCTTCTGTAAAAGTTTCTGCCTTTACTGGCATAATCATAAATTCTTGAAATGCAATAGGTGCATCAGAATGAGAACCACCATTAATAATGTTCATCATTGGTAATGGTAAAGTATTTGCAGAAACACCACCAACATATCTATATAAAGGCATGCCTAACTCATTTGCTGCTGCTTTTGCTGCTGCTAATGAAACACCTAAAATTGCGTTAGCTCCTAATTTAGATTTATTTGGAGTACCATCTAAATCAATCATTAATTGATCGATTGCATTTTGTTCAAAAACAGATGTTCCTAATAACTCTTCAGCAATGATATTGTTTACATTACTAACAGCTTTTAATACACCTTTACCCATGTAATCTTTACCTCCATCACGTAATTCTACTGCCTCATGTTCTCCTGTAGAAGCTCCAGAAGGAACTGCTGCTCTACCTAAAACACCGTTTTCTGTAGTTACATCTACTTCTACTGTTGGGTTACCTCTTGAATCAAAAATTTGACGTGCATGAACGCTGATTATAATACTCATATTATTGTAATTTAATTAATTTATACTTTTATTTATACTGCTAATTTACAAATTATAGCAGCTTTTAATTTGATTTATAATAGTAACTTACGAAAACGTTTTCTAGTTACTTTAACAATCTTATTTATTTAATTATTAGTTTTGATGCCTTTATATTTTCTATAAATTGGTCAAATAAATACTCAGCATCATGAGGCCCAGGACTCGCTTCTGGATGATATTGTACAGAAAAAGTATTTTTATCTTTTACACGGATACCTGCAACAGTATGATCATTTAAATGAACATGAGTAATTTCTACATTATTATTTGCTTCTGTTTCTTCTCTATTAATTGCAAAACCATGGTTTTGTGAAGTAATTTCTCCTTTACCTGTTAAAAGGTTTTTAACAGGATGATTGATACCTCTGTGCCCATTGTGCATTTTGTAAGTAGAGATTCCATTTGCTAGAGCAATTACTTGGTGTCCTAAACAAATACCAAACAATGGTAAATCTCTTTTAATAATTTCTTTTGCAACTTCTTGGGCTTCTACTAAAGGTTCTGGATCTCCAGGTCCATTAGATATAAAATATCCATCAGGATTAAAAGCTGCTAAATCTTCAAATTTAGAATTGTAAGGAAATACCTTTACACAAGCACCTCTTTTAACTAAATTTCTTATTATATTCTTTTTAATACCTATATCTAAGGCAGAAATTTTTATTTCAGCATTTTCATCACCAACTAAATATGGAGTTTTAGTAGAGACTTTAGATGCTAATTCTAAACCTTTCATACTTGGTACTGCCGCCAATTGTTTTTTTAATGCTTCGATATTATCTACATCTGTAGAAATAATGGCATTCATTGCTCCATTATCTCTAATATAAGAAACCAATGCTCTAGTGTCAACATCAGAGATAGCTACCAAATTATGTTTAGTAAACCAATCTTTTAAATTCCCATCAGAATCTACTCTAGAATGAGTAAAGCTAAAGTTTCTACAGATTAAACCTGATATTTTAATTCCATCAGACTCTACTTCATTATCATTAACGCCATAATTACCAATATGAGCATTTGTTGCAACCATTAACTGACCAAAATAAGATGGATCCGTAAATATTTCTTGGTAACCAGTCATACCTGTATTAAAACAGATTTCTCCTGTAGATGTACCTTCAATTCCAACGGATTTACCGTAGAAAATTGTTCCATCTGCTAATAAAACTAATGCTTTGTTTCGTGTTTGATATTTCATTGATCCTAATTATTTTTCTTAGTGCAAAAATATAAAAAAAGGGATAAACGTAAACGCTTATCCCTTTAATAAAATTTAAAAAATTTTCATTTTTTATTCTTCAGTTTTTTCTTCTGATGCAGTTCCTTCTACTTGTGCAGATTCAGCTTTTTTACTTCTTCCTCTACGTGTAGTTTTCTTTGCTTTTTTACCATTAGGATTGTAGATTTCGTTGTAATCAACCAACTCTACCATTGCCATAGGAGCATTATCTCCTTGACGATTTCCTAATTTAATGATACGAAGGTAACCTCCTGGTCTATCACCAATTTTTACAGAAATTTCTTTAAATAATTCTGTAACTGCATATTTATCACGTAAGTGAGAAAATACAACACGTCTGTTGTGAGTAGTATCACTTTTAGACTTTGTAATTAATGGCTCAACAAAAACTCTTAATGCTTTTGCTTTAGCCACAGTTGTATTAATACGCTTGTGTTCTATTAAAGAACAAGACATATTTGCTAACATCGCTTTTCTGTGCGAAGTTGTTCTTCCTAAATGATTGTGCTTCTTACCGTGTCTCATTATAATTGTTATTTAATTTCATCTTGCATCTACTCATTATGAGGAGCAAAATATGAAAAGTTAATCTTTATCTAATTTGTA
>JBDNBB010000156.1:0-19706 GCA_039768135.1 Polaribacter sp.
AACAATTCAACGAATGAAAAAAATTACCAAAGAAACGTATTTAGATTGGTATAAAAACATGCTTTTCTGGCGTAAATTTGAAGACAAATTAGCTTCTGTTTATATCCAACAAAAAGTAAGAGGATTTTTACACTTATACAATGGTCAGGAAGCAATTTTAGCAGGTGCTTTGCATGCAATGGATTTATCAAAAGATAAAATGATTACTGCATACAGAAACCACGTTCAGCCAATTGGTATGGGTGAAGATCCTAAAAAGGTAATGGCAGAATTGTATGGAAAAGCTACAGGTACTTCAAAAGGTATGGGGGGTTCTATGCATATCTTCTCTAAAGAATTCGGTTTTTATGGAGGACATGGTATTGTTGGAGGTCAAATCCCATTAGGTGCTGGTTTAGCTTTTGCAGATAAATATAAAGGTAGTGATGGCGTTACATTAACATGCTTTGGAGATGGTGCTGCAAGACAAGGATCGTTACATGAAGCTTTTAACTTGGCTATGCTATGGAAGTTACCTGTTATTTTTATTTGTGAAAACAATGGATATGCTATGGGTACGTCTGTAGAAAGAACAGCAAATCATACTGATATATGGAAGTTAGGTTTAGGATATGAAATGCCTTGTGGCCCTGTCGATGCTATGAACCCGATTAAAGTAGCTGAAGCAATAGATGAAGCACTTCAAAGAGCACGAAGAGGAGACGGACCTACGTTCTTAGAAATGAAAACGTATAGATATAGAGGACACTCTATGTCTGATGCGCAACATTACAGAACAAAAGACGAAGTGGAAGAGTACAAAAAAATAGATCCTATTACTCAAGTAAAAGATATAATCTTTGAAAAAGAGTACGCAACAGAAGATGAAATATCTGCTATTGATAAAGAAGTGAAAGCTATGGTTAAAGAATGTGAAAAATTCGCAGAAGAATCTCCATATCCAGATACACAACAATTGTATGATATGGTTTATGAACAAGAAGATTATCCTTTTATAAGTTAAGATATGGCTACAGTAGTAAATATGCCGCGTTTAAGTGATACCATGGAAGAAGGTGTTGTGGCAAAATGGTTAAAAAGTGTTGGTGATAAAGTTGAGGAAGGAGATATTCTTGCTGAAATTGAAACTGATAAAGCTACAATGGAATTTGAATCTTTTCACGAAGGAACTTTATTGCATATTGGAATACAAGAAGGAGAAACATCTCCAGTAGATCAATTATTAGCAATTATTGGTGATGAAGGTGAAGATATTTCTAGCCTTTTAAATGGTGCTAATAATTCAAATGAGACTGACTTATCTTCTAGTGATAAAAAAGAATCAAAAGAAGTTAAAATTGAAGCTACTTCTGAAAATGCTGAAGTGCCAGAAGGTGTGAATGTTATTTCTATGCCACGTTTAAGTGATACTATGACAGATGGTACAGTTGCAACTTGGTTAAAGAATGTTGGAGATAAAGTTGAGGAAGGAGATATTTTAGCTGAAATTGAAACTGACAAAGCTACAATGGAGTTTGAGTGTTTCTATGAAGGGACGATTTTACACATTGGAGTTCAAGAAGGAGAAACTGCACCTGTAGATAGCTTATTAACTATTATTGGTCCAAAAGGTACAGATGTTTCTGCCATTGTTAAAAACGGCGGAGCAACTGCAAGCGCATCATCATCTGAAAAGAAATATGAAGTTCCTAACGATACAAAAGAAGTAGTTATAAATAGTGAAGCAAAAAGTGACACTCCAAAAGTTGATGCAAATACTGCAACTACAGCTAGTGGTGGTCGTATTTTAGCATCTCCTTTAGCTAAAAAAATTGCGTCAGATAAAGGAATTGATTTATCTCAAGTTTCTGGTTCTGGAGAAAATGGTAGAATCATCAAAAAAGATGTAGAAAATTTCACACCAGCTACTAAAACAGAAGCAACTGCTACTGCAACAACAGCAAATGCAGCTCCAGTTATGTCAGTAAGTGGAGAAGAAAGATCTGAAGAAGTTAAGAATTCTCAAATGCGTAAAGCAATTGCAAAATCTTTAGGTAATTCTAAATTTTCTGCTCCAGACTTTAGTTTAAATATTGAAATTGATATGGAAAATGCTATGGCTTCTAGAAAGACTATTAATGCAATTCCAGATACAAAAGTATCATTTAACGATATGGTTGTTAAAGCATGTGCAATGGCTTTACAAAAACATCCACAAGTAAATACTTCATGGTCTAATGATACTACTATATATCATTCTCATATACATGTTGGTGTGGCTGTTGCCGTTGACGATGGTTTATTAGTTCCAGTTATTAAACATACAAATCAATTGAGTTTAACACAAATTGGTGCTGGAGTGCGTGATTTAGCAGGTAAAGCTAGAAACAAAAAAATTGCTCCTACAGAAATGCAAGGAAGTACTTTTACAGTATCTAATTTAGGTATGTTTGGTATAGACAACTTTACATCAATTATCAATCAGCCTAATTCAGCAATTTTATCTGTAGGTACTATTGTAGAAAAACCAGTTGTTAAAAATGGACAGATTGTGGTAGGTAATACTATGAAATTGACATTAACTTGTGATCATAGAACTGTAGATGGTGCTGTAGGCGCACAATTTTTACAAACGTTAAAAACATTTATTGAAAATCCAGTTACAATGTTAGCTTAATTTTTAATAGATTTAAAGATAAAAAAATCCTAAACTTTAAAGTTTAGGATTTTTTTATTAGATTAAACTTCAAAATTTTCAATCATAATTTTTTTTATTTTTCTATTAAGATATTTTAAAGAATTATAACTTGTATGCTCTAAAACAATAACTACTAAATCTTCTTCCAAATAATTTGTTAATGCAGTACTGAAACCATTCCATTTACCATAATGATAAATTTTATTTTCTCTTTTTTTATCTATTCTAAAACCAAAACCGTAAGGTATTTTTCTACCATATTTAGTCTCACCCCTTGCGTACATTTGTTTTAAGGATTCCTTAGATAAAACTTTACCTGAATTTAAGCCGTAAATCCATTTAAACAGGTCTTTTGGAGTAGAGTATACATTTTTATCACCAACTATTGCGTCATTAACTGTGCCTCTTATTTTTAAATGTTTCCAACCTCTATGTAAACGATATCCTATTAGCTGATTTTTTCTAATTGTATCATTTTGGAAACTGAAAACAAAAGAATCTTTCATTCCTAAAGGATCAAAAATATTTTCTTTTATATATGCATGAAAAGAAACTCCAGCAACTTTTTCTACGATAGATGCTAAGACAAAATAACCTGTATTCGAATAATCAAAATTTCTACCTGGTTTAAAAAAACGTTGTGCTTTTGATTTTGGCAAAACATTCATTAAATCTTCATTTGTAGGAGGTTTTTCTTTGTTCCACTCGTTCTCTGCAATCCAAAAATAATTAGGAAGTCCAGCAGTATGATGCAATAAGTTTTTGATGGTAATATTACTGTAAGGAAATTCAGGAAAATAAGTATTAACAGTATCTGTAAGTTTAAGTTTTCCCTTCTCTTTCAGTTGCAATATAGCAGCTGCTGTAAATTGCTTACTAACAGAAGCTAACTGAAAGACAGACGCTTCTTTTAAGGAAGCTTTTTCTCTAAAGTCTGCATAACCTATTTGATTTTGGTACACAATCTTATTATTCTTTGCGACTAAGACAGCCCCATGAAAATCATGTCTTTTATTGATTCTTTTCAATAAAGAATCTAATTTATAACTTACTATTTTAGTACTTTTTTCAGGGTAATATTCAACTTTTACAGAAGAGTCTCGTTTTATTTTTTTTTGAATAATAGACGAAACATTACTTTCTAAACTTTTTTTTTCTTTTTGAGGTGGTAAGCAAAAAAATACAAATAAAATTACAAAAGGAATAAATAATGAATAAATTGATATTTTTTTATAGGGGATTTTCACGATAACAAATTTAGCTAATATTACTCCAAATTTTAGAATTTCTACTAATTTTAGCAAACGTATTTTTAATTGGTAAATTGTAGTGCTTTTCTAAATTTGGATCATCTTGAAGAATTTCTATAGCTGTATTTCTTGCTGCTACAAGTATTTTTGAATCTTTTGCAACATCTGCAATCTTTAAATTTAAAATACCACTCTGTTGCGTACCCATTAGGTTACCAGGACCACGAAGTTTTAAATCAACCTCAGCAATTTTAAATCCATCAGTAGTATCTACCATTGTTTTTAAACGTGTCTTTCCTTCTTCAGAAAGTTTAAAACTAGATAATAAGATACAATAACTTTGATCTGCTCCTCTACCTACCCTACCTCTTAATTGGTGTAATTGAGATAATCCAAAACGTTCTGAGCTTTCTATTACCATAACACTTGCGTTAGGGACATTTACACCAACCTCAATAACTGTTGTAGCTACCATTATTTGAGTCTCTCCATTTACAAAACGTTGCATTTCATAATCTTTATCAACCGGCTTCATTTGACCGTGAACAATACTTATTTGATAGTTGGGTGCTGTAAATTCTCTAGAAATACTCTCATAACCATCCATTAAATCTTTATAATCCATAGCCTCAGATTCTTGAATTAAAGGATAAACAACGTAAACTTGCCTTCCTTTTGCTATTTCATCTTTCATAAATTTAAATACAGACAAACGATTACTATCAAATCGATGAACTGTTTTTATCTCTTTTCTACCAGGTGGTAATTCATCAATCACAGAAATATCTAAATCACCATAAACAGACATAGCTAATGTTCTCGGAATTGGTGTAGCTGTCATGACTAAAATATGTGGAGGCAATTTATTTTTAGCCCATAATTTAGCTCTTTGTTTTACACCAAAACGATGTTGCTCATCTATAATAGCAATTCCTAGATTTTTAAATTTAACCTTATCTTCTAGTAATGCATGAGTACCAATTAGAATGTGTAAAAATCCATTTTCTAAATTTTCATGAATCTCTTTTCGTTTCTTAGTCTTTACAGAGCCGGTAAGAATATCAACGTTAATATTTAAGCCGTCAACTAATTCAGAAATTGCTGTATAGTGCTGATTCGCTAAAATTTCTGTAGGTGCCATAATAGTTGCCTGAAATCCGTTATCTAAAGCTAATAAAGTTGTTAAAAGAGCGACTATTGTTTTACCAGAACCAACATCGCCTTGTAAAAGACGGTTCATATGTGCCCCAGAGGCTACGTCTTTACGAATTTCTTTTAACACTCTTTTTTGAGCATTGGTTAAATTAAAAGGTAATTTATCTGAATAAAATTCATTAAATATTGCTCCTACATCTTTAAAGACAAATCCTTTTATTTTTGTTTTATTAATCAGTTTTTTTCTAACGAGTTGCAGTTGTAAAAAAAAGAGTTCTTCAAATTTTAGACGATTCTGAGCTTTGGCTAAGTTTTCCTGACTTTTCGGAAAATGAACATTTAAAAGGGCATCTCTTTTTTTCATCAGCTTAAAATTGTTTATAATTTCATCTGAAAGACTTTCAGTAACTCCCTCATAAAACTGCTGCAATAACTTTTGTATGTAAGAGCGGATTAACTTATTAGAAACACCTGAATTGGTAAGCTTTTCTGTAGAGTGATAAATAGGTTGCATTTTTGTTTGCAACTTTTTTTTGTACTCACTTACCAACTCCATTTCTGGATGTGGAATACTGTAACTCCCATTATAATGATTCAACTTGCCATAAACCACATAAGGAACTCCTATTTTTAAGGAGTCCTTAATCCATTTTTGCCCTTTAAACCAAACTAATTCCATTGTACCAGTGGCATCCTGAAATTTAGCAACTAAACGGCTTCCTCGTTTTTGTGCTACCGAATTTACCTGTGTAATTTTACCTACTACCTGTACTTCTGATGTATTGGGTTGTAGATCTTTAATTGTGTAAAAACTAGTTTTATCAATATATCTAAAAGGAAAGAAGTTAATTAAGTCATTGCAGGTCTTTAATCCCAATTCTGAATACAAAAGCGTTGCTCTTTGTACACTTATTCCTGAAATATATGTTATTGGGTAATCTAAATTCAAAATTAATGCTATGAATAGTAAAAATAACAAAAAACATTTACCTTATAATAAGTAATAAAGTTATTATTAAAAATAAAAAGAGCTGACAATGTCAGCTCTTTAAGATCAATAGTTAATATTAATACCCCTAAAAATTTTAAACTATCGATTTACTATTATCTAAATATTATTTTAGAAGTTCCATAATTTAAAGATTGACTACTTACTTTTAAAAATAAAATTCCAGGTTTTACATTAAAATTATAATCTAATTCGTTTTTACCTGCAGTTAAATTTGTAGTTCCTCTGTAAATTGTTTTACCATTAATATCAGTTAAAGTTACTGTAGCTTCCGTATCTTGTTCACTAAAAAGCAATAAATTTATGTTTCCTTTAGAAGGATTTGGATAAACCATAAATTGATTCTCAAATACTTCTATTTTTTGAACTGTTTCCTCTTCTACAGCCACCTTAGTGAATCTTACATCTGAAATAGTTAAATCTAATTCTTTGGTTTGTGCCTCTACTGGTAAAAAAGTAAAAGTTAATGTTGTTAAGTCTTCTGCAGTAATCGTATTCAAAGATCCTGTTGAACTAAAAATTTCAAAAGGAACATAATACGTTTGTTCTTCATCAGATAAGTCTACCATTACTCTATATTGAGCTTTCCAATCTTCAATAGATGATTTTATTAAACCTAACTCCATTAAACCAGATCCTTTAGCAGTAAAAGCTACATAATTATATTCTGAATAATCAGCAGATAATGTACCTGGTAATAAGGATTTATAAATTGTTAAATAATCGTATTCACTTTTTGCCTTTATTTCTACACTTCTATTAATGGCATGCTCATCATCTTTATAATCCCTGTTAAAGTTATTCCAAACAAAGTAATTTTCAATTTCTGTGTATTGTGAATCGTAATCTAAGCCCCAATTACCATCTGCATGATAAAAAGCATCTTCAATTTCTCCATCTACCTTTACTAAACCATCATATTCATAACCATCAGCAATGTCAATTCTTAACGTTTGTTCTAATTCTGTATTTACAAGGTTGTATCTATGCTTTACATTATTTGCAGTTTCAGAGTAAATTTCTTCCATAGAAATTTCTGTATTTAACCCTTTTTGTGTGCTTCTTAAAAGAATTAATAACTCAGATTTTTCTCTACTAATTTTAGCTGCAAAAGTTTTTGGAACTTTTTGAATTTCTGTTTGTACTACAGGCATAAAAGACTTTAAGTTGCTTAAAACATCTTTTACTAACTTTTGAGTGTCTTGAGGATTTGTAGACCAAACTTGAAAGTTATATACATCATTAAACCTAATATAATTGTTTACATACCAGTTGGTTTGTATTGTATAATTAGCATCGTTATTATTCTTAGCAGTTGCAAAAGAAATTGCATACTCTACAACTCCATTTCTTTGTTTAATGCCTTGCATTAAAAAATTATACCCTGCTAATTGTACTTTTTGAATATTTAAAATCTCTGCTCCTCTTAATCGGTCACAAGATGCTTTTGTGTGATTGTAAATTTTATCTGAAGTTTTAATTCCTAAAACAACACCTTTTGTTTTACCGTCTAAAGAAAAATCTACTGACAACACCTCATCTGCAATTGTATAATCTAAAATATCTGTTGGTGATGTTACATTAGCCACATTACCTGCTACCAATTCTGTAGGAAACATATCTAACAATGTTTGTCCTTTTCCTTGATAAGGCTGAGCTTTTTTTAATTTTGCTTTATTATAAAGGTTAGCATTAGACTTTACGAAGTTAGTTGGTACTGAATTCTTTTTTCTACCTACATAAATTTTAGAAATTGCATCACCTAAAGATTCAGATTCTACTCCTCCTCCATTTCCTCCAGTAACCTCATCAGATGTTACTACTACAGGAAATTGTTGTGTTTTAGCACATCCATTTACATCAACTACAGAAACCGCTACATAATATAAACCTGCTGCAGAAATTATTGCTGAAGCATTAGAATTAGTACTAGTTAAATTCTCAATTAACGCTTTGTTCTGATCTAGTAAAGACCAACTATAAGAAACATAGTTCGTTGAGTTATCTACTGTAAAATTCTTTGTTACACTACCATTTGAGTTATCTACAGAATTTGTAGATAAAATAATCGCTAAATCTTCTCTTACAACTACTTCTTTAATATATGTATCTGTACCAAATGAATTTGTTGCTTCTAAAGTAACTGTATATGTACCTGAAGTTTCATAAACCTTTGTAGGATTCATAAATGTGCTTGTAGTATTATCTCCAAAATTCCAAACATAACTAATTTGGTTACCCGTTTGTACAGTATTACCTGTATGAGAATTATTTGTGAATTCGAATGAATTACCAACTAAACATTGAGCTGATTCATTTACAGAAAATTCAGCAGTTGGTGCTACACCATTATTAACAGAACAGTTACCAATAATTGGTGTAAAGTTTGCTGAGTGCACTTCACCTCCTGCATGTGTAAATGAATTTGCAATTACTTGACCTTCAATATTTGATTGATTAACAGTTTTTATAATATCAGCATTTGGTGCTAAAACTGAACCTTCTATTGTTGAATTTCCTTCTATATTTAATGTTGTTGTATTGTAAAAATTATAAATGATATAAGCTGCATCTTGCTGACCAACTCCTGCTTGATTCCAAACATTCCAGTTAAAAGTTCCACTTGCATCTACATTTATAACTAATACTTTAGAAGCACTAGGCTTAATATTGTAAGTAAAAACGCTAACATTATTTAAATCTGAACCTAAAAGATTTAAGTAATTTACACCATCTTGTAAATTAATTTTTACTTGATTTGGCAAATTAGTATTTGAAATTGATTGTCCATTTGGATTTGTTAAATCAGCATTATTAGAATTCGTAGAGAGAGTAACTGAATTATTTTTTAAAGTTTGAAAAGCACTTGCAAAATCTATTACATTACTTTCAAAAACTGGGTTATTAGTACTAGAAACTCCTAATTGATTTGCATTAGCTTGTAAAGCAATTCTTGGGTTTGAATTATAATTAGAATTGTTTGTAATTCTTATTGGTGCAAAAGCGCTGTTCTGGTCTTGATACCAAACAACAGCTCCATTACTTTCACCAATCTTTACATAAGTATTTTGATTGATCTGCAAAGCATTACCTGAATTGTAATTTACTTTACCACCTACAACTAAACCAACAGGAACATTGTTTACTTCAAAAGTTCCTGGATCGTTTGTAGTTATTTGATAATTACCAGCGATTGTTAAATCTCCACCAGTTGCAACAGCTCCTTCTGTTTCATTAGTACTTAACGCTAAGCCGTCTAAAGTAAACACATTAAAGCCTAAAGCTGCACTTGTAGGGCTATCATTACATGTATCTTCTGTTAAAGTTGCATTTGCAGTTTCAGAAATACAAGTGTTATTAGCATGTGAAATAGTTACATAGTAGTTTGAGTTGTCTAAACCTGTAACATCTGAAATAGATAAAGTGTTCGTATTTGCACCAGAATACACTCCTGAATTTACAATTACAGCTCCTCCATTTGAAGGATCTCCTAAATACCATTGATATAAAACATCATTATTTGAGTTACCTGCAGTACCAAATATTGGAGAACCATTTGTGTAATCTGTAGCTTCTTCTGCAGAAACATCAACCATAAAAACTGTGCTCTGTCCTACTTTTATAGATTTATCGACAGGATTAGAGACAATTGCTAATTGATGCGCATTTATTTCATTTCCATTAGAACCATTATAACCCCCATTAGAATTTAAAACTAATCCATCAGTATCATAACCAGTTCCATCAATAATACCGTCATTGTTGTTATCCACTCCTCCAGATTCTAAAACATCTAAACATCCATCTCCATCAGAATCTAAATCTTTACTATTTGGAATACCATCTTTATCAGTATCAACATCACAAGTGATTTCCGTAAGTAAAATATTATCTACACCTACATCATTACCACTGTTACCATTTGGCTGAGAGTTTTTTACTACAATATTTACTAAAGACGATGTTGGTGTGAACTCTAAAGTTACACGCTTCCATTGGTCATCATTTAAAACTCCAATTTGACTTGAAGTTATAGAAACCAATTCATTTCCATTATCATCCTCAATAAGTAAAGTGAAAATTGGTGCATCATTACAACCAAAACATAATCCTGAAAAATCTACTCTAAATCGGTGTTTATTTGCTGGATTAACAGAAATATCATTTTGACGATAAATTTCTGAAAGTGATGGTGAATCTATATTAATAGATAAAAAACGTCCATTAGTATCTCCGTCTGCATCTACATCTCCATTTCTATCTGTTCTATTATAATGCCCAAGACCTGGTGATAATGAAGACACCACTGCATATGATCCATCAGGAATTGCACCTTCAGTATCAAAAATATGATTTGCTACATTCGAATTTGATACTCTATCAGTACCAAATCCAAAATTTTCTTCAAAAATAGTATTGGTTTCCTTACATCCCTCTAAATCATCTTTTATTCCATCATTATCATCATCTAAATCGCAAATATCTGCAATACCATCTAAATCTGTATCTACGTTTCCAGAAGAAGCTGCATTACACGGATCAGAGACTAATTGAGCTCCTAGAACTGTGTTTACACATGGATTCTCTGAATGAGTAACTTGAACAAAATACGTATTCCCAAATAAACCTGTAGTATTAGATATTGCTAATGTTGCACTTGTTGTGTTAGTGTAAACTCCTGAATCATTTAGAATACTACCACCATTATTAGGATCTCCAAGGTACCATTGATACTTTAATTTTTGATTTGCATTACCATTTACATTATAAATTGGAGCTCCATTTTGGTAAGAAGTTGCTTCCTCTGATGATGCATTAATTGAAAATGAAACGGGTTCACCAACAGTTACATTTTTATTTTGTGGTGCTTCTGTAACAGTAAATTTATGTGCAAAAGTTTCAAAACCTGAAATTCCGTTGTAAGCTGAACTTCCTCCGGTAATCAAACCATTACTATCTACACCTGTTCCATCTAAAAACCCATCGCTATTAGCATCAACCCCACCAGATTCAATTACATCAGAACAACCATCTCCATCTGAATCTAAATCTACGCTATTGTCTAAACCGTCTTTGTCTACATCACAATCTGTAAATGTTCCATAAACTCTTCCATAAATATATGTAGCTCCAGTTACTACTTGAGAAACTACAAAGTTATTAGGTGCATTACTATTCCAAGTAAAAGTATTAAAAGTGTTTCCATTAAATAATTCTAATTCAAATAAAGGGCCATTTGCTTCTTTACTAGCAAACATTTTAACCATTAGATTTTCATCTATTACAAACCTAACTAATGGTGTAGCCGGACTTACTGTTCCAAAATACTGGAATTGATAAATTTGAGGAACTCCATTTGCTCCCCATATGCTACCATCTTTAAATCTTATGTTTTGACCAGTAGGCGTTCCGTTTTCTTGAAATTGAATTTCTTCAGTAGTTAACGGTGTTCCATTTACAGTAAGGTTAAAACTATTATCCATATTTGTAATATCTAAAACAAATCCATTACCTACAGCTGCCAAATCAAAATTTACTGTATTTCCATCTTCAACCTCAAAAAGAGTTTCTCCAATTAGTACCGTACATTCTTCAGTATCCAAAATTCCATCATTGTCATCATCTAAATCACAACTATTATTAATACCATCTGCATCAGGGTCATTTGCCGTAACTACACCTACAGTTGCTCCCTCTGTGCAAGGGTCTGTTTTACTAAAACCATATATAGGTGTGTAAAAACTGTTTGTAAAAACAAAAAACAGTAATACTAAATGTGTAATAGATTTTTTCATATTTGTAGATTTAAAAAAATGGTAAATAGTTTATGGTACCATTATCACAACAAAAATAATAGGACAAACAAAGCGATATTTCTCATTTTCGATGAATAGACAAATGACTTCGTTTAATGGAATAAATACATCATTTTAAGTTTTTAAATATCGACAAACAGAATAATGATAAATTTAAAAAAATACTCTTGTAAAGTTTAGAGGAATACTATTCTAAAAGCTTTTAAAATAAAGAATGAAAACTGTATAATTCACCTATATTTGTACTCTATTAGATAATACAAAATGAGATTACATAGAAACTTAACATTTGCTGTAATAGACAGTATTAGAGATATATTTAATGAAGGAGTTTATGCAGATAAAGCTGTAGAAAAGGCTCTAAAAAGAGACAAGCGCTGGGGAGCAAGAGATCGTAAATTTGTAGCTGAAACTATTTATGATATTGTACGTTGGAATCGTTTATATGCAGAAATAGCAGAAGTTAAAACTCCTTTTGATAGAGATAATATTTGGAGATTATTTTCAGTTTGGTGTATTTTAAGAGGTATAAAATTACCTGATTGGAATCAGATTGGAGATGTTCCAGAAAGAAGAATTAAAGGAAGATTTGCAGAGCTTTCTAAAACAAGAAAGTTCAGAGAATCTATTCCTGATTGGATGGATGAACTTTGTGTATCTGAATTAGGAGAAGATATTTGGACTAAAGAAATTGCTGCGTTAAACAAACAGGCTTCTGTAATTTTAAGAACAAATACACTCAACATATCTAAAGAATTGTTACAAAAGAAATTAAAAACAGAAAATATAAGTACTCAATTTGTACCAAACCATCCAGATGCTTTAGTTTTAGAAGAAAGAGCAAATGTATTTAAGACAGAAGCTTTTCACAATGGTTTTTTTGAAGTCCAAGATGCATCATCTCAATTAGTAGCTGCTTACTTAGACGTTAAGCCAGGAATGAAAGTTATTGATACTTGTGCAGGCGCTGGAGGTAAAACTTTACATTTAGCTTCTCTAATGGAAAACAAAGGACAAGTTATTGCTATGGATATTTATGAAAGTAAACTTCGTAAATTAAAAGTAAGAGCAAAAAGAAACAAAGTGCATAATATAGAGTTAAGAGTAATAGACTCTACCAAACCCATTAAAAAATTACATGGTAAAGCAGATAGGGTTCTAATTGATGCTCCTTGTTCTGGTTTAGGAGTAATTCGTAGAAACCCTGACTCTAAATGGAAGTTGCAGCCTGAATTTATAGAAAATATAAAGAAAATTCAGCAAGAAATATTACAAAGTTATTCTAAAATGGTAAAGCCAGGAGGTAAATTAGTCTATGCTACCTGCTCTATACTACCCTCTGAAAATCAAAATCAAGTAGAAGCGTTTTTAACTTCTGATGCTGGAAAAAGTTTTTCTTTTGTTAGTGATAAAAAAGTAATGGCACATATTTCTGGATTTGATGGCTTTTACATGGCACTTTTAGAAAAAAAACAATAACTTGATTATATATTGTAATTATAATGAGAAAGAAATTGTTTGAGACTAAATGAACAATTTATGAAAAAAAACCTTTTTTTATTCTTATTTTTTTTAAGCTTTTGCTTTTGGATAAGAGGTCAAGAATCTTATTATAATGATGTTAATTTAAACGTAACAGGATTAACACTTAAAGAAGAACTTGCCACAAAAATTATAGCAACGCACTCACAATTCTTATTTTACGAACAAATATGGGAGGCCTCTAAAATAACTGATTTAAATCCAGAAAACAATCAGGAAGTACTTTTAATATATGGTTATGAAAATGGAGATGATTCTGATCTAACCAACGATAAAACAAGAGAAATCAATAATAATGGTGGAAGCTCTGGACAATGGAACAGAGAACATGTGTATTCACAATCATTAGGAACTCCACCTCTATCGGACATAGGTCCAGGTTCTGATGCCCATCATTTAAGGCCAGCAGATGCTCAAACAAATTCAGCAAGAAATAACAGAAAATTTACCAATGGTTCTGGCAATTCTGGAATTCAAAATAACGGAGGATGGTACCCTGGAGACGAATGGAAAGGAGATGTAGCAAGAATGATGATGTACATGTATTTAAGATACCCTAATAGGTGTCTTATTACAAATATTGGTATTGGAAGTAATTCCAATACTCCAGATGATATGATTGATTTATTTTTAGAGTGGAATGCAGAAGATCCTGTTTCTGACTTTGAAAGACAAAGAAATACTTATCATGAAAACACAATCAACGAAAATGCCCAAGGAAATAGAAATCCTTTTATAGATAATCCTATATTAGCAACAAGAATTTGGGAAGGTCCTAGAGCTGAAGATACTTGGGGAATCTTTACAAATAATGATACTGAAGCACCTACTCCTCCAACAAATTTAACTGTATTAGATGTAAGTACTTTTTCTGTTGAGTTAACTTGGTCTGCTTCTACAGATAATGTAGCTGTAACAAGTTATGATGTTTACGTAAATAATGTTTTGCAAAAAGCAACTTCAAATACATCTATTGCTTTAGACACATTTATACCAAATACCAATTACTCTATAAAAATTATCGCAAAAGATATTGCCAATAATAAGTCTGAATTTAGTGAAAGCTTATTTTTTACTACGTTAAATGATATTGAGGCTCCATCAATACCTGATGCTATTTTAGTAAGTAATGAAACTGAATCTTCCTTTGTTATAAATTGGACAGCATCCTCAGACAATACTAGTGTAGCTTACTACAAAGTGTATATAGAAGACATACTTCAAATTGAAACAACTACTTTATCATATACTGCTAGTAATTTAGAAAAAGATAGTTCTTACAAAATTCAATTAGCAGCTGTTGATATAGTTGGAAATACCTCTAATTTATCTTCACCTATTTTAGGAACAACCACAAACGGGATGAATACAGCTTCTGAATTATTTTTTTCAGAGTACCTAGAAGGTGAAAGTAACAACAAAGCGCTAGAAATAGTAAATTTAACAGGTGATGATATTAATTTAGGTAATTACAGCATAGCAAGACAGTCTAATGGAGGTTTAAATGGTGATGATTGGGAATCTTTTATGCCTTTAAAGGGTATTATTTTTTCAAATGATGTTTATGTAATTGTAAATGAAGCTGCAGCAGAACATAGTAGCTCAAAATCACAAGCGGCTAGAGAGGCAGGTGAGTATTTAATTCAAGTTGCAGACTCAATTAGAGTTCATGATGGAGATACTAATTTTGGTGCACCTATTAATTTTAATGGAAATGATCCTGTTGGCTTATTTAAGAATGGGACTTTAATAGATATTATTGGTATTTATAACGGAGGCTCCTCAAACTTTGCAAAAGATAAAACATTACGAAGAAAAAGTAATATTTTTCAACCTAATACAAATTTTGATTTAAATAATGAATGGGAAGTCTTTGATAAAAATGATGCAAGTAATTTTGGAATACATAATACTTCATCTTTAGCCATAATTAATTCTTATTCTAATAATGCTATTTCTTTCTATCCAAATCCAACTAAAGAAAAGCTATTTATAAAATCTCAACATAAAAAGTTGATATCATTATCAATTTTTAATACTTTAGGTGGAAAGTTAATTTCTTTATTTAAAGTAAAAAACACGATAAATGTATCGACACTACCGAAAGGAGTTTATATTATTAAATATAAGGTAAATCAAAAATGGTTTACCTCAAAATTCATAAAATCCTAATGAAATTACATCTAATTATATTATTTACTTTATTTGCATTTAGTGCTTCATTTTCACAATTAACACCTCCAACAGAACTAACTTCCTATTATGCTAGTGTAAACTTCACGTCTACTGGAACCACATTGCTTCAATCCTTAGAAAATACAACAATTTCTAAGCACACAAACCTACTTTCTTATTCGGAAAGACATAATTATTTATACAACGCAGATGAAGATTTAAATGATAATGCAAATGTTTATTTAATGTACACTTCAGAAAGTAGAGACAAAAGAGAATATCTATCTGGAAATAATTCGTTTTCACCGCAAACTTTTAACACAGAACATGTGTACCCTCAGTCTTTAATAGGTGTTACTGCTAAAGGAGATTTACATCATTTAAGAGCCTGTGATACTAATACAAATAGCGCTAGGAGTAACAACCCATTTTCAGATGGTACTGGTAATTATTCTAATAACGGGAATAGTTGGTTTCCAGGAGACGAATGGAAAGGAGATGTTGCAAGAATGATAATGTACTTAAAGTTAAGATACGATGAACCATTTAATGATGTTGGTAATCTTAACTTATTTTTGAAATGGAATATTGAAGATCCTGTTTCATTATTTGAAATTCAAAGAAATGAAATAATAGCTGAAGTACAAGGAAATAGAAACCCATTCATAGATAACCCATATTTAGCAACCCTAATATGGGGAGGAAATGAGGCAGAAAATAGATGGAGTACGTTAGATACTGATAATTATAGTTTAATTAATGAGATTAAAATTTATCCAAATCCATCTAATACACATAGTATAAATGTTAAAGTTCCCTCTAGATTTAAAAATATAACGATTACACTATTTTCAATTCTGGGAAAAAAGATTCATGAAAGTAAAATTAAAAACATACAACAAAATTCTTGTCAATTTAAACACTTAAAAAGTGGTTTATACCTTCTTAAAATTAAAAGTAAAAACCACTATAGTACTCGAAAGGTAATAGTAAAGTAATTTGTTAATAACCCATTTGAAAAACTCGCAAATAATGCGAGTTTTTTTATGCATATAATTCGGGGAAAGAATTAAATTTGCAACATAAAACAACCTGAAAAATACCATCCTATAATGATTCATTTCTTTGGAAACATAAACAGTAAAGTAATAGCTGTTCAAACAACAAAAGAATTAAGCACAGAAACAATTGCTAAACTTACATGGTTATTTGGCGACCAAAGTAAAATAGAATCTAAGTCTTTAGACGCTTTTTTTATTGGACCAAGAGCTGCTATGATTACTCCTTGGAGTACAAATGCAGTAGAAATTACTCAAAATATGGGTATTTCTGACATTCTAAGAATTGAAGAATTTACTGCAGTTGATAAAGATTATTCAGATTTTGATCCAATGATTTCTGAAAAATTCAATGGCTTAGATCAAGAGATGTTTACTGTTGATATTCTACCAGAAAAAATTATAGAAATTAAAGATATTGCTACTTATAACAATCAAGAAGGTTTATCTTTAAGTGATGAGGAAGTTTCCTATTTAGAAAATGTTGCTGAAAAAATTGGAAGAAAACTTACAGATTCTGAAGTATTTGGTTTTAGCCAAGTAAACTCAGAACACTGTAGACACAAAATATTTAATGGAACTTTTGTTATCGATGGTGAAGAGAAACCATCTTCTTTATTTAAAATGATTAAAGAAACATCAAAACAAAATCCTAATGATATTGTTTCTGCATATAAAGATAATGTAGCCTTTATTAAAGGACCAAAAGCAGCACAATTTGCGCCTAAAACTGCAGATAAACCTGATTTTTACGAAACAAAAGAGTTTGAATCTGTAATTTCTTTAAAGGCAGAAACACATAACTTTCCAACAACTGTAGAGCCTTTTAATGGAGCTGCAACTGGTTCTGGAGGTGAAATTAGAGATAGGCTTGCAGGAGGTAAAGGCTCTTTACCTTTAGCAGGTACTGCTGTTTATATGACATCTTATTCTAGATTAGAAGCCGATAAAGATTCAGAAAAAAACCAAAGATATTGGGAAAATAAATTTGAAGCAAGAGAATGGTTATACCAAACTCCTATGGATATTTTAATTAAAGCATCTAATGGAGCTTCAGATTTTGGAAACAAATTTGGACAACCTCTAATTACGGGTTCTGTATTAACTTTTGAGCATGAAGAAAATGCAGCTTCTAGTGATGCTAAACCTAGAAGGTTAGGATATGATAAAGTAATTATGCAAGCAGGAGGTATTGGTTATGGTAAAGCAGATCAAGCCATAAAAGACACTCCAAAAGAAGGAGATAAAATTGTAATTCTTGGTGGAGAAAACTACAGAATTGGTATGGGTGGAGCTGCAGTTTCTTCTGCTGATACAGGTGAATTTGCATCTGGTATCGAATTAAATGCTGTGCAAAGATCTAACCCAGAAATGCAAAAACGTGCTGCAAATGCAATTCGTGGAATGGTTGAAAGTGATGAAAACTTTATTGTTTCTATTCACGATCATGGTGCAGGAGGTCATTTAAACTGTTTGTCTGAATTGGTAGAAGATACAGGTGGTAAAATCGATTTAGATAAATTACCCGTTGGTGACCCTACATTATCAGCAAAAGAAATTATTGGTAACGAATCTCAAGAAAGAATGGGGTTAGTAATACCTGAAAAACATATTGAAACTTTACAGAAAATTGCAGAACGTGAACGCTCTCCAATATATAAAGTTGGTAATGTAACAGGTAATGATAGATTTACTTTTGAATCTAAAACTACTGGCGAAAAACCAATGGATTTAGCTTTAGAAGACATGTTTGGCTCATCACCCAAAACAATACTAACAGATAAAACTGTTATTAGAAACTATAAAAATCCACGTTACAAAACTAAAAACTTAAAAATCTATTTAGAACAAGTGCTGCAATTAGAAGCCGTAGCTTGTAAAGATTGGTTAACAAATAAAGTAGATAGATGTGTAGGGGGTAAAGTTGCCAAACAACAATGTGTAGGTCCCTTACAAATTCCTTTAAATAATGTGGGAGTTATGGCTCTTGATTATAATGGAAAAGAAGGTGTTGCAACCTCAATTGGCCACTCTCCTATTTCTGGTTTAATACATCCAGAAGCCGGGAGTAGAAACTCAATCACTGAAGCTTTAACAAACATTATTTGGGCACCTTTAAAAGATAATTTAGCATCGGTTTCATTATCTGCTAACTGGATGTGGCCTTGTAAAAACGAAGGTGAAGATGCTCGTTTATATAAAGCTGTACAAGCTATTTCAGAGTTTTCAATTGATTTAGGGATCAACGTTCCAACAGGTAAAGATTCTTTATCTATGAAACAGAAATATGCAGATGGAGATGTAATTTCACCTGGAACTGTAATTATTTCAGCCGCTGCAAATTGTAATGAAATTAGCAAAGTTGTAGAGCCTGTTTTACAAATTGATGGTGGAAATATCTACTACATAAATATTTCTCAAGATGAATTTAAATTAGGTGGAAGTTCATTCAACCAAGTATTGAATGCTATTGGAAATGAAGCTCCAGATGTAACAAATACAGATTTTGTAAAAGCAACATTTAATACCATCCAAAATTTAATTAAAGATGATAAAATTGTTGCAGGCCATGATATAGCTTCTGGGGGTTTAATAACTACATTATTAGAAATTTGTTTTGCTGATGTTAATTTGGGCGCTGATTTAGACCTTACATCTTTAAATGAAGAAGATTCTGTAAAAGTATTATTCTCAGAAAATTCAGGAATTGTTTTTCAAGCAGAAGCTTCAGTAGAAACAATTTTATCAGAAAATAATATCGAATTTTTCAATATTGGTACAGCCAATAATTCTGGAGAGTTAAAGGTTAAAAATAATGAAGATAATTTCTCATTTAATGTTGCTGAACTAAGAGATGTATGGTATAAAACATCATTCTTATTAGATCAAAAGCAGACTGCAAATAATTTAGCTCAAGACAGGTTTGATAATTATAAAAATCAGCCATTAATCTATAAATTTCCTGAAAGCTTTACAGGTAAACTTCCAAAAATTGGAAAGAATAAACCAAAAGCTGCAATTATT
>JBDNBB010000157.1:0-2628 GCA_039768135.1 Polaribacter sp.
CTATCTTAAAGAAAATGACAGTTCATAAAGAAATTAAATAATTAGGACATGGCAAAGAAATCAGTAGCATCGTTACAAACAGGATCAAAAAGACTAAGCAAAGCAATAAAAATGGTGAAGTCTCCAAAAACAGGAGCTTACATGTTTGTAGAAGCAATTATGGATCCTTCAGAAGTTGATAAATTTTTAGCAAAAAAATAATCAGCTTATATAAAATACTTAAACTACTTTTTAGAAATAAGAAGTAGTTTTTTTTATGCCTTATAATTACGTACTTTTATACAGTAATTAATAATTGATTAACAGCTTTTTATAGCACTAATTTAATAGTCAATTGCTATTACAATAAATTAAATATCTTTTTTTTAATTGATATTTGAAACAATAAAAATATATGAGTTTTTTTAAGAAAATATTTTCAAAAGAGAAAAAAGAAACTTTAGATAAAGGTTTAGAGAAAACAAAAGAAAGTTTTTTTGGTAAACTTTCTAAAGCAGTTGCAGGTAAATCTAAAGTAGATGATGATGTTTTAGATAATTTAGAAGAGGTTTTAGTAGCATCAGATGTTGGTGTAAATACCACCTTAAAAGTTATTGATAGAATAGAAGCAAGAGTTGCTAAAGATAAATACGTGGGTACAGATGAATTAAATGCAATTCTTCGTGAAGAAATTGCAGGTTTGTTATCTGAAACTAATGTTGGTAATGAAACTGAGTTTTCAATCCCTGAGATTCCTAAAAAGGATGATCAGAAAATGCCTTATGTTTTAATGGTTGTTGGTGTAAATGGTGTAGGTAAAACTACTACTATTGGTAAATTAGCAAGTCAATTTAAAAAGCAAGGTTTAAAAGTTGTTTTGGGTGCTGCAGATACGTTTAGAGCAGCAGCTATAGATCAATTACAAGTTTGGGCAGATAGAACAGATGTGCCTATCATTCGTCAAGAAATGGGTTCAGATCCTGCTTCAGTAGCTTTTGATACCTTAACTTCTGCTGTAAAGCAAGATGCTGATGTAGTTATTGTTGATACAGCAGGTCGTTTGCATAATAAAGTAAACTTAATGAACGAGCTAACAAAAATTAAAAGAGTGATGCAAAAGGTAGTTGCTGATGCACCTCATGATGTTTTGTTAGTATTAGATGGTTCTACAGGTCAGAATGCTTTTGAACAAGCCAAACAATTCACTAAAGCTACAGAAGTTACAAGTTTAGCAGTTACTAAATTAGATGGTACTGCAAAAGGTGGAGTTGTCATTGGTATTTCTGATCAGTTTCAAATTCCTGTAAAATATATTGGAGTAGGTGAGGGTATCGACGATTTACAAGTTTTTAATAAAGTGGAGTTTGTAGATTCTTTTTTTAAGTAGCCTTAATCTAACGTATTTGTGTATTAGAAAGTTACATGATTTAAGCACTAAAGTTAGCAAACAAAAAATCAAATTGAAAATCCGCTAGGATTTTCATAGTTAGGCGATAACTAGCAATGAATTATACACGGTGTTATGAGCTTTTTTTTCCTTTGATAGTAAAGACTAATACTATTCCGAGTATTATTGAAATTAAGAATTTTAAATAAAATTTTATACTTGAAAAATCAAAGAATGATTCATCTGCATAATCCATTCCAATATAGTATACCAAACAAGTAAAAGTCGCAAAGAAAATTTTTTCTTTTCTATTCATCATTTAAAAAATTGCATCTACAGCTGACCAGAATCCTGCACCTATAGCTCCCATTGTTCCAGTAAAAGCTCCACCATATATACATCCTGCAACTGCTCCAACAGCAGTACCTAACACAGGAACAGTTACTGTACCAACAGTTCCTCCAATGTATGCTCCTGCTGCACAACCCGATAAGAATCCCCAAGCTAATCCACGCCCAATATTCTTACCTGGGCTATTTTCTTTACTTGCAAATCTTTGACTTTCAGAATTGTTAAGTGCGAAAGTAGATGCCTCTTTGAAACTAAATAAAGTAAATCTTAAATTTTCTTTATGTACTTCACTTAAATTAGACGAATCAATTAAAGATTCATATTCTTCTATCTTTGTTAATACTTCACTATCTTCAGTTTCTACTATTTCTTGGAAGAAAGGTGTTAAAAAAACTTTGTATTCACTTGGACAATTTCAACAACTTGAATATTCATCTAACATTGTATCAAAATCAACTTCATTTAAATTTACTTCATCACTATTAGAATTTTTTGCATTGATGCTTAATGCTTTAAATTCTTGGATAGTTCTGTTAAGTGTCTTTTGACTACTAAATAAATCTTTTATTGCTTATCTATTCTCTGCCGTGTTTAAGTTTTCGACTACTGCTTCTTCAATTTGTGAATTTTCCTCACTTGTACAACTTGTTATAAAAATTGATATTGAGAATAATAAAATAAATGCTTGTAAAATGTTTAATTTAAACTTTTTCATTTTTTAAGTTTTTGATAGTTCTTTACTTTATTTAACTCTCGATTAATATTAGTTTTTGCCATTTTGTTTTTTCAAACCCTTATTCGAGTTTCAGTTGACCTTTGGGAATCCAACTGTTTTGAGATGGTTAGCCCCTGTTCGATTTTTCAATCAGTTCATAGTTTTCTTTAACCGTTCTGTTCAAATTGCTCATAAC
>JBDNBB010000158.1:0-4926 GCA_039768135.1 Polaribacter sp.
AAATATGCAATTTTTCCTTCAGGTGCTTTTGGATGGAAAATTTCAAATGAAGATTTTCTTAAAGAAAATGAAACTATTTCTAACTTAAAATTAAGAGTTAGTTATGGGGTTACAGGTAATCAGGCAATCCCATCTTATTCTTCATTTGGTAGATTAACAAATGTACAAGGTTTAAGTAACGGATCTATAGTGAGTGGTGTTGCACCAGACCAAGCTGCAAACACAAACTTAAGATGGGAATCTTCTTACCAAACAAACATTGGAGTAGATTTAGGTTTATTGAGTAATCGAATTTCTTTATCTTTAGATTATTATAATATAGATACAAAAGATTTATTGATGCCAGATTTTGGACAACCTCAATATCTAGGTTACCAAACATCAGCTGCTTTAGTAAATATTGGAGAAATTAATAATTCAGGTTTTGAATTTCAAATAAGCTCTACAAACATTAGCAAAGGTGATTTTAGATGGACAACAGACTTTAATATTTCTACCAATAAAACAGAAGTTGTTAAATTGTTAGATGGTATTGATGTGTTATTAGACGCATCTCCAAGTTACTTTAGTAGAGCTGACACACATATTTTAAGAGAAGGAGAAACTCCAGGTGCTTTTTATGGATATGAATATGCAGGAGTTTATCAAGGAGGTGCTTTGCCAGACGGAACCGCAACTTTTACAGGCGGTGTAGCAGGAGATCCTTTATTTGCTGATGTTGCAGATGAAAGTGGAAATGTTAATGGTGTAATAGATACAGATGATAGAAAAATAATTGGAGATCCAACACCTAATTATACTTATGGTATTACGAATAACTTTACTTACAAAAATTGGGACTTTAATATCTTTATTCAAGGTTCGCAAGGTGGTGAAATATTTAATATGACTAACGTACAATTGTATACTGGAGATGGAAATACAACTTATGAAAACTTTAATAATGCTTGGTCAACTTCAAATACAAATACAAACATACCTCGTGTAGGAAATAATAGCCCTAGAGAATTTTCTACTCGTTTTGTAGAAGATGGAAGTTACATTAGATTAAAGAATATTGCTGTAGGATATAACTTACCAGAAAATATTACAGAGAAATTAGGAGCAAATAATATAAGACTTTCTTTAAGTGCTCAAAACTTGTTAACTATTACAGACTACTCTGGTTTAGACCCAGAAGTAAATTACTCTGCAGGAGAATCTGGTAATAATTCAAACAATACAGCTGGTTTTGATTATGGGAACTACCCAGCATTAAAAACAGTAAACTTTAGTGTAAGCTTAAAATTTTAATAAATAATTTTAAAACAAATAAATATGAAAACATATAAATACATACTCTTGCTATTGGTAAGTATATCAATAGTTAGTTGTTCAGACCTAGAAGAAGAACCAATAGGTTTATTGTCTCCTGAAACATATTTTACAGATAAAGCATCTGTACAGATTGCCGTTAATGGAGTTTATAGCTTTGTTCACGATAGATTTTTTCTTGCAAGAGAGACAGGAATGGCTTTAATGCTAAGAAGCGATATGGTAGGTATTTCTGATCAAGGAACAAGGCAAGAAAGAATAGATCATGATAATTTTACTGATTTAGCAGATAATGGAAATACTAGAGTTGCTTGGCCAGCAATGTGGGAGATTGTTTCTTCTGCTAATGTAGCTATTTCTGGAGCACAATTTACAGAATTATCAGATGCCGAGATAAACCCTCTTATAGCTGAAGCTTATTTTTTAAGAGCTTTTGCTTATTACCACATTGTAAGGCAATTTGGAGCGGTACCATATATTACAGAACCTGTTACAGACGTAGATGCAGCCAGTAATATTACAAAAACTTCTGTAGATGACATTTATGCAGGTATTATTGCTGATTTAGAATTTGCTAAAACATGGTTGCCACCCACTCAAGCTTCTAGAAGTTTAGCTTCTAAAGCTGCTGCAAGTGCATATTTGTCTTCTGTATATTTAACTAGAGGACTTTGGCAAGATGCTTTTGATGAAGCCAAAGATATTATAGATAATAAGGGTACTTATAACTTAGATCTAGAGGCTGATTATCAAAATATATGGAACTATGCATCAGTTAATAGTTCTAAAGAGCCTATTTTTAATTTAGATTATATTGGAAATGTAGGGTTAGGTAATCCTAATACAGATTACATAGGTCCACTATCAGGTATTAGAGGTAACTCAGCTTATGCTCATGGTACTGGTTGGGCTGTAATGGCGCCTGAAATTGAAGTATATAATAGATGGAATGGTAAGGATTATAGAAAAGCAGTAAGCTTAGATACTACAATGGTTGATAAAGGTGTTGTAAAGGATTTTACACAATTCAATTCTGTTGATTCAAGAAATCAGAATACTCCTTTTATAGCTAAATACAACAGAATGATTGGCGATAATTTTGGAGGAAGTGGTAGAGCTTCTGAGCAAAATTATCAGTTGATGCGTTATGCAGAAGTATTGTTAATTGCTGCAGAAGCAGCTGTTGAAATTGGAGATGATGCTTCTGCTACTAACTATATAAATCAAGTTAGAGCGCGTGCAAGAAATGCAGCTGGAGTCGGTCATCCTAATTATCCAGTAAGTACGGAACCAGCAGCACATCCAGGTTCTGTGACTGTTAATGATGTGTTAGAAGAGCGTAGACTTGAATTATCTTTTGAAATGAAAAGATGGTATGATATTGTACGTAGAGATTTAGGGCCAAGTGTATTTGGTGCTTCCGGTTTAGAAGGTGCAAAATCACAATTTAGTGCCGCTGACGATTATTTAATTGCAATTCCTGCAGATGAAGTTAATAGAAATCCAAATTTAGCAAATTAGAACCTTAGATACTAAACACTAAATTTAAAACATTTATCCGACCAAATCAATTTGGTCGGATAAATTTTAACTAGTATATAAATCAGTTCTAAATAATTAAATTAAAACTATATTTTTATATTGGGTAAAACAGTTACTTTTTATACACTTGTATTGTGAAACTAGTTAACCAATAGTTAAAATTAAATAGCTCAAAATGAAATTAGAAGTACTTAATAAAAATGAAAATCAAAAAGTACAAAATTTAATAATTATAGGAATTAGAGATTTAATCAACTTTAAAAACCTAGAACCAGGTGATAAACTTCCTTCAGAGAGAATGCTTTCAGAGAAATTTGAAGTAAGTAGATCTAATCTAAGAGAAGCCATACAAAAGTTAGAGTTTTATGGGTTATTAAAATCGAGACCTCAAAGTGGAACTTTTGTCGCAAACATTGGCATTACTGCTTTAAATGGGATGATTGAAGATATTTTAAGGTTGGATGAACCTGATTTTCGATCTTTAGTCGAAACAAGAATATTATTAGAATTAAAAACAGTACGATTGGCTGCTTTAAGAAGAACTGATGAGGATTTAGAACAAATTCAAGAAGCTTTAGAAGCATATAGAAATAAAGTATTAGAAGGAGATGGAGCCGTACAAGAAGATTTATTATTTCATTTAGCTATTGCAAAAGCAAGTGGAAATAGTATGATAAATACTTTTATGTTGAAAATAACTCCAGAAATTATTACAAATTTTAAGAAACACCATGTTTGTGATGCCGGTTTATCACAAAGAGGAATTACAGATCATCAAGAAATTTTTGATGCAATTAAAAATAAGAAACCACAATTGGCAAAGCAAAAAATGAAAGAGCACTTTAAAGAACTCTATACCTATTGCTACAATTTAGATAAATAAAAAAAAATGAAAATTAAAGGACTTAGATGGTGGGTTGTAGGTTTAGTCGCCTTGGCTGCCGTTGTTAATTATATAGACAGACAAGCTTTTGGAGCATTATGGCCAGACATTGCTAGAGATTTATTTCCTGAAATGGATGAAGATGGACACAAAGCGATCTATGGTACAATCTCTACAGTATTTATATTATCCTATGCCGGAGGTCAAGCACTATTTGGTAAAATTTTCGATTGGATAGGAACTCGAATGGGATTTGCACTTTCAATTGGAGTATGGTCAATTGCTACGATACTACACGCATTTGCTCAAGGTTTATTAAGTTTTTCAATTTTTAGATCAATATTAGGAATCGCTGAGGCAGGAAACTGGCCGGGTGCTGCCAAAGCCAATGCTGAATGGTTTCCAACAAAAGAGAGAGCATTTGCTCAAGGAATTTTTAACTCAGGAGCTGCAATTGGTGGAATCGTTGCCTACCCTATCATTGGTTTACTTTCTGTTTATTTTGACTGGAAAGCAATATTCATTGTTGTGGGTATTCTTGGATTGACATGGTTAATACCTTGGTTTTACATTGTAAAATCAGATCCTAAATCGCATCCCTTGTTATCAGATGACGAAAAAAAATATATTTTATCAGGACAAAGAAATCAAGAAATTGATGAAAAGGGTAATTATGAAGAAGGTTATGCTCCAAACACAGGGGAATTGCTGAAACGTAAAGAAAGTTGGGGAGTAATAATTGCCTCGGCTGCAATTGATCCTATTTGGTGGCTATTTATCGTTTGGATACCTATCTATCTTTCAGAAGTTTTTGGTTTAAATGTAAAAGAGATCGCATTTTCAGCATGGCTACCTTATGTTGGTGCTATGATAGGTGCTTGGGCTGGAGGGCTTATAGCCCAAAACAGACTTTCTTCCGGATGGTCAGTAGATAAGACAAGAAAAATGGTAATCACATTAGGTTGTCTAATTATGATTCCTTGTTTTTTCTTATTAAAAGCTCCTGGATCTGCTTTTAATGCCGTAATTATTATGGCAGTTTTACTTTTCGGATTTCAAGTTGCAGTTGGAAATGTACAAACGATACCTAGTGATCTTTTTAGCGGAAAAATTGTTGGTACACTTTCTGGACTTGCAGGAATGGCTGCCAAACTTGGAGCTGCAGGTCTTACGATCTTAGTGACATT
>JBDNBB010000159.1:0-2743 GCA_039768135.1 Polaribacter sp.
GCAATACTTGCTAATTCTTCTATAGAATTGATTTGAACTTTGGTACCGTTATTGTAAGAAATAGATACTGGGTAAGAAAACTTGAAACCTAAATCAAAAGTCATACTGCTTTCTGGGTTGGTTGCATTGTAAAAAGAACCATCTGCTTTTAAGTGACTTTTTACAACTTCTACCACTATTTTTGCTGACGCACTTTTCTCTGTGGTTTCATTTGTTTCATTTGGGTCTATTAATTCATTATCATTGTTTGATGTACAAGAGAATGTTAATAAAGAGATTAACATTAAGAAAGTAATTGATTTTAAAGTTTTCATTTTATTTAATTTTAAAGTTATTTTTAATTTTAAAAGCCCTTTTTTACGACTCTTCTGATACTATACAATCTCAAAATAAAAAACCCTACCTTTTTTTAGTTATTTTTTTAACTACATTTGAAAGCTCCTTTAAAATTGCTTTTAAAATTAATAGACTTAAATGATAAAAGATTTAAAATATGTTTGTAGTCCTAAAATTTTCGAGAACATCTTTAATAGTTATGCTAAAGAGGTAAAGCGTTTTATCTTATTTAAAACTAAAGATATTGACTTAACAGAAGATATTGTACAAGATGCTTTTGTAAAACTTTGGGAAGATTGTAAAAACGTGAAATTTGAAACCGTTAAGAATTATTTATTTACAATTGCTAATAATTTATTTCTAAACATTGTTAAACATAATAAAGTAATAGACAAATATCAAAAAGGCTATGTACACGATAACAG
This sequence comes from Polaribacter sp., assembly GCA_039768135.1. Taxonomy (GTDB): domain Bacteria; phylum Bacteroidota; class Bacteroidia; order Flavobacteriales; family Flavobacteriaceae; genus Polaribacter. Next base: position 762 of record JBDNBB010000159.1, read on the forward strand.
TAATGAAACACCAGAGTTTATTTTTTTAGAAAATGAATTTTATGATAAACTACAAAATGCAATTGCTAGTTTAACAGAAAAACAAAGAGAAGTGTTTTTATTAAGTAGAATAGAAAAAAAGAAATATAAAGAAATAGCTACACAATTAAATATTAGCGTAAAAGCTGTGGAAAAAAGAATGCATATTGCTGTAAAAGCATTAAAAGAAAAAATAGATATCATTTAAGGTAGGGTTTTTATACTTTCAGTTGTATTATTAATATCAGGCAAAAAAAATGGAACAAAAAAATACATTTAACAATACTTATTTGGCTGATTGGATTGCTGGTAAACTCTCCAACAACCAATTAAAAAAGTTAGTTTCTGAAGAGGATTATAACTCTTATGTAAAATTAAAATCTGGTATAGAGGTTTTCGATTATATAGAAGCTCCTTTAGAAAATACATTTTCTAAAATACAGGGTAAAATAAATAGTAAAAAAGAAAGTACAACTAAAAAACATTCTAAAGTTAGGTCTTTATATTTTAAAAGTGCTATTGCAGTAGCAGCATCTCTTGTGCTATTTTTTAGCATATCTAACTATTTAACAAATAGCGATGTCCTTTTTACTACTGATTTTGGAGAAAACAAAACAATTGCTCTTTTAGACAATTCTGAAGTAATTTTAAACGCAAAATCAGAATTGACTTATAATAAAGAAGATTGGAAAAATAAGAGAGAAGTGCACCTTAAAGGAGAAGCCTTTTTTAAAGTTCAAAAAGGAAGCACTTTTACTGTTGTTACAGATAATGGAACTGTTACTGTTTTAGGAACACAATTTAATGTGAATAATGGTAATAAATTTTTTGAAGTAATTTGTTATGAGGGTAAAGTAAAAGTAGTAAACAGTGCTAAAGATTATATTTTAACACCTAATACATCTATTAGAAATATAAATGGAATTGTTACTGAAGAAACTTTAAATTTATCTGCAATACAACCAACTTGGATTGCTGGAGAAAGTGATTTTAGAAGTGTGCCTTTGGCAGAAGTAATAAGGTCTTTAGAAAATCAATTTAACATAAAAATTAATAGTAATTCTATAGATGATACTCTACTGTTTACAGGTTCTTTTGATAATAAAAATATTGATATAGCATTATCTTCTGTATTTAACACCATAAATATGCAGTATAGAATAAAAAACAAAACAATTTTATTATCTAAAAAATAATGAGAAAAATAGTTGCTTTTCTATTTTGTATTAGTTTTAATTTTTTAAGCGCACAAGAGAAAATTGAAAAACCTATTTTTTTTAATAATATTAAAGTGTCTCAAGCTTTTATAATTATAGAAAAAGAGTTTAATGTAAAAATATCTTATACAGATGATATTATAGTTAGAAAAACTATTTTCTTAAAAAAAGGCAATAGAAGTTTAGATGCTGTTTTAGATGAAATCTCTGAACTATTTGATCTAGATTTTAAAAAAGTAAATAATCGTTTTATTTCAGTAGCAAAAAGAAAACAAATCTTTGCAAATAATACAACAAAAATTCTTGATGAAGTAGTTATTAAAAGCTATATAACTAATGGTGTTAACAAAAACAAAGATGGATCTTTTAAAATAAAACCAAAACAGTTAGAAATTTTACCTGGTTTGATTGAAGCTGACGTTTTGGAAAGTTTACAAGAATTACCAGGAGTTATTAGCCCAAATGAAACAGCAACAGGCTTAAATGTTAGAGGAGGTACACCAGATCAAAATCAAATAATTTGGGATGGAATTACAATGTATCACAGTGGTCATTTTTTTGGAATGATTTCTCCTTTTAATCCAAATATATCAGAAAATGTTACTTTTTTAAATAAAGGAGTTACAGCAAAATATGGCGAGAGTATTTCTAGTGTTATAGATGTTTCTACAACAAATTCTGTTGCAAAAAAAATGAATATAGGTGTTGGTTTAAACGGATTAAGTGTAGATGCTTTTATAGAAGCAC
>JBDNBB010000160.1:0-19553 GCA_039768135.1 Polaribacter sp.
AATGAAGCAAAATTTGCGCTTCAGTATCTTTCTTTTTAGAAAATCTGATTAGCTTTTTAGTCGATGTAAGTATTTTACGAATCTTCTTTCTAACATAATAAGCGTTATTTGTTCCTATTTCAACAAATTGAGTATCAATAAAAGTTTTACAATTAACAATGTACTGATCTTCATCATTGGCTTCAAACAACAAATAGGTTAGCAATTCTTTATTTTCAACTTTAAATCTTGCCAATTGTAAACATAAATCTTTTAGCTCTTGAGCAGTTTTATGAGACAATTCGTCTTTAAGTTGTTTTATAGTACTTGCCTTCATTAAGAAAGAAAATCTAATACATTTTTTTCTATTCTATCTAATACATTTTCTGTTTGTGCCTTAACAAATTGCTCACCAGTAATTTGTTCAAACAACTCAATATATCTATTGGAAATCTCCATAATTTTCTCATCAGACATTTCTGGTATAGTTTGTCCTTCTTTGCCTTGAAATCTATTTTCTATTAACCACTGACGCACAAATTCTTTAGATAGTTGCTTTTGAGCTTCATTATTGTCTTGTCTCTCTTGATAACCATCTGCATAAAAATAACGAGATGAATCTGGAGTATGAATTTCGTCTATTAAAACAATCTTACCTTCTTTGGTTTTACCAAATTCGTATTTAGTATCTACTAAGATTAAACCTCTTTTAGCAGCAATTTCAGAACCCCTTTTAAATAATTTTCTAGTGTAATCTTCTAAAACTAAGTAGTCTTCTTCAGAAACAATTCCGTTTGCTAAAATTGCTTCTCTAGAAATATCTTCATCATGTTCTCCATTATCTGCTTTGGTAGATGGTGTTATTATTGGCGTTGGAAACTTATCATTCTCTTTTAAATTCTCTGCCATTTCTACTCCACACAAAGTACGTTTACCTGCTTTATATTCACGAGCTGCATGACCAGACAAATAACCTCTAATAACCATTTCTACTTTAAACGGATCACACAAATGACCAACAGCTACATTCTCATCTGGGTTTGCAATTAACCAATTAGGAACAATGTCTGATGTATCATTCATCATTTTGGTGGCTATTTGATTTAAGATTTGCCCTTTAAAAGGAATTTGTCTTGGTAAAATAACATCGAAAGCAGAGAGTCTATCTGTTGCAATCATCACTAAAAGGTCATTGTTGATATTATAAACCTCTCTTACCTTTCCTTTATATATTGATTTCTGACCTGGAAACTCAAAGTTAGTTCCGTTAATTGTGTTCATAGAATAAAGTTATTTGTACAAAAATAAGTTTAATTTTTAGGATATCATTTTCTTAGTAAAGAAAAATTACCATACAATACTTCTCCTTTTTCAGTAACAACTCTAAACCAATAATCTGAAGATTGAAGTTCTTTTCCATTTTCTTTACCATCCCAAAAACCTGAAGTACTACTTACTGATTTAATAAGTCTACCAAACCTAGAATAAATAAAAATGGTGTAATTGATATCTGGAAAATCTTTTAACCTCCAAAAATCATTTTCGCCATCATTATTAGGTGTAAAAAATGGTGGGTAGGTTCTTACAAAAATCTCTTCATTATAAAATTCACAACCATCAATTCCTCTTACAAAAACCGTTTGGACACCTCCAGAAACGTTGTTAAAAACAGGGTCTAATTGATAATTTAAACCATCTAAAGAATATTCATATGCTCTTTTAGAAAAAACAAAAACTTCTATAGAATTGTTAGTAGATGAAAAATCATTCACTTTAATTCTAACGTTATTTAATTCGGAATTTCTTACAACCTCTACATTTACAGTTGATGTTGCTCTGCCACAAACACCATTATCAACAGTGTAAGAATAAATACCTGCAATATTTTGACTTGGATTAAAAACTCCGTTTGGCAGTGCTGGACTCCATACACCTCCTTCATCTGGATCTCCTGCTAAATAATCAAATAAATTTACGGTATCTGCAAACTCACAAATTTGCAATTCTCCATTAATACCGCTATTTGGTTCTACAGACTGAACGAGAGAAACTTTAGCCTGTAATGTACCACACTCTCTATCTACCAAAACATAATTATATGCTGCTGCAGTGTCAAAGTTCTTATTGTAAATGTTTGTTCCGCTTGCCAATTCAGGTGACCAAAATCCATTTGGAGAAGGATTACCATTAATTGCTTCAAAAAGATTAAGTTTTTCAACTTCATCACAAATTACGACTTCTGAATCTAAGCCAGGGTCTAATTCAGAAGTAAAAACAACCTCAACTTCTGCAGTTAAGTTACCGCATACAGGATCTGTATGTGTGTATGTATATATCCCCTCCTGATCTTCTTTTACATTAAAAACACCTGTACCTGATTTTAAATTAGGCGACCAAACACCTCCAGGATCTGGAGATCCTAAAAGAATATCAAAAAGATTTACATTTTCTGAATTTTTACATAATTCCACTCTATTGTTTTTACCTGGACTAGGTATATTAAGTTCTTGAAAATCAAATATATTATTGCTATTTCTATCTTCAGGATCTTTGTAGCCAGTAGTTTCTTTAATTATTAGACCATTAAAATCAACTTCGTCTGGCAAATCACCTAAAACACCATCATCATTAGGGTCTTCAAAACCGGCTTCTAATACATCAAAACAACCATCATTATCACTATCTAAATCCATAGAGTCAGGGTACCCATCTTTATCAGTATCCTTAGTTCCATCACCTTCCAAAACATCTAAGATACCGTCATTATCATCATCTAAATCTACAACATTCGCAATAGTGTCGTCATCAAAGTCTATATCACAAATTAAAATTACCTTTAGACTATTTATGCAATCCCCTAAATTATTTTGAATTGTTAATGCACCTGTAATTTCACCTTTATTAATAATGTTACAAAGCCAAGAGCAGTCACTTAATAAAGGATTATTTTGAACCTCTAAATTACCCTCTACTTTTTCGAATTGTCCAAAACCTATTACAGAGCTTAAGAGTTTGTTATTACTTACTATAAACCAGTCTTCTAAAAAATATTGTTCACCAACACTTTTTAATGAGTTATAGCCTGTAATAGCTCTTACATTAGTGCTTTCTATCCTAAATGCAGCACCAACAATCTCCAATAAAGGAAAACTAGGTACTTCTTCAACACCACTTCCTCGAATATCGAAAAAACGTTCTATGGTTCTGAGTTGTTGAAATCCTCTAATAATTTTTACATTTTCGATATTTAAATCATTTCCAATAGATACTAATTTTTCGAAACCAATTGCTTCTTCTAAAATAGGGTTCAAAGTTAAATTTAAATCGTCTCCAATGGTTTCTAAATTATTAAAAGAGGGAATAGTTTTTAATACAGGGTTTTTACTAATATTTAGTTCGCCTCCAATTGTTTGTAAGTTTTCGAATCCTGTTATGTTTTGAATACCAGGACTATCACCAATTTCTAGACTTTTAAAAACCTTAATTAAACTTCTGAAACCGCCAACATCTGTTAAAATAGGATTTAAAGCAATAGTAACATTTCTTGCATTAAGCAGGTTATTAAAGCCACTAATTTTGATAAGAGAATTTGAACTTGTTATAACAAAATCTCCATTAACATCGGTCAAGTTATTAAAACCATCTAATTCTTCTACATCTACAGATATTCTTAAATCTCCATTAATAACCTTAAGAAAATATAAACCCGTAATATCTGTAATAGGAGTTTGTATTTCTCCAGTATCTCCTGTTCCTACTAATCCTGCTACAATGTCTATATTTCCTTCAATCCTTTGACACCCACTATATGCAGCCACAAAAGCGTCTACTCTTTCTTGTGAAGATAAATAATGATCTTGGTTTCCATTTGGGCACTGTGCTTTTGCGAAAAAGCAAAATGTAAGCATAAAAAAAAACACAAAAACCCTCATATACGATAGAAATGTAGTAAAAATAAACTTTCTGAATATCTAAATCAAAATTATACTATTAAAAAAAAAGTAAATCAACAGATACTATTTTGATTTATTCTGTTTCTATACTCTTATAAGCTTTTATGATTCGTTTTACTAAACGATGTCTCACAACATCCTTATCGTCTAAATATACTTGTGCAATACCACCTATATCTTTTAAAGCTAATAAAGATTCCTTTAAACCAGAAACTTGTTTTCTTGGTAAATCTATTTGCCCAGGATCTCCTGTAATAATAAATTTAGCACTTTTACCCATTCTGGTTAAGAACATTTTCATTTGGTTATGAGTTGTATTCTGAGCTTCATCTAGAATTACAAAAGCATTATCTAAAGTTCTACCTCTCATAAAGGCCAATGGTGCAATTTGTATGATTCCTTTTTCTAAATAAGATTCTAGCTTTTCATGAGGTATCATATCTCTTAAACCATCATATAATGGTTGCATATATGGATCTAACTTTTCCTTTAAATCTCCTGGTAAAAAACCAAGATTTTCTCCAGATTCTACAGCTGGCCTAGTTAATATTATACGACGCACCTCTTTCTCTTTCAATGCTTTTACTGCTAACGCTACTGCAGTATACGTTTTTCCTGTTCCTGCTGGGCCTACCGCAAAAAGCATATCATTTTTTTGCATTAAAGAAATCATTTTACGTTGATTTTCTGTTTGTGCTTTAATTAATTTTCCGTTTACTCCATGGACTAAAACATCTTTGGTGTTTTTATTCGCAGTATTCTTTTCATCACTCCCTGTAGATGTCAAAATTCGCTCTATGCTATTTTCGTCTAATTTATTGTACCTATCAAAATACTTTACCAAACGATTAAAACGAACTTCAAATTCATCTAAAATCTCAGGTTCTCCAAATATCTTTAACTTTGTCCCTCTTGCAACAATTTTAATTTTAGGAAAATATTTTTTTAACTGTTCTACTGTGCTATTTTGAGCCCCAAAAAAATCTTTAGGATCTATTTCTGTCAACTCTATGGTGCGTTCGTTCAAATGTTTAGATTTTATAGAATATTAGTAAGAATTATTAAATTAAATGTAGTAATTTAAAGTACTAAATTTATTAGATTTGCGTTAAGTAATCAAGAACTTTTACACATTTAATTAACAGCTATAATTAATGTCTTTTATAACATTAACAACAGATTTTGGAACTAAAGACCACTTTGTAGGTGCAGTTAAAGGAGCTATTTACACTGAACTTGCAGATGCAAAAATTGTAGATATTACTCACCAAATAACGCCTTTTAATATTACTGAAACTGCATATATTTTAAAAAATGCATACAAGAGTTTTCCAGAGGGAACCATTCATATTATAGGGGTAGATTCAGAATTAAGTACAGATAATAAGCACATTGCAATCGCTTTAGACAACCATTACTTTGTTTGTCCAGATAATGGTATTATTTCTATGATTGCTTCTGAAATTCAGCCAACAAAAATAGTAGAGATAAATATCCATGATAGAGTAGAAAGTAGTTTTCCGGTTTTAGATGTATTTGTACAAGTTGCCTGTTTTATTGCTAGAGGAGGGAATTTAACAGTTATAGGAAAGGAAATTAGAAATTATAAAAAACTGACTGAAATACAACCAAAAGTAAATCAAGCTCAAACACAAATTATTGGTGGTGTATTATATATAGATAATTATGGAAATGTGATTTCTAATATTAGCAGAAAAATGTTTAATGAGATCGGAAAAGGAAGGCCTTTTAAAATAAATGCATCAAGTTATACTTTTGATAAGATATATAACAAATACAACGAGATTGTAGAGAACAATACAAAAACTAGCAGACAATTTGATGGTAATAAATTAACATTATTTAATTCTGCAGGACTTTTAGAAATAGCTGTTTATAAAAGTGATTTAACTTCTGTAGGTGGTGCCTCTACATTATTAGGATTAGCATACAGAGATGCCATAATTATTGAATTTTTCAATGAATATAAACCAGAGTTTACACCATTAACATAAACCAAAAAGATGTTTGTTAGAATTGTAAAAATGAGTTTACACTCAAGATGTATTGTCGAGTTTCAAACAATGTTCGACGAAAAGAAACTAAAGATAAGGAATAGTCAAGGTTGTGAATTGCTAGAACTATATCAAGATAAAAACAATCCAGAAATATTTTTTACGTATTCTTATTGGAAAGATGAAAGTGATTTAGAACGTTACAGAAAATCAGATTTTTTTAAAGAAACTTGGCAACAAACTAAAGGTTATTTTAATGATAAACCTGAAGCCTGGAGTGTAAATAAAATGGCTAGTCTTACTTAAAATTAAATTCAACATATATGAATTATAATTTTCAAGAAACACCAACATTACAGACAGAAAGACTAATAATAAGAGACGCGAATTTAAATGATATAAATTCCGTTTTTGAATTACGTTCTAGTCAAGAAATTAATAAATTTATAGGAACAAAAAGAATAGAAAGCACAAAAGAAGCTAAAAATTTTATTGAAACATGTAATGCACTTTTTCAAGTAAAAAAAAGAATATTTTGGCTTACTGAATTTAATCAGAAAGTTATTGGGAGTGTAGTTTTACACAACATTAATTTAGATTTAAATTATGCTGAAATTGGATACAAACTAAAGCCTGAATATCATCAACAAGGTTTAATGACAAAGGTTTTAGAAAAAGTAATAGCATTCGCAGAAAAATCAATGGAATTAAAAACACTTGAGGCATTTACACATAAAAATAATTTAGCTTCAATAGCGTTATTAAAAAAGTTAAACTTTGTTTTACAAACAGGAAGAAGATGTAAAACTTACGATTTTAATCGTATTTATAAATTAGATATTAAGTAATGTACCCAATTCTAAAGAAGGAATTTACCTCATTTTTTGCCAGCCCAATTGCGTATTTAGTAATTGGAGTTTTCTTGTTAATTAATGGTTTATTCTTGTTCATTTTTAATGACGACTTTAATATTTTAAATGCTGGTTTTGCAGATGTAACTCCGTTTTTTTATTTAGCTCCTTGGGTATTTTTATTTCTAATACCTGCAATTACAATGAAGAGTTTTGCAGACGAGTATAATACTGGAACAATAGAACTTTTAAAAACCAACCCTGTTTCTGATTGGCAAATTATATTTGGTAAATTTTTAGCATCGCTTTTACTAGTAATCATAGCAATTATACCAACATTTATTTATGTCTATACAGTTTATCAATTAGGAAACCCTTCAGGTAACATTGACTTTGGAAGCACAATTGGGTCTTATTTAGGCTTGCTATTTTTAGCATCTAGTTATACAGCTGTTGGTTTGTTTACATCAACATTATCTAAAAATCAAATTGTTGCTTTTATCTTAAGTGTGTTCATCACTTTTATTTTTTTTTATGGTTTTGATGCCATTGCAACATCTTTTAAGAGCAACAGTTTTTCAATTCAACAATTAGGCATTAAAGAACATTTTAAAAGTATATCTAGAGGTGTTATTGATACTAGAGATATTGTTTACTTTTTAAGTGTTACGTTTTTCTTTTTATTCATTACTAAAACACGCTTAGATAATGAATAATAACATAAAATATATAGCTAGTTTATGCCTTGGTTTAATCATTTTAAATGTGGCAAATCAATCGTTTTATAAAAGAATCGATTTAACTGCAGATAAAAGATATACACTTTCAGAAACTACGAAAACAGTCTTATCAGAAGTAAAAGAACCGCTTTTAATAACTGTTTATTTAGAAGGAGATTTTCCATCAGAATTTAAAAGATTACAGATAGAAACTAGACAGTTTTTAGAAGAATTGGCTGCAGAAAATAGTCAGTTAAAAATTCATTTCGAAAATCCTGATGATCAAAGAGAAGCCTTAATTAAAAAAGGAATGATGCCTAGCCAACTTACTGTAGAAGAAGATGGTAAATTATCTGAAGCTATTATTTTTCCTTGGGCAGAAATTAATTTTGATAATAAAACTAAGGTAATTTCACTTTTACCAACAGCTATTGTTGCTAGCCAAGAAGAACAGCTTCAAAAAGCCATTGAAAATTTAGAACACAGTTTTTTATCAGCCACAAATAACATTCTAAAAAAAAAGCAAAAAAATGTAGTGCTACTTACAGGAAATGGACAATTGCAAGACATTTATCAATATAGTTTTTTGAGTGAAGTTTCTAAAAAATACAGATTAACAAAATTTCCTTTAGATTCTGTGGTTTCAAATCCTCAGCAAACTTTGCAAGATTTAACTTCTATAGATTTAACCATAATTACAAAACCAACACAAAAATTTACAGAAGCAGAAAAATTTACCTTAGATCAATACATTACAAATGGTGGTAAAATACTTTGGATGTTAGATAATGTGCAAGCAGATCAAGACAGTTTGTTAGTCACAGGTAAAATGTTGGCTTACCCAAGAGATTTAAACTTAACAGATTTATTATTTTCTTATGGAGTAAGAATAAACTCAACTTTAGTTAAAGATTTATATGCTGCACAAATTGCATTGGCTACAGGAAATGTTGGCAATCAAACTCAATACCAAAATTTAGATTGGTTTTACCATCCTTTAGTTTCAGGCAATCCTTATCATCCTATAACAAAAAATGTGGGTAATGTTCGTTTGCAATTTGCAAATCAAATAGATACTTTAAAAAATGATATTAAAAAAACGCCACTTTTAGTAAGTTCTCCATTAACTAGAAAAGTTGGCACACCATCAATAATTGAATTACAATCTATTGCAGAAGAACCTAAGGAAGAAGATTATGCAGCAGGTAATCAGTTATTTGCAGTTTTACTAGAGGGCAATTTTAAATCAGCCTATAAAAACAGAGTAAAACCTTTTAACACCAATCTATTTCAAGATTCTACCACTAACAATAAAATGATTATTATTTCCGATGGTGATATTGCAAAAAATCAAATTTTAAAAGGGCAACCTACAGATTTATCTAGAGATAAATGGACAAATCAAGAATTTGGAAATAAAGACTTCTTAATGAATGCTGTAGATTATTTATTAGACGATTCTGGCTTAATAAATCTAAGAAATAAAACCTTAAAAATAAATATTTTAGATAAGCAAAAAGCCTATAAAGAAAGAACTTATTGGCAATTCTTAAACGTGGTTTTACCTTTGGTTATTTTAGCTGTTTTTGGTGTAGCATTTAACTATTTACGTAAAAGGAAATATACTTAGATTCCTAATAAATCATTATGAATAAACTCATAATTTAAGGTTTCTTGTATTTTTTTTGAAGAGATAATTTTCCACTCGTAATTCTCATTATTTTCGAATTCTGGCACTTCAAAACCTTTACTCAATTTCGCTAACGTATAAAACTCTCTTCTTGATGGATGATGATCCGCACAAGCATTAAAAATCTGATTCCAGACATTTTGATGAATGATTTCATGAATAATTTCAATACAATCTTCTCTGTGAATCATATTTACATATCCTTTTGGTTGTGGAATTTTTCTACCTCCTCTAAACCAGTTTGATGGATGCCTATTACCACCAAATAAACCTGCAAAACGAATGATGGTGGTGTCAAATAAATCACTTTGCAAAAACAAATTCTCTATCTCTGTTAATGGTGTTTCTAGAGTTTCATCTTCTTCTGTCATCACTTTATTATGTCTGCCATAAACAGAAGTTGAGCTTATAAAAATCACTTTTTGAATTGATGAATTATTGATCTGAGAAATTAAATTTTCAAAACCATCAATATCTTTAGAAGTAATGGCTACTATTAAAATATCTGATTCTAAAAATAAATCAAACTCTTCATTTTCTGCGATATTTATCAAATGCATCTCTATATTTAGTTGCTCTAACTCCTCTATTTTATTTTCTGAAGTTGTAGAACCTTTTACAGAAAAGCCATCCTCTAAAAAAGATAAAGCTAATGGTTTACCTAGCCAGCCACATCCTAAAATACTTATATTTCTCATTGATATTAAAACTATTATCTGCAAAGATACAATGCTCTTTTAAGGTTTTGTTAACATTAAGCGTTTTTTGAAGTCGTAATTTTGAAATGATAAAAAATTCAAATTTATTATGAAAAAAATTATAATGACCTTATTTGTAGCTGCTATGACAATGGCTATAAATGCACAAATTGAAACTCCTGCTCCAAGTCCATTTCAGAAAACTGAACAAAAAGTAGGCTTAACAGATGTTACTGTAGCGTATTCTAGGCCAAGCATGAAAGGAAGAAAAATATTTGGAGGATTAGAAGATTATGGAAAAGTTTGGAGAACTGGCGCCAACGAAAATACTAAATTAACCTTTTCTACAGATTTTAAGGTTGGTGAAAACATGGTTAAAAAAGGAACATACGCTTTATATACAATTCCTGGAGAAAAAACTTGGGATATAATGTTATATTCTGATGCTACAAACTGGGGGAATCCTTCAAAATGGGACGAAAGTAAAGTAGTTGTTAAAGTAAGAGTTACGCCTATAGAAATGCCTATGGAAATTGAAACATTTACTATTACTTTTGATGATTTAACTAATAATTCTGCTGTTTTAGGAATTATGTGGGAAAACGTCTATGTCCCTTTTAAGTTTGAGGTTCCTACAGACAAAATGGTTTCTAATAGTATTTCGAAAATAATGGCAGGACCATCTGCAAACGATATGTATGGAGCTGCTGTTTATTATTTACAGGCAGACAAAGATATTAATCAAGCACAAGAGTGGATTGATAAGGCTGTAGAAATGACATCAGCAAAACCTCGTTTTTGGTATTTACGTCAGCAATCTTTAATTCATGCTAAAGCAGGTAAAACAAAAAGTGCAATTGCTGCTGCAAAAATGTCTTTAAAATATGCAAAAGAAGCAGGAAATATGGGTTATGTAAAAATGAACAAGACTTCTTTAAAAGAATGGGGAGCAATGTAATTTAATAGACATATTCGAATAAAAAATCTCAAGGTTTACTTGAGATTTTTTTATGCTTTTATTCAAATGTTTTTTTATAATTTGTGAGTAATGCTTTTACTTTAGTATCTTCAAAAACAGATGGATACAGTTCATGTAATATAGTATGATAATCGTAATCAATTTTTAAAGCCAATATTAAATGATTAAATCCATATTTTTTCTTGCTTAAAATAAAATACAAACCTGAGAGTCGGTACTCTATTTCAGCAGAATTTTTGTGAATTTTTTGAGCCTTAAAAAGTGTATATATAGCTTTATCAAAAGCTCCTAAAAAAGATAATATATCTGTTAAAGCAATATAAACCTCTAATTCATTGTTATTAAATGCCAAGCAATTTTGAAAACCTATAACTGCTTCTTCATAAAAATTTAATTTCATTTTTATTTCTGCATATCTTTTCCAATACAATGAGTTTTGATCGTCTATTTTTAGAGCTTTGGAAATGTAATAAGAGGCTTTTTCGTAATCTTTTTCATAGTAGTATAAATTGGTTAATAAAACCCAACCTCTGTCTAATAACGGGTCTTCATGAACTGCTTTTTTATAATATGAAATAGCTGCAACGTAATTTTTCAACCTTTCATAGCACTCACCTACTCTTACGTAAGCAAAAGCAGTTGGATCGTCTAGTTCTAAAGTTATTAAATAATTTTCTATAGCTTCTTTGAATTCTCCTAATTCTTCTAAAGTTTTTGCTTTTTCTAAATACCCCCCTATAAAGGATTCGTCAATAAGAACAGCATAATCGAAAGCTTTTAAAGCTTCTTTAAATTGGTTTAGTACAAAATGCTGTCTCCCTAATTGATGCCATGCAACTTCGCAATATGGGTTTAAATCAATATAGCTTTCTAAGTATTTTATGGCTTGCTCATGCTCTTTTTCCATGTCAAAACAGTACACAATATTATAGAGGGCCGCATAATCTTCAACATCTTCATTAATACATAACTCAAAAATTGATCTTGCGTTCTTAAAGTCATCTAAATACAAATATTCCATACCCATCAGGCTCCATATATCTAATTTATCATCTGTAAAGATTAAAGCTTTATTCAAATTATTAATCGCTTCCTTGTGTTTCCCAATCTTAGAATCAATGGAAGCTTGTTGAATAAAAACCTCTTCATTGTTGGGAGCTATAACCTCAATTTTTTGCAATAAACCTGAAGCATTCTCTAAATCATTCTCAAAGATGAATAATTCTACTTTTAGTAGTTTTAAATCTATGGATTCTGGATGCTGCTCTAAGCCTAATTTTACTGCTTTTTTAGCCAAAGAATGCTTTCCAGCATCCATGTAATGAACGATAATCTCCTCAAATTCAACCAAATCAAAAAAATAGACATTATTGGTTTTAAGCATCGATTCAAATTTTACTAAAGACATAGCTATGAGATTTGAATTATTACTTAAATGTACTATATCTCATAACTCACAATTAAAAAAGATGGTTTTGTTTTCAACAATTTAATTAACAAACCCAACATTGCATTTACGTACTTTAAATTTTGCTCATACATATATTTACGTTAATTTTGAATTTCGATAACTATCAACCAAAATTTGATGGCATTCTTATGAGCAAAATAACGCTACTTAACTCAAAGGATATTGAAATTATTCTGCATAGATTGGCTTGTCAGCTAATTGAAAATCATAATGATTTTACAGAAACTGTTTTAATTGGCTTACAACCAAGAGGTTCTTACCTAGCAAAAAGGCTAACTAAGTTGCTTCAAAAAGATTATAATATAAAAAATTTAGAATCTGGCCTTTTAGATATTACCTTTTTCAGAGATGACTTTAGAAGAAGAGATGAACCTTTAGCAGCAACTTCCACAGAAATTAATTTTTTAATAGAAGATAAAAAAGTAGTAATAATAGATGATGTTCTGTACTCAGGTAGAAGTGTACGTTCTGCATTAACTGCTCTGCAATCTTATGGAAGGCCAAAAAACATAGAACTTTTAGTACTTATAGACAGAAGATTTAGCAGACACTTACCTATTCAACCAAATTATAGAGGAAGACAAGTAGACGCTATTAATGAAGAAAAAGTTTTAGTGACTTGGACAGAAACACACAAAAAAGACGCAGTTTATATAGAACACAGGTAATATGGATCAATTAAGTGTAGAACATCTTTTAGGGATTAAATATTTAAATGCCAATGATATTGATTTGATTTTTAAAACTGCAGATCATTTTAAAGAGGTAATTAATAGGCCTATTAAAAAAGTACCATCTTTAAGAGACATTACTATTGCCAATTTATTTTTTGAAAATAGTACAAGAACAAAACTATCTTTTGAACTTGCAGAAAAAAGACTTTCTGCAGACATAATTAACTTTTCTGCTGGTCAATCATCTGTGAAAAAAGGAGAAACATTAATAGATACAGTAAACAATATTTTATCTATGAAAGTAGATATTGTAGTTATGCGTCATGGTAATGTGGGTGCAGGTGTTTTCTTATCAAAACATGTGAATGCAAAAATTATAAATGCAGGAGATGGAACGCATGAACACCCTACACAAGCTTTATTAGATTCGTACTCAATTAGAGAAAAACTAGGTTCTGTAAAAGGCAAAAAAATTGTTATTGTAGGGGATATTTTACATTCTAGAGTAGCACTTTCAAACATTTTTGCACTACAATTACAAGGTGCTCAAGTAAAAGTTTGCGGACCCACAACCTTAATACCAAAACATATTGCAAGTTTAGGTGTAGAAGTAGAAACCAATCTTAAAAAAGCATTAGAATGGTGTGATGTTGCGAATGTTTTAAGAGTGCAACATGAAAGGATGGATATTAAATACTTTCCATCAACAAGAGAGTATACTCAACTTTTTGGCATCAATAAAGAAATCTTAGACAATCTTGGAAAAAAAATAGTCATCATGCATCCAGGGCCTATAAATAGAGGTGTAGAAATTACGAGTGATGTAGCAGATTCTGATCAGTCTATAATTTTGAATCAAGTAGAAAATGGAGTTGCAGTAAGAATGGCTATAATTTATTTATTGGCACAACAAATTAAGAGATAGATCATGAAGATAGATCAAAAATCTAAATATACTCTAATTCATTCTGATGAAAAAAACCTTGGAACTTTTATAGATAAACTTAATAATGAGTTAGATAATTTAAAAACTCGAGACATTATTGTAATGTTTTCTGAAAATTTTAAGAGAGGAAAAGATGATTTTTTATTATTTTTGGATATGTCAGTTCACATAAAAGAACTTGGCACGTCTTTTGTGCTAGTATATAAGGATATAAATGCAGATGATTATCCAGAAGATTTTAATATTGCCCCAACATTAACAGAGGCTGAAGATATTTTAGATATGGAAGCTATGGAAAGAGAATTAGGTTTTTAACAACCAAAGATAATATGCTAAAAAAAATACTCTTTACTTTACTTTTAACTATTTCAATAGCTTGTTTTTCTCAAACAAAATCGATTGAAAAATTATCTATTACACCAAATCCATTTACAATAAGTACCAATATTACATTTACCGCTACAAATACATCTAAAATTACCTTAAACGTTAGAAATGTTTTAGGAAAAACAGTTTTTAAAAAAGAATACACTACCAAAATAGGTAAAAATAATATTGCCTTTTATAAAGATAATTTAGCTACAGGCATATATATCTATAGTGTAATAGAAAAAAAAGAAATTATATCTAAACGTTTTATTATTAAATGAGTATTAGCCTAACTATATTAGGTTGTCATTCTGCAACTCCACGAATAAACGCTTACCCTACATCTCAGTTATTAGAAATTAATAATAGACATTTTTTAATAGATTGTGGAGAGGGTACTCAACGTCAAATGAGGAAATACAAGGTTGGGTTTTCTAAAATTGATCATATATTTATTTCTCATTTACATGGTGACCATTTTTATGGATTAGTAGGTTTATTATCTACTTATGGAATTTTGAGTAGAGAAAAAGATTTACATGTTTATGGGCCAAAAGGAATTGAAGAAGTTACTTTATTGCAACTAAAAATTTCTAAATCTCATGCTAAATATAAGATTGTGTTTCATGAATTATCCTCTACGAAAAGTGAGCTAATTTTTGAAGACGAAAAAGTTTCTGTAAAGACAATTCCATTAAATCATAGAGTTTACACAAATGGTTACTTATTTAAAGAGAAAGAAAAACCTAAAAAACTTCATATAGATAATATTGGTAATTATGAAGAAATTGGGAAAGCAGATTATTTAAATATTAAAGCAGGTAAAGATATTACCCTATCTACAGGAGAAATAGTACCAAATGATGAATTAACCCTACCTCCAAAAAAAGCATTAAGCTATGCCTTTTGTAGTGATACTATGTATAAGCCAGATATCGTTCCTATCATTAAAGATGTAGATTTACTGTATCATGAAGCTACATTTTTAGCAGATAGAGAAGATTTAGCTAAAAAAACCAAACACGCAACTTCTAAACAAGCCGCAGAAATTGCTAAAGCTGCGAAAGCTAAAAAATTAATTATTGGTCATTACTCAGGAAGATATAAAGACATTTCTTTATTTCAAGAAGAAGCGCAAGAGATTTTTAAGAATACAGAACTGGCAATACCTGGCAAATTATTTACAATGCAATAATCTAAAAGTTTACTAATATTGATTTGTAGAAAGCAAAACCAAAGTACATGCTATTTCTGATTCTATATTATTTTTATTTAATAATTTTATAAACTCTAAATTTTCTGTGCCAGGATTAAATATTACTCTTTTGGGTTTTAAACCAATAATATAATTGTAATACTCTTCTTGTCTTTTAGGGTTTAGATAAAGTGTAACAGTATTGATTTCTTTAAAATCTTTTCTTTCTGTATCAATAACTACATTAAAAACTTTTCCTTCTCGCAAACCAATAGCTACAGTTTCTAAACCTTTGTCTGTAAGCCTTTTTATAGCAATATTAGAATATCTATTAGGGTTTAATGATGCGCCTATAACTAATGTTTTCTTTCCTTTCATAATCTTCTTTTTCAATAAGAAACAACAATTATGTAGAATATCAAAATATTATCCTCTTCTTCTACCCATTCTGTTATTTCTCATTTCCACCATTTTTTCTCTAATTGTTTTTGTATAATCTACTTTAGTAATCTCTTTTCCGTTATCAGGTGAATCTAACACTAACTTATCATCATTATTCAATACAATTTCGGTACAAACTAATGTTGTATTTTGAGCACTTACCTCCAAAATTAATCCAGGAAGCCCCCAAAATTCTGCAGGACCTTGAGCCATGGGTATTTGCGGAGTATACCAAGCCTCTACAACAACTAAATTTTCTTCTACCTTATCCTCTTTCTTTTCGTTATTTCTTAAATCTCCCCAAGAGAAATTATACCAATTTAATTCAGAATAAGGAACAAATGCTTTGGCTTTATAGCATGTATAGTCTCCAATTTTCTTAGATTCACTTCCAATCGTCCAATTAATCTTATATAAATCATCCTTTATTAAAAAACGTTTCCCATAAAATTCTTGACTTTGCACTAATTGATTACTTAAAATATTTTTATAATGATCTCCTCTTGTAAAATAAGCACCCCAAGAATCTGTTGCTCCAGAAATGGCATCGATTTTTTCCTCTTCTTTAAACGAAGATTCAGTATTATTAAAAATTAATTTGTATGTTTTTTCTAATCTGTTCTTTAACCTGTTAGCTACTTGTTTTTTTTGTGCTTCACTCATTCTAGCTCCCCAATTTCCTAATTCCATTTTAGATTTAGAAATATAAGTGGCTTTCCCACTTAACTTTTGAGCGCCTGTATTGGTTACTGAAAAGCAAATAAAAAACAGACTAACTGTTATTGATTTAAAAAATTTCATAGTTATTTATTAATTGGTTGTTTAACAAAACTAACAAAATATTAAACAATCAATAGCTTTTGTTATTTAATTAACAATACTTTAAGGTTATTTAACCAATACAAAAACTATCATAAAATGTAAACACCAAAAAAAAGGCTTACTAAAAGCAAGCCTTTCAATTTTACATATTTTAAATATTACCAACGAATTACAACAGAACCCCAAGTAAAACCACTACCAAAAGCAGCTAAAACAACTAAATCATTGTCTTTAATTTTACCTTGTTCCCATGCTTCAGATAATGCAATAATTACAGAAGCAGCAGTTGTATTACCATACTTCTGAATATTGTTGTGTACTTTTTCATCTGCTAATTGGAATTTCTTCTGAATAAATTGAGCTATTCTTAAGTTTGCCTGATGAGGAATTAGCATATCTATATCCTCTTTCTGCAAATTATTAGCTTGTAAACCCTCTACTATAGCCTCAGAGAAACGAACTACAGCATGTTTAAAAACAAACTGGCCGTTCATATAGGGAAAGTAAGATTGATCTTCAGGATCGTTCTCTGCAATAATTTCTGGTACCCATCTGCCAGTTGAAGGACCATCTAACATTAACTCTCTTGCGTGTTTCCCTTCTGAATGTAAGTGAGACGATAAAATACCTTTTCCTTTTTCTTCACATCTAGATAAAACTGCTGCTCCTGCCCCATCTCCAAAAATAACAGTGACACCTCTACCTCTAGTAGATTTTTCCAAACCACCAGAATGATTTTCAGCACCAATGACTAAAATATTTTTATACATTCCTGTTTTTATGAACTGATCTGCAACAGACATAGCATATATAAATCCAGAACATTGATTTCTAACATCTAATGCACCAATAGTAGGCATACCTAACATATCTTGCACACGTACACCACCTCCTGGAAAATACATATCTGGACTTAAAGTTGCAAATACAATAAAATCTATATCATCTTTGGTTAAACCAGCTCTCTCTATCGCTACTTTAGCTGCTTTAGCACCCATTGAAGAAGTATTGTCTCCAGATTTAGGATCTATCCATCTACGTTCTTTAATACCTGTTCTTTCCTGAATCCATTCATCTGAGGTATCCATAAATACCTTTAAGTCATTATTGGTAACAACGTTTTCTGGAACATAATAACCTAAACCAGTAATTTTTGAATTATACATATTTTAAAGTGCTAATTTTAATTATTTGTTAGTAATAGTAGGCAAAAATAGTGAATTTTCAATTTATAAACGATATCTTAAAATTTAGATTACTATGTCATCTTGTCATAATAACAAATTTGGTATTTTTTTTGACTAATAGTAAAATAGAAAATAAAAATAAATAATTATAAATTATGAGTAAAGGAAACATTAATGTATCAGTAGATAATATTTTTCCACTGATTAAGAAATTCTTGTATTCTGATCATGAAATCTTTTTAAGAGAATTGATTTCTAACGGAACTGATGCTACCACAAAATTAAAACACCTCATTTCTATAGGTGAAGCAGAAACTGAATTGGGTGATGCTAAAATTGAAATCAGCATTGATAAAGATGCCAAAACCTTAACTATAAAAGACCAAGGTTTAGGAATGACTGCAGATGAGGTTGAAAAATACATTAACCAAATTGCATTCTCTGGGGCTGAGGAGTTTTTAGACAAGTATAAAGACGATAAAAACGAAACTGGTGTAATTGGACACTTTGGTTTAGGTTTTTATTCGGCATTTATGGTAGCAGATAAAGTAGAAATTTTTACAAAATCTTTTAAAGATGCACCAGCTGCACATTGGACATGTGATGGGTCTCCTGAATATACATTAGTAGAGCATGACAAGTCTGACAGAGGAACAGAGATTGTTTTACACATTGCAGAAGATTCTACAGAGTTTTTAGAAGAAGGTAAAATTAGAGGTTTATTAACAAAGTACAATCGTTTTAACCAAGTACCAATTAAATTTGGAACTAAAAAAGTAAACGATCCAACTCACGAACCACAAACTACAAAAGATGCTGAAGGTAAAGAAACTACTGAACCTCACAGACAAATTGAAGTTGATGATATTATCAATAACACAGACCCAGCTTGGACTAAAAAACCAGCTGATTTAGAAAAAGATGATTATGACAACTTCTACAGAGAATTGTATCCAATGCAATTTGAAGAATCATTATTTCATATTCACTTAAATGTAGATTATCCTTTTAATTTAACAGGTATTTTATTCTTCCCTAAGTTGTCTCAAAACTTAGATATGCAGAAGGATAAAATTCAATTATATCAAAACCAAGTATTTGTAACTGATAATGTAGAAGGTATTGTACCAGACTTTTTACAAATGCTAAAAGGTGTTATTGATTCTCCAGACATTCCTTTAAATGTATCTCGTTCTTATTTACAAGCCGATGGAGCTGTAAAAAAGATTTCTGGTTATATCACTAAAAAAGTAGGTGATAAATTGGCATCATTATTCAAAAACAATCGTGAAGATTTTGAAACAAAATGGAACGATATCAAAGTAATTATTGAATACGGGATGTTATCCGAAGATAAGTTCTTTGATAAAGCTCAGAAATTTGCATTATATCCAACAGTAGATAATGCTTTCTTTACGTTTGAAGAATTTTTAGAAAAAACTAAAGATACACAAACAGACAAGGAAGGAAATCAAATTGTATTGTATGCCGCTAATAAAGATGCGCAACACAGTTATATTCAAGCTGCAAAAGATAAAGGATACCAAGTTTTATTATTAGACTC
>JBDNBB010000161.1:0-2561 GCA_039768135.1 Polaribacter sp.
ACCACTTTATGTTATTCTCTGATGAGCGTATCACTTTAGAGGCAGATGAAATTGCACAAACAGAAACGTATGATGAAGAATCATTACACATGCGTCAATTATTAAAAACGAGATTAATCGATATGGATTTATCTGTAAGAGCTTTAAATTGTTTAAAGGCTGCAGAAGTAGATACATTAGGAGATTTAGTTTCTTTTAATAAAAGCGATTTAATGAAGTTCAGAAACTTCGGTAAAAAATCATTAACAGAACTAGAAGAATTAGTGATTGTTAAAGGATTAAGTTTCGGAATGGATTTAACAAAATATAAATTAGATAGAGATTAACCTTTTCATAGTTTGCTCCTCATAATGAGTTGATGCAAGATGAAATCATAAGACAAACGTCATGAGACACGGAAAAAAACACAATCATTTAGGAAGAACAACTTCGCACAGAAAAGCGATGTTAGCGAATATGACTTGCTCTTTAATAGAGCACAAGCGTATCAACACAACAGTAGCAAAAGCGAAAGCATTAAGAGTATTTGCTGAGCCATTAATTACAAAGTCTAAAACGGATACAACCCACAATAGACGTGTTGTTTTTTCTCATTTGCGTGACAAATTTGCTGTTACAGAATTATTTAAAGAAATTTCTGTAAAAGTAGCAGACAGACCTGGAGGATATTTACGTATCATCAAATTAGGAAATCGTCAAGGGGATAATGCTCCTATGGCTATGGTAGAATTAGTTGATTACAACTAAATCTATAACCCTAATGGTAAAAAAGCGAAGAAAACGACTCGTAGAGGAAGAAGCAAAAAGGCGGATGCTCCACAGGTAGAAGAAACGGCAACAGACGTTAAATCTGAAGAATAAAAAAATGCAAATTTTTTAATTATATAAAAGGGATAAACGTTTACGTTTATCCCTTTTTTTATATTTTTACATCTTTAATATAGAATACAAACATAACGACGAATAAATGAAATATCAAACACGTAAAAAAGCACTAGTTTTATTAGCAGATGGTACAATTTTCTATGGAAAATCTGTAGGAATAGAAGGAACATCTACTGGAGAAATTTGCTTCAATACAGGTATGACAGGTTATCAAGAAATATTTACTGACCCTTCTTATTTTGGTCAATTAATGATTGCTACAAATGCACATATTGGTAATTATGGAGTGAACGATGAAGAAGTGGAATCTGATGGTATTAAAATTTCAGGTTTAATCTGTAGAAATTTTAGTTTTACACATTCAAGAGCAGATTCTGACGGAAATTTAAAAGATTGGTTTACAAAACACAATTTAGTGGCAATTTCTGATATAGATACCAGAGCATTGGTGGCTTATATTAGAGACAATGGCGCTATGAATGCCATTATTTCTACAGATGTTGACAATATTGACACATTAAAGAAGCAATTAGCAGCAGTACCAAGCATGGAGGGTTTAGAATTGGCTTCTAAAGTATCTACCAAAGAACCCTATTTTGTAGGTGATGAAAAATCCGATATTAAAATTTCTGCATTAGATATTGGTATTAAAAAGAACATTTTAAGAAATTTATCTAAAAGAGGCGCTTATATAAAAGTGTTTCCTTATAATTCTTCCTTTGAAGATTTAGCCGCTTTTAATCCTGATGGATACTTTATTTCTAACGGACCTGGAGATCCAGAACCGCTAGTTGAAGCACAAGCAGTTGCAAAAGAAATTGTCAAGAGAGATTTGCCTTTATTTGGTATTTGCTTAGGACATCAAGTAATTGCTTTATCACAAGGGGTTTCAACATATAAGATGCACAACGGACACAGAGGAATTAATCATCCTGTAAAAAACTTGTTGACTGGTAAAGGAGAAATTACTTCTCAAAATCATGGTTTCGCTATTAATAGAGAAGATGCAGAAGCAAACGAAAATGTAGCAATTACACATGTTCATTTAAACGATCATACCGTTGCAGGAATTCGTCTAAAAGACAAGAATGCTTTTTCTGTACAATACCATCCAGAAGCAAGTCCTGGACCACATGATTCTGAATATTTGTTTGATGAATTTATAGCAAACATTACATCAGCAAAATCTGTTACAAACTAGTTGTTGTTCGCTTGGTTATTTTGAAAACGTTTTCGTAAGTAACTTCTTATAATCAACAAGAAAAGGGCTACTATTTGTAAATTAGCCATTTAAATTAAAGAGATTAATTAATTAAATTACAATAAAATGAGTATTATAATTAGCGTTCACGCACGTCAGATTTTTGATTCCAGAGGGAACCCAACAGTAGAAGTAGATGTAACTACTGAAAATGGAATCTTAGGTAGAGCAGCAGTTCCTTCTGGAGCTTCTACAGGAGAACATGAAGCAGTAGAGTTAAGAGATGGAGGTAAAGACTACATGGGTAAAGGTGTTTTAAAAGCGGTAAGCAACGTAAACAACATTATAGCTGAAGAGTTATTGGGAACGTCTGTTTTTGAGCAAAATGCGATCGATCAACTAATGATTGACTTAGATGGAACTCCAAACAAATCAAAATTAGGAGCAAACGCAATTTTAGGAGTTTCTTTGGCTG
>JBDNBB010000162.1:0-22286 GCA_039768135.1 Polaribacter sp.
GAAAATGCCGAAAGTCTATCGATATTAAACAGCAACTAGTTATATGTGCATAACAGTATGCGTTTTTAATTAAATTTTACGGGATAACGTTACTTTTTCGTATTCATTATCCGTAACAATTATATTGTTTTATAAGTATATGTAGTGTTTTTTTAATGGGAGATACCCTTTTAATCTTTATTGTATCTTTTCTGCTAAATACTTTGAAGTATATGATTTTTTATTGGTTATCATCTCTTCTGGTGTTCCCTCAAAAATTAAATCTCCTCCATTTTTACCACCTTCTTTACCAAGATCTATAATATAATCTGCACATTTAATTAATTCTATATTGTGTTCTATTACTATAATAGAATGTCCGTTATTTATGAGGGCGTTAAAAGATTTTAATAGTTTTTTAATATCATGAAAATGTAAGCCTGTAGTAGGTTCATCAAAAATAAATAATGTTTTATCTTTTGTAGTCCCTTTTACCAAAAACGAGGCTAGTTTAATACGTTGTGCTTCACCACCAGATAGGGTAGACGAAGATTGCCCCAAAGTAACATAACCCAAACCTACATCTTGTAAAGGCTTTAGCCTCTTCGCAATCTTAGTAACTAAATTTTCTTCAAAAAAAACAATAGCATCGTCTATAGTTAATTGAAGAATATCAGCGATGTTTTTATTATTGAAAGAGACCTCTAATACTTCTTTTTTAAACCTTTTTCCATTACAAACATCACATTCTAAATGCACATCTGCCATAAATTGCATTTCTATGGTAACTTCTCCTTCACCTTTACAGGTTTCACAACGTCCTCCTTCTACATTAAACGAAAAATGTTTTGGTTTAAAATTTCTAATTTTTGCCAACTTTTGATTAGCGAATAATGCTCTAATATCGTCATAAGCTTTAATGTATGTAACAGGGTTAGATCTAGAAGAGCGTCCAATAGGGTTTTGATCTATAAATTCGACACTTTTTAAAGTGTCAAAATCACCCTTAATTGCAGTATATTGTCCAATATTATCTCCATAGCCTTGTAGTTCTTTTTGTAAAGCAGGGTAAACTATTTTTTTTACCAAAGTACTTTTACCAGAACCAGATACGCCAGTTACTACCGTTAAACTTTCTAAAGGGAAAGTGACATTTATATTTTGTAAGTTGTGTTCTCTTGCGCCTGTAATCTGTATTTTATTTTTTGTTGTTCTTCGTTTTTTTGGAATTTCGATTTTTAATTCCTCATTTAAATACTTGGCTGTAAGTGAGTCTGATTTTAAAAGCTGTTTGTAGGTACCTTCTGCAACTACGTTTCCTCCATAGGTACCTGCCTCTGGACCAATATCTATGATGTAGTCTGCTTCTTTCATGATATCTTCATCATGCTCTACAACAATTACAGTATTGCCTAGGTCTCTTAAGTTTTTAAGCACTCCTATTAAACGCTCTGTATCTTTTGGGTGTAAACCAATACTGGGTTCGTCTAAAATATACATAGAGCCTACTAAAGAACTTCCTAAAGAGGTAGCTAAATTTATTCTTTGACTTTCACCGCCAGAAAGTGTATTCGAAGTTCGGTTTATGGTTAAATAAGAAAGGCCAACATCTGTTAAAAATTGCAATCTGTTGTTAATTTCAGTTAGCAAGCGTTTACCAACTTTTTCTTGATAGGAAGTAAGTTGCAATTCTTTAAAAAATAATGCTAATTCGTCTAATGGTAAAGACACTAAATCAGAAATGGTTTTAGAATTAATTTTTACATAATTGGCTTCTTTTCTCAGTCTTTTTCCATCACATGTAGTGCATTTTGTTTTTCCTCGATAACGTGAAAGCATTACCCGATTTTGTATTTTGTAGCTTTTTTCTTCTAAAACAGTAAAGAAATGATGTATGCCATTAAAGTGTTTGTTACCATTCCAAACCAATTCCTTTTGTTGATCTGTTAGTTGAAACCATGGCTTATGTATAGGAATGTTAAATTTATATGCTACCGCAATTAAATCTTCTTTATAATGAACATATGATGGTGTTTTAAATGGAAAAATAGCATCGTCAAAAATAGATAAACCTGTATTAGGGATTACTAAATTTTCGTCTATACCAATAACATTTCCATATCCTTCGCAAGTTGGGCAAGCTCCATAAGGGTTGTTAAAACTAAATAGATGTGTATTAGGTTCTAAAAAACTCATACCATCTAACTCAAACTTGTTACTAAACTCTGTAATTGTTTCACTTGCTAAGTTTTCAATTGAACACATACCATTACCTTCAAAAAATGCAGTTTGAATGGCGTCTGCAAGACGATTATAAAAATCCTCATCTTCTTTAGTTACTATACGATCTACAACTAAAAATAAAGGCTCATTTTTATATTCTTTTTGAGGTAAATCGGCAATTCTATATACTTTACTTTTCCATTTTAAACGAGCATATCCTTGTTGTTCTAAAACTTGCAATACTGTTTTTAAATCTCTGTTTTCATGAATAAAAATGGGAGAAAGTAATAACAATTTAGTATTTAATGGAATGTTTTTTATATGGTTTACGACGTCTGATACTGTATCTTTTTTTACTTCTTTATTAGAAATAGGAGAGTAGGTTATACCAATTCGTGCAAATAAAAGTTTTATATAATCATATATTTCTGTAGATGTGCCTACTGTAGATCTTGGATTGGTAGAGTTTACTTTTTGCTCTATGGCAATGGCTGGTGCAATTCCTTTAATATAATCTACTTTAGGTTTGTCTAATTTGCCTAAAAACTGACGTGCATAAGAACTTAAACTTTCTACATACCTTCTTTGTCCTTCTGCATACAATGTGTCAAAAGCTAAAGAAGATTTACCAGACCCAGATAAACCCGTAATAACAACTAATTTATTTCTAGGAATAACAACATCTATATTTTTTAAATTGTGCAGTTTAGCACCCTTTATAATGATGTTTTTTTTCGGATTTATACTGGAAATATCGGTCTTCATTTAATTTAATAATAAGTTATAAAAATACCATTAATTTTAATGAAACAGAAAAAGTTTTTGGGTGTCTTTGTGAAATTATTTGGTTTACAAAAAATATAGTTTATATTTACACTTTAACTTACACAAAATTAGAAGCCTATAGCTTAAAACTACTTTTAAAATTATTGTTTATAACAAATAGATGTTCTGCTCAGTTCATCTTAAAAAGTAGTATTATGGTTCAAAAACAAACAATTTCAGACAGTATACTAGTGTCTAAGTATATTAATGGTCACGAAGCATCATTAAACATTTTAATCAATAGACATCAGCAACGTTTATTTAGTTTTATTTATAGTAAAGTAAAGGATAAAGACATTACAGAAGATGTTTTTCAAGATACTTTTATTAAAGTTATAAAAACATTAAAGAAAGGTAAATACAACGAAGAGGGTAAATTTTTACCTTGGGTAATGCGTATTGCTCATAATTTGGTGATAGATTATTTTAGAAAGTCTAACAGAATGCCCGCCTTTAGAAATACAGATGAATTTGATATTTTTTCGGTTTTGGGCGATGGAAGTTTAAATGCTGAAAAACAACTAATACAAGAACAAATTTTTTCTGATGTTAAAGACTTGGTTAATGAACTACCTGAAGAACAAAAAGAAGTACTTGTAATGCGCATATATAAAGATATGAGTTTTAAAGAAATAAGAGAAAATACAGGTGTAAGTATTAATACTGCGTTAGGTAGAATGCGTTATGCATTAATTAATATGCGTAAATTAATAGAAAAACATAAAATTATTTTAATGCACTAGCAATATTTGTAAAAATGCATCGTTACTAGTTTATAACCAAGATACTAAATAGACTATATGATGCAACTTTACTCAAAAAAGTCATCTGATATACAGATGCAACCTAAAAAAGAAACAGTTCAATTTTTGATTAATTTTTCCAAATCGCTAACAATTGTAAAAACCAAATCAAAAAATTTCATTGAATTGAATTTGAATTAAGAGTGGAAAAGCTTCAACATTGTTGAAGCTTTTTTTATTGGAGCTCCCTTTATATTAAGAAACTCTTATTTATTATCTTATTAGACAAATGTGACAGTTAGTGCCTATTTTTTATTTTTATAATATTCGTTTAAAACTGATTTCCGACCAATTGTTTTTGTTATAATATCGTTATCTAAATTCCATCCACGTGCAGGAGAGTATTCTCTACCATACCAAATAATCTGTAAGTGTAAATCGTTCCAGTTTTCTTTTGGAAATAAGCGTTTAGCGTCTTTTTCTGTTTGATTTACATTTTTTCCATTGGTTAAATTCCATCTATACATTAAACGATGTATATGAGTATCTACTGGAAATGCTGGCACTCCAAATGCCTGACTCATAACTACACTAGCTGTTTTATGTCCTACAGCAGGTAGTTCCTCTAAAGCTTCAAAAGACTCAGGAACTTGACCATTATATTTTTCGATTAGTATTTTAGAAAGCCCATAAATTCCTTTTGATTTCATTGGAGATAATCCACATGGACGAATAATTTCTTTAATTTCATCTACAGACATTTTAACCATATCAAACGGGTTATTGGCTTTCGCAAAAAGTAAAGGTGTTATTTGATTTACTCTTACGTCTGTGCATTGAGCAGATAATAATACAGCAATTAATAGTGTATACGGATCGGAATGATCTAATGGAATAAGTATCTTAGGGTAAAAATCTTGTAACGTTTTAATTACAAAATTTACTTTTTCTGACTTCGTCATAAAATATTTTTAAAAAAAGTAAAGTTAAAAGTTTCTAAAGATTTATAAGTTGTAATGTAAAAAGTTTTTAGAATCAATTTTACTTTATAACTTCACATATTGTTAATTTAAAATAAAAAAAATGACATCATTAAAAGTAGGGGATACAGCTCCACATTTCGAAGCCAAAGATCAAGAAGGAAATACGATTAAGTTGTCTGATTACTCAGGTAAAAAATTAGTGCTATTTTTTTACCCTAAAGCAAGTACACCTGGTTGTACTGCAGAAGCTTGTAATTTAAGTGATAATTATCAGATTTTTCTAAGCAAAGGGTATGATGTTTTAGGAGTGAGTGCAGATTCTGCAAAAAGACAACAAAATTTCATTAATAAAAATGAATTAAAGTTCCCATTATTAGCTGACGAAGATAAAACTGTAATTAATGCCTTTGGTGTTTGGGGGCCTAAAAAGTTTATGGGTAAAGAATACGATGGTATTCATAGAACTACCTTTATTATCAATGAAAATGGGTTAATAGAAGAAGTTATTTCTAAAGTAAAAACTAAGGAGCATACAGCTCAGATTTTAGGTTAAAAAAAAAGAGGAAGCAAAGTATTGCTTCCTCTTTTTGTAATATTTTGTGTCTTCTTAAAACTTTAGAGAAACTCCAAAAATAATTTGATTAACTCTATTGTCTATTTTTGTATTGTTCGCAAATTTTGCTTCACTATTTGTTAAGCCTCTTTCCCAACGAACATCTATTCCAATATTATCAAACTCCACACCAGCACCAAATTGCATACCTACTGTAAATTTATCAAATTCATCTGTAGACAAACTACTAAAATCTATTTTGTCTTCTAAAATATACTGGAAAGAAGGACCTGCAAATACGTGTGCAAAGCCTAATATTTTTTTACCTACTAAAACAGGAACATCTAATTTTTTAAAATTATAGTCTTCTGTTCTTGCTAAGACTTCAAATTCAGACTTCACTTCTGTATAGATGATTTCTGGTCTTAAGTATAAACCTAAAATTGGTAATTTACCTCTAAACCAAATTCCTGCATGGTATCCTGTTTTTGCACTAGCACCTTCTGCAATATCATTTGTAGCATCTTTAAAAGCATCTTCTCCATTATTGTTGTAATTGATACCAGCCTTAATACCAAAATCGATTTGTGCATTTGAAACTTGACTTAACCCTAAGGCCAAAAAAACTACTAAAATTACTTTCTTCATATCGTTTTTATTAATTAAAATTCCTTAAATATAACGAAATTACTTTCTAGAAATTACTTTTTTAACTGCTTTTATAACGGCATTTGAGTCTAACCCATATTTAGCCATTAATTGGGCAGGTGTTCCAGATTCTCCAAAAGTATCATTTGTTGCTACAAATTCTTGTGGAGTAGGAGTGTTTAAGGCTAGTGTTCTTGCAACACTTTCACCTAAACCTCCTAATTTATTATGTTCTTCTGCAGTTACTATACACCTTGTCTTTGCAACAGATTTTAAAATAATATCTTCATCTAAGGGTTTAATAGTATGAATGTTTATTACTTCTGCAGAAATACCTTCTGCTTCTAATTGTTCTGCTGCTTGTAAAGATTCCCAAACTAAATGTCCAGTAGCAACTATAGTAACATCTGTACCTTCTGTTAACTGAATACCTTTACCAATTTCAAATTTAGCATCTTTAGGCATAAATACCGGAACTTTTGGACGTCCAAAACGTAAATAAACTGGCCCTTCAAAATCTGCAATGGCTAAAGTTGCTGCTTTTGTTTGGTTATAATCACAAGGGTTGATCACTGTCATTCCTGGTAACATCTTCATTAAACCAATGTCTTCTAATATTTGGTGTGTAGCTCCATCTTCACCTAAAGTAACACCTGCATGAGATGCACATACTTTTACGTTTTTACCAGAATAAGCAACAGATTGTCTTATTTGATCATAAACTCTACCAGTAGAAAAGTTAGCAAAAGTACCTGTAAAAGGTATTTTACCACCAATTGTTAAACCAGCAGCAATACCAATCATGTTTGCTTCTGCAATACCTACTTGAAAAAAACGTTCTGGATTTTCTTTTATAAACTGGTCCATTTTTAAAGAACCAATTAAATC
This sequence comes from Polaribacter sp., assembly GCA_039768135.1. Classification (GTDB taxonomy): domain Bacteria; phylum Bacteroidota; class Bacteroidia; order Flavobacteriales; family Flavobacteriaceae; genus Polaribacter. Next base: position 6,843 of record JBDNBB010000162.1, read on the forward strand.
TGCACATAAAGCAACTACGTTTGGATTAGTTCTTCCTAATTCAGTTAAACCGTCACCAAAGCCTGAACGTGTATCTTTTTTTTCTGTGTATGTATATTTTTTCATTATAAATATATTGTTGTAAAATTTTGGTAAAAATAAACTTTTATTTTTCTTTATAGTTGTTATTTTTAAGATAAGAAGGAAGACTTTTTAACAGTTTGTGAGGAAGTTACTGCTTACAATTGCAATAACTCATCATATAGCTTATGAATGGGTAAACCTGCCACATTATAATAGCTACCTTCTATATTATCTATACCTATAAAACCTATCCATTCTTGAATGCCATAAGCACCAGCTTTGTCATAAGGTTTGTAGGTATCTATGTAATAATTAATTTCTTCGTTAGTCAATTTTTTAAAGCTTACTAAAGTAGTATCGTTTATAATTTTTTGAGTGTGTTTTGTTTTTATGCTAATAGAAGTTATTACTTCATGTGTTTTGTTAGATAGGCTTTGTAACATCTTAAAAGCATCGTCTCTATCTTTAGGTTTACCTAAGGCTTTGTCTTTCAACCAAACAATAGTATCTGAAGTAATTAATACATCCTTTTCATCTAACTCCGTAAATACTTTGGACTTTAAATCTGCTAAAAAATCTGTTATTTCAGCACCTTGTAAATGCAAAGGATAAATTTCATCTACAGGTTTTGTGTTGATAATAAAATCAATATTTAAATCCTTCAAAAATTGCTGCCTTCTAGGAGACCCAGAAGCTAAAATAATAGTATAATTCTTTAATTTTTCTCTAAGCATTGAAGCTTTTCTTTATTCTTGCTAAATCTCTTTTGTTGTCTCTATCTTTAATAACATTTCGCTTATCATGCGTTTGCTTTCCTTTTGCTAGGGCTATTTCTAACTTAGCAAAACCTCTATCGTTAATAAAAAGTTTAAGAGGTACTATAGTATTACCTTTAGCCTCAACATCTTTTTTAAGACTCCTAAGTTCTCGTTTATTTAAAAGTAAACGTCTTTCGCTTTTTGGTTTATGGTTAAAGTGATTACCATACATGTATTCTTTAATGTACATGTTTACAATAAACAATTCTCCACGATCATTAAATTCGCAAAAACTTTCTGTTATTCTAGCTTGACTTTGTCTTATAGATTTAATTTCTGTTCCAGTCAGTTGAATACCAGCAACATAATTGTCTATAATTTCAAATTCGAAACGTGCTTTTTTATTTTGTATGTTTATTTTTTTTTGCAATTCTAGATCTGCTTTTAATTTATACAAAGATACATTATTAGATTAGAGAAAGAAATGTAAATTTGACGTTTAGTAACGACATTTTTTTCATAAAAACTCATTCAATGCGCTTAATATACATACTAGTAGTAGCTCTTTTTATTTCATGCAAACCTAATAAAGTTAATTTAACAGCTCAAGAAATTATAGATAAAAGTATTTATGCTTCTGGAGCTCATAAAGTTACTACTTCAGAAATTTCATTTCAATTTAGAGATAAAAAATATAAGGCAATTAGAAAAAATGGAGTTTTTAAATTGTTTAAAAGCTTTAAGCAAGACAATTTTTTTGTTGATGAATTTATTTCAAAATCCGGTTACCAAAAATTTATTTATAAAAAGCCAATAACCGTTTTAGATTCAATGATAACAGTTTATAGTAATGCTATTAACTCTGTGCATTATTTTTCGGTTTTACCTTTTGGATTAAATGATAAAGCTGTTAACAAAAAGTTATTGCCTTCAAATACTGTAAATGGAATTCCTTATTATAAAGTAGAAATTACTTTTGAAAAAAGTGGAGGAGGGGAAGATTTTAATGATGTTTTTATTTATTGGGTTAATCAAAAAACTTATCTTATTGATTATTTAGCTTATGCTTATGAAACGAATGGTGGAGGAAAAAGATTCCGCGCTTTAAAAGAGCAACGCTTTGTAAAAGGAATTCGTTTTGTAGATTATTATAATTATAAACCTGTTACTAAAAAAACCGAATTAATTAATTTAGATAAATCTTTTGAAAACAGTGAATTAGTAAAGGTGTCTGAAATAATACTAGAAGATATAGAAGTTGATTTTAATTGAAATTAGTTTACTTTTTTAGTTTCACTACTTATTTCATCTCCTTTAATAGTAATGATAAATAGTGTAGCATTATCATCATCGGCCATATTTACGTATTTATCTTCATCTAAAATCTTATTAGCAAACACTGGTGTAGTATTACTATGCCCCACTACTAGAACCGATTTTCCTTTAGTTTTTTTCTGAAAAACAGAATCATACATATTGTTAGGGTTATAAATAGCTACCTTTAAATTATTACTAAAAGCAGTTGGTGTAGCTGTTTGTATGGTTCTATTATAGTTGGTAGAATATACTGCATCAATTTGAGTGTCTTTAAAATATTCTGCCCAACTTTGAGCTCTTTTTTCTCCTTCAATATTTAAATTAGGATTTCTATCTCTAGGATTTGTTCTATCTTTTTCTGAATGACGAATTAGGTAGTAAGTGGTTGTTTCATCTGCTGTACAGCTGATTAACAAAGTAAAAGTAAATACAAAAAGTAGAAAAAAATTCTTCATGATAGATAGGTTAGTATGCGAATATACTTAAAAAAGGAAAGTGATGTTTTTTAAACATCACTTTTTGTAATTTAACTATTTAATAGCTTAGTTCTTTATTAAATCAGATTGATTTCTAAAAACTAATTTACTATCAAAAGCATCTAACAAAATAATACTATCAGTGGTAATTTTACCTGAAAGTATTTCTTTAGAAAGTTGATTTAGTACTTCTTTCTGAATTACTCTTTTTACAGGTCTTGCACCAAATTCAGGTTGATATCCTTTTTTTGAAAGGTGATTTATAGCCTCATCTGTAGCATCTAATGTGATTTCTTGTTTGCCAATCATTTTCTTTAATTGTGTTATCTGTAATTTAACAATTTCAAAAATATCTAACTTACTTAAAGGTGTAAACATAATTACATCATCTATTCTATTTAAAAACTCTGGCCTTACAGATTTTTTCAATAAACTTAAAACTTCAATTTTTGCTAATTGTGTAACAGCATCTAAATCTGCTTTAGGATCAGAGAATTTCTCTTGAATAATATGGCTTCCCATATTTGATGTCATAATTATAATCGCATTTTTAAAATCTGCAACTCGTCCTTTATTGTCTGTTAATCTACCTTCATCTAAAACTTGTAACAAAACGTTAAAGGTATCTGGATGCGCTTTTTCAATTTCATCCAAAAGTACTACAGAATACGGTTTTCTTCTAACAGCTTCAGTTAATTGTCCTCCTTCATCATACCCCACATAACCTGGAGGAGCGCCGACTAATCTACTTACAGAATGACGTTCTTGATACTCACTCATGTCAATTCTTGTCATGGCATTTTCATCATCAAATAAATATTCAGCTAATGCTTTTGCCAATTCTGTTTTACCAACACCAGTAGTACCTAAAAATAAGAAACTACCAATTGGTTTGTTAGGGTTTTGTAACCCTGCTTTAGATCTTCTAACAGCATCAGAAATAGCTACAATTGCTTCTTCTTGCCCTACAACTCTTTTATGTAACTGATCTTCTAGTTTTAGCAACTTTTCACGCTCAGATTGTATCATTTTAGTTACTGGAATTCCTGTCCATTTTGCCACAACTTCTGCTATATCATCTAAAGTAACTTCTTCTTTAATTAGAGATTTTTCGTTCTGATTTTCATGTAAAACCTTTTGATAAGCCTCTAAATCTTCTTGAGCATTTTTAATTTTGCCATATCTAATTTCAGCAACTTTACCATAATCTCCTTCACGTTCTGCTTTTTCTGCTTCAGATTTAAAATTTTCAATAGCTGCTTTGGTATTCTGAATATTATCTACAACCTCTTTTTCAGATTTCCATTTTGCATTTATTTCATTACGTTCTTCTTTTAAATTAGCTAAGTCAGATCGTAAAGATTTTAGTTTAATTTCATCTTTTTCACGTTTGATAGCTTCAATTTCAATCTCTAACTGCATTACTTTTCTGTCTAAAACATCTAATTCTTCTGGTTTAGAGTTTATTTCCATACGTAATTTAGAAGCAGCTTCATCCATTAAATCAATAGCTTTATCTGGTAAAAATCGATTGGTAATATATCTTTGAGATAATTCTACAGCACCAATAATTGCTTCATCTTTAATACGAACTTTATGATGCGTTTCATACTTTTCTTTAATTCCTCTAAGTATAGAAATGGCACTTTCTGTATCTGGCTCATTTACTTGTACTTTTTGAAATCTACGTTCTAAAGCTTTGTCTTTTTCAAAATATTTTTGATATTCATCTAGGGTAGTAGCTCCAATTGCACGCAATTCTCCTCGAGCTAAAGCTGGTTTTAAAATATTGGCAGCATCCATTGCTCCTTGTCCACCTCCAGCACCAACTAGAGTGTGAATTTCATCAATAAATAAAACGATGTCGCCATCAGAAGTTGTTACTTCTTTAATTACTGCTTTTAAACGTTCTTCAAACTCTCCTTTGTATTTTGCACCAGCAATTAAAGCGCCCATATCTAGAGAGAAAATTAATTTGTTCTTTAGATTTTCAGGCACATCACCATCTACAATTCTATGAGCTAAACCTTCTGCAATTGCAGTTTTACCTGTACCAGGTTCACCAACTAAAATTGGATTATTTTTTGTTCTACGTGACAAAATTTGAAGTAATCTTCTAATTTCCTCATCTCTACCAATTACAGGGTCTAGCTTGTTTTCTTGCGCAAGCTGATTTAAATTTTTTGCAAACTTGTTAAGAGAGTTATAGGTTTCTTCTTGGTTTTGTGAAGTAACATGTTCTCCTTTTCTTAATTCTTTTATTGCAGCTTTTAAATCCTTCTCAGTAACTCCTTGATCTTTTAAAATCTGAGCAATTTTACTTTTAGATTTAAAAATGGCAAGAATTAAATGTTCTATAGATACATAATCATCTTTCATGCTTTTGGCAATAATAGATGCTTCATTTAAACTTGTTCCAGCCTCTCTAGATAACATTAACTCAGCACCAGAAACTTTTGGTGAACTTTCTAATTGCTTGTCTAAAATTTGAGTTATCAAATCTAGATTAATGTTCAATTTTTTCAACAAAAAAGGTAAAACATTTTCATCAACTTGAATTAAAGCTTTAAAAATATGCTCGTTTTCTATTTGATTATGACTAAATCCTTGCGCAATTTGTTGCGCCATTTGAATGGTCTCTTGTGATTTTGTTGTATAGTTATTAAAATTCATTTTAATCTATGTTTGTGCTACATATTTAAATAATCAATTTTAATACCATTCATATCATTTTTTTTAATAGCGTCATTTTGTCTTAAAACCCTTGCTATTTGTGACTTTTTGACTGTTTAAAGTTTGTATATTTGTATTTATTAAAAAATAAAAATACAATGGGTATATTCAATACAATATTTGGAAATTCTAAAGAGGGTTCAGAAAAAGAAAACAAAAAAAACATTCAGTGGATTCCTTTAACAAGTTCCTCTCAGTTAGAAGATATTAAACAACTTTCTATTAAAGCATCGGTATTTTTATTTAAACATTCTACACGATGTGGAATTAGTAAAGTGGTTATTAAGCAATTTGAAGGTCTTTTTAAAGAAGAACATCATAATTTAAAAGTGTATTATCTAGATCTTTTAAATTACAGAGATATTTCCAATCAAATAGCAGAAACATTTGAAGTAACTCATCAATCTCCACAAGTAATAGTTATAAAAAACGGTGTTTCTGTATTTAATACGTCTCATAATGATATTACTTTAATAGATCTTGCAAGATTTGTATAGTTAAACTTGCATTAAACCTCAATTAAGTCTTACTTTTGTATCCTAAATTTTTAAACTTTTGGCAGAAAACAGTACTTCAGATAAGATAGTGGGTAAGGAATTATATGGTTATCAAAAAGATGCATTACATGAAATCTTTCAACGATTTGAGACTGCACCAAAAGATTATCATTTACTATATCAATTACCAACTGGAGGTGGTAAAACTGTTATTTTTTCTGAAATTGTAAGGCGTTACATAAAAACGTTTAAAAAGAAAGTTTTAGTTTTAACTCACAGAATAGAATTAAGCAAACAAACTTCTAAAATGTTAAAGGAGTTTGGTGTTAGAAATAAAATAATAAATTCTACTGCAAAGCTAGATGATCAGCATGAGTTTGAGTGTTTTGTAGCTATGGTAGAAACACTTAAAAACCGATTAAATGACGAAAAGTTAGATATTTCTGACATTGGTTTAGTAATTGTAGATGAAGCGCACTATAATTCATTTACAAAAATATTTAAGTTTTTTAGTGAATCGTTTATTTTAGGAGTAACTGCAACACCACTTAGTTCTAATATTAAACTACCAATGTATGAGAACTATCAAGAATTATTTGTTGGTGAATCTATACAAGATTTAATAGACAGTGGTTATTTAGCTAGAGCTAATATGTACTCTTACAATGTAGGTTTAACTTCTTTAGAAGTTGGTGCTAACGGAGATTATACTGTGAAATCTTCTGAAGATTTATATACCAATACAGATATGCTTTCTAAGTTAGTTTCTGCATACGAAGAAACAGCAAAGGGTAAAAAAACACTTATTTTTAACAATGGTATAAATACTTCTATACAAGTATTTCATGCCTTTAAAAAGGCTGGTTATCCTATTGCTCATTTAGACAATACGAACACAAAGAAAGAACGTGAATTAATTTTACGATGGTTTCATAAAACCCCTAATGCAATCATAACTTCAGTAAGTATATTAACAACAGGTTTTGATGAACCAAGTATAGAGGCTATAATTCTTAATAGAGCAACAAAGTCATTAACTTTATACTATCAAATGATTGGTCGTGGTTCACGTATCTTTGATAATAAGAACACTTTTGATGTTGTAGATTTAGGAAACAATTTTTATAGGTTTGGACCTTGGGGTGCTGATTTAGATTGGCAAAAGATGTTCAGAGCGCCAGACTATTATCTAAATGCAATTCTTTCTGATGAAGAGATAGAGAGTACTTTTAGATACGAGTTACCAGCAGATGTTAAGAAAGAATTTGCAAAGTCTAAAGACACCTATTTTGATATGAAAGCTGTATATATTGATACTATTCGTGCAGGAGAATCTTCGAAAAGAGTTCTAGAGAAGTCGATAGTTCATCATGCTAAAATGTGTATTGAAAACAGCGAAGATGTTTTTGACGCTTTAATTTTAGCAAAAATGCTAGGAGAGGAGATAGATGATAGAATAAATAGATATGCAAAATGCATTTCTAAAAGTACGCATAACTTTGTAACTTGGTTAAAAGACGACTACAGGAAAAAATTAAATTCTTATTTAAGAGAAAATTTTGATAGAGATTATGAAAAAATATTTGGTCATTTACCAATAGAAGAATAAAAAATTAAGAGCAGTTATATATTACTGCTCTTTTTTTTTAAAATATTTTTTTTATTTGTTTTTTGTATTAAAAAATAATTTACATTTGATTTGCTTTTAAAGGTCAAATGTTACGTTTAACTTATTTCGGCAAAGATTATTTACAGGAGATGATAAATAGTCTTGATGCATTTTGGAAATGCAACGAAAAAATTAAGGTTTCTCCGCTTACTTTCATTACCATCTTACTGCTTATTTTAAAGCTACACGTAGTTTACTTGCAAATATTACAGTGATTATCTTTTTTTTTTAAATGTTTTACTTGTTTTAAATCTTAACGATTTTAATAACAGGTAAGTACTCTGTTACATTAATTTTAAATAAAAAAAGTGAACACTAAATATATAGACTTAATCGAACAAACCTTCGATTTTCCTCAAGAAGAATTCAAAACAATTAATCATAAGCTTTTTTGGCATGGTATTAACTTAATGGAATTAGCAGAAAAATATGGCGCTCCATTAAAGTTTACCTATTTGCCTAAAATTTCAGAAAATATACAAAAAGCAAAAGGTTGGTTTAATAATAGTATAAAAAAACACAACTATAAAGGAAATTATTTTTATAGTTATTGTACAAAAAGCGCTCATTTTAAACACATATTATATGAAGCTTTAAAAAATGAAATTCATATTGAAACATCTTCTGCATTTGATATTGATATTGTAAAGAAACTTAAATTAGAAGGTAAAATAAAAGATACTACTTATGTTATTTGTAATGGCTTTAAGAGAGATCAGTATATAAAAAATATTACAGAACTTATAAATTCAGGCCATAAGAATTGTATCCCAGTTATTGACAATTATGAAGAATTAAATTTATTAACCAAAGAAACATCAAAGAAATTTAAAGTCGGTATTCGTATTGCATCTGAAGAAGAACCTAAGTTTGAATTTTATACATCTAGATTAGGCGTGGGCTACAAAAATATTGTGCCTTTTTATGAAAAAGAAATTGCAGCAAATAAACAAGTTGATTTAAAAATGCTTCATTTTTTTATCAATACAGGGATTAAAGACAATGCATATTATTGGAATGAACTAATGAAATGTTTAAATGTGTACATTAATCTAAAACGAAAATGCCCAACTTTAGACAGCTTAAACATAGGAGGAGGCTTTCCTATAAAAAACTCCTTAGGTTTTGATTATAACTATGAATATATGATTGATGAAATTATTAATCAAATCAATCAAGCTTGTAATGAAGCTGGTGTAGATGTACCAAATATATTCACAGAGTTTGGGAGTTTTACAGTAGGTGAGTCTGGAGCTGCTATTTATGAAATTTTATATCAAAAAAAGCAAAACGATAGAGAACGTTGGAATATGATTAATTCATCTTTTATTACCACTTTACCAGATTCTTGGGCAATAAACAAACGTTTTATTATGCTACCTATCAATAAATGGAATCATAAATATGAACGTGTATTATTAGGAGGTCTAACTTGTGATAGTGATGATTATTACAATTCTGAACAGCACATCAATGGTATATATTTACCCGTCTATGAAAAAGATAATCCACTCTATATCGGTTTTTTTAATATAGGAGCTTATCAAGAATCAATTGGCGGATTTGGAGGCTTACAGCATTGTCTAATTCCACATCCAAAACACTTAATTATTGATAAAGACACTAATGGACAATTTAAAATTACGCTCTTTAAAGAGCAACAAAAAAGTAGTGAACTTTTATCTATTCTAGGATATTAATAAAAAATAAATGAAGACGAACATAACATATGCAGGAATTCCAGAAGAATTTGGAAACTTAGCAACAGCAAAAATAGTACTTCTACCTGTTCCTTTTGATGGAACAAGTACATGGCAAAAAGGCGCAGATAAAGGGCCAAAAGCATTTTTAGATGCTTCAGAAAATATGGAGTTATATGATATTGAAACTAATACAGAAGTATATAAAGAAGGTGTTTATTTAGCACCAGAAATAACAGAAAATTCCTCTGCTGAAGCGTTAGTACATAAAGTACACGAAGAAACAAAAAAGTATATCAACAAAAATAAGTTCGTAACTGTTGTTGGAGGAGAGCACTCAATTTCAATAGGAACAATTAGAGCTTTTAACGAGTGTTTTAATAATTTAACAGTTTTACACATTGATGCACATGCAGATTTAAGAAAAGAATATAATGGTTCTCAATACAATCATGCTTGTGCTGTATATGAAGCAAATACAACTACTAATTTAATACAAGTTGGTATTAGAAGTATGGATATTTCTGAGAAAAGAAATATGAATTTAGACAAAGTATTTTTTGCACATGATATGAGTGTAAATGAAGATTGGATAGAAGATGTAATAGATCAACTTACAGAAAATGTTTTTATTACGTTTGATTTAGATGCATTAGACCCTTCAATTATGCCATCAACAGGAACTCCAGAGCCTGGTGGCTTGTTTTATTACGAAACCTTGGAATTCTTAAAGTCTGTTTTTGAACAACGAAATGTGGTAGGTTTTGATATGGTAGAACTTTGCCCAAATGAAAATGATAAATCTTCAGATTATTTGGCAGCTAAATTATTTTATAAAATGTTGAGCTATAAATTTTCTTCTAACGACGATTCTTTTGATTTTAATGTAGAGTATGAAAATAAATCTTCTTTCAGCAAATTGTCAAAATTTAAAGACGATGATGACTTTTAGCTAGATATAATGAAAATTCAGAATATAGAAAACATAGAGTTACAGTATTTAACTTTAGATGATTATAAAGCGTTAAAAGTTGCAATGATTCAAGCATATTCTAGTATGCCTGATACGTATTGGAAAGAAAATCAAATTAAATCATTAATAGATAAATTCCCTGAAGGTCAGGTTGTAATTAAGATAAATGGAGAGTTGGCTGGTTGTGCATTATCAATAACAGTAGATTATAATAAGTTTGATGATTCTCATACATATGAAAACATTACAGGTAACTATACATTTAGTACTCACGATGAAAATGGAAACGTTTTATATGGCATTGACATTTTTATTAAAAAAGAATATAGAGGTCTACGATTGGGAAGAAGATTGTATGATTATCGAAAAGAACTTACAGAGAAACTAAATTTAAAAGGGATTGTTTTTGGAGGTAGAATTCCTAATTATCATAAATATGCAGCAAATTTATCACCTAAAGAATATATTGAGAAAGTAAAACGTAAAGAAATTCAAGATCCTGTTTTAAATTTTCAAATTTCTAATGATTTTCATCCTTCAAAAATTTTAAAAGGTTATTTGGAGGGCGATTTTAATTCTGGAGAATTCGCAGTTTTATTAGAATGGGATAATATTTACTATCAAAAAAAATCAATAAATGCAGTAACTAAGAAAAAAGTAGTTCGTTTAGGATTGATTCAATGGCAAATGCGCTTATACAAAGACCTAGAGGAGTTATTGCAACAAGCTGAATATTTTGTTGATGCAGTAGCTGCTTACAGATCAGATTTTGCATTGTTTCCAGAGTTTTTTAATGCCCCTTTAATGGCAGATAATAATCATTTACCAGAATCAGAGGCTATTAGAGAACTAGCAAAATATACACCAATAATTGTTCAAAAGTTTTCTGAATTGGCAATTTCATACAACATTAATATCATTACTGGTAGTATGCCAGAAATGAAAAACAGTTTGTTGTATAATGTAGGTTATATCTGTAAAAGAGATGGTACTACAGAACGCTATGAAAAATTACATGTTACTCCAGATGAAGCAAAAGTTTGGGGAATGCAAGGTGGACATAAGCTAAAAACTTTTGATACAGATTGTGGAAAAATTGGTGTGTTAATTTGTTATGATTCTGAGTTTCCAGAACTCAGTAGAATCCTAGCAGAAGAAGGTATGGATATTTTGTTTATTCCTTTTTTAACAGACACACAAAATGGATATTCTAGAGTAAGATATTGTGCGCAAGCAAGAGCAATTGAAAACGAGTGTTATGTTGCTATTGCAGGAAGTGTTGGTAATTTACCAAAGGTAAATAATATGGACATTCAGTATGCACAATCTATGGTATTTACTCCTTGTGATTTCTCTTTTCCTGCAAATGGAATTAAAGCAGAAGCGACTGCAAATACAGAAATGATTTTAATTGCTGATGTAGATTTAGACCTCTTAAAAGATTTAAATCAATTTGGAAGTGTACGTAATTTAAAAGATAGAAGAAAAGATATCTTCGAAGTTAAAAAACTATAAAAAATAATTTAAAAACAGATATAGTTTCTAAACAAAAATAATTCAAAATTTCAGTTCGAGTGATTTTTCATTTTCGAAAAATTGTATCGATAACAATTTAGAAACTTATTTCAACAAAGTAAAAAAAAATGAAAAAACCGATTACAAATTTTATAGAAAAATACTTTTTACACTTTAATGCGGCTTCTTTGGTAGATGCAGCAAAAGGGTATGAAACACAATTAAATAAAGGCTCTAAAATGCTAGTCTCTTTAGCAGGAGCTATGAGTACAGCAGAATTAGGTAAAATTTTTGCAGAAATGATTCGTAAAGATAAAGTGCATATTATTTCTTGCACAGGTGCAAATTTGGAAGAAGATATTATGAATTTAGTTGCACATTCTCATTACAAAAGAGTACCAAATTATAGAGATTTAACCCCACAAGACGAATGGAGTTTATTAGAAAAAGGTTTAAACAGAGTAACGGATACCTGTATTCCAGAAGAAGAAGCTTTTAGAAGAATACAAGATCACATTGTAAAAATTTGGAAAGATGCAGAAGCTAGTGGTAAACGTTATTTACCCCACGAATATATGTACAAATTATTGTTATCTGGAGTTTTAGAACAATATTATGAAATCGATATTAAAGATTCCTGGATGTATGCAGCTGCAGAAAAAAACTTACCAATGGTTGTTCCTGGTTGGGAAGACTCTACCATGGGAAATATATTTGCTTCTTATGTTTTAAAAGGAGAACTAGTAGCTAGCACCATAAAATCAGGAATAGAATATATGACCTTTTTATCTGATTGGTATACCAATAATTCTAAAAATGGAATTGGTTTTTTTCAAATTGGAGGCGGTATTGCAGGAGATTTCCCAATTTGTGTTGTTCCTATGTTATATCAAGATATGGAAAGAATAGATACCCCTTTTTGGAGTTATTTTTGTCAAATTTCAGATTCAACAACGAGTTATGGGTCTTATTCTGGCGCGGTTCCTAACGAAAAAATTACTTGGGGTAAATTAGGTATAGATACACCAAAATTTATTATAGAGAGTGATGCTACCATTGTAGCTCCTTTAATATTTGCTTATTTATTAGAAATGTAAAGCCTATGAAAAGAGTAATTGTTGCCTATGAAAAATTAACTAAGGAGCTATTAGATTTATTAATTGATAAATACCCTGGAGGTTATGACTATGAAGATATTATTTCTTTTAAAAATGCTAGAGGAGAAACAATTAAAGCTATAGAAGTAAAAACATTAACAACCAATTATCTGATTAAAATTAGCATTAAGTTACAAGAGGCTATGGAAGAATATTCAGATGATGAGGATTTTTTTCAAGACAATGAAGATTTTGAGGTAAACCTACCTGAAGGTGAAGGTTAGTATGTTTAAAAAAGCCTCGCAAATGCGAGGCTTTTTTAAACAATAGTAAAAGAATTTAACTTTTAATTTTATTTTTAAACTGATCAAACTTATCAGTTTCTGGTTTTGGCCAACTGTTGTTAGAAGTGTCTACATCAGCAGTTTCCATATCCGGATCTACTTTAATACTTTTAATTTCTTGTGTAGAAGAGAATACTCTTTTAACAGTATTGTCATCTTTCATCCAAATTTGAGCAGGAAAAGTTTCTCTTTTTGTACTTCCATCTGCATAGGTTAACTCTACTATTAGTGGCATAACTAAACCACCAGGTTTTTCAAATTCCACAGAGTAAATATAAGATGGTACTTCTTTACCACCTGCGTAATTATCCATTGCATTAGGATTTGCATCCTCTTTTTTGTCTGTAATGTAAACTAAGTCTCCTAAACTATCAAAATATTGTTTGTATTGTTCTTTAAGTTTAGCTAATCTAGCATTTGGCTTATCTGTAAGATATAAAGGCTTTACTTCTTTAATACCTATATCTGTTACATCAGTTGTGTAGAACCAACCTCTCCAAAACCAATCTAAATCCATCCCAGATGCATCTTCCATTGATCTAAAGAAATCTTCAGGCGTTGGGTGTTTAAACATCCATCTTTGTGAATAGGTTCTAAAGGCATGGTCAAACAACTCTGGTCCCATAATGGTTTTACGAAGCATATATAAACCAGCCGCTGGTTTAGAATATGCATTTGGTCCAAATTGTTTTACGTAATCTCCTTGAGACATAATAGGAGAGATGTTAGATTGATCTCCACCCATATATCTTGTAATATCTTTTGCAGGATTAGATGCAAATAACTCAGCATCATAAACATCTTCTGCTAGAATTTCTACAAAAGAGTTTAAACCTTCATCCATCCATGTCCACTGTCTTTCGTCAGAATTTACAATCATTGGAAAGAAATTATGACCAACTTCATGAACAATAACTCCAATCATTCCTTTTTTTGTTCTATCTGAGTAGGTTCCATCAGGATTTGGACGCCCAAAATTAAAACAAATCATAGGATATTCCATTCCTTGTCTTTCTGAATGAACAGACACTGCTTTTGGATAAGGGTAATCGAATGTTAATTTTGAATATTCAACTAATGTTGTAGCTACTGCTCTTGTTGAATGTTCTTCCCATAAAGGGTTTCCTTCTTTTGGATATAAAGAAGTTGCCATTACAGTTTTACCATTAACATTCACTGCCATTGCATCCCAAATATATTTTCTAGAAGTTGCAAAAGCGAAATCTCTTACTTTTTGAGCTTTAAATTTCCAAGTTTTTGTTCCTGTAGCTCTCCCTTTTTCATTTTTTTCTGCTTCTTCTTGTGTAACAATAACTACTGGGTTGTCAAAACTTTTTCTTGCTTGTTCAAAACGTTTACGTTGTGTTCTACTTAACACTTCTTTTTCGTTTTGTAAAGTACCTGTTGCTTCTACAATATGATCTGCTGGAACTGTTAAATTTACTTCGTAATCTCCAAACTCTAAAGCAAACTCAGATCTACCCCAGAATTGCATATTTTGCCAACCTTCTACATTATTGTAAACAGCTAGTCTAGGGAAAAACTGTGCAATAGTATAATTGTTATTGCCATCTTTAAAAGATTCTAACCCTGAACGACCACCATCTTTATTGATATCGTTAATTTTATAATTCCATACGATGCTAAAGTCAAAACTCTCTCCTGGAGCTAATGCTTTAGGAAGATTAATACGCATCATTGTTCTGTTTATAAAATGAGATAACTGCTTTCCGTTAGTTGTAACACTCTCAATGTTAAATCCAAATCCTTTTCCGTCACCCATATATTCAGATTTAAAGTTTTCTGTAGATATAAATGCAGCAGCCGAATTTGATTTTGCTAATGGAGTTTGAGAGTCATCTGCTCTCATATTTTGATCTAACTGTACCCATAAATAAGATAAGTTATCTTTAGAGTTGTTATAATATGTGATATCTTCACTTCCATATATCTTATTATTCGCTTCATCTAAACGAATATCCATTACATAATCAACCTTTTGCTGTGAATATTGATGACCTGGTGCACCTGAAGCAGTATGCTGGTCATTAGGAGTTGCTAAAACATCTTTTAGTTGTCTAAATTTGTTTTGATCAGTATGACCCTGTTGTGTTTTTTTCTTTTCTTTCTGTTCTTGAGCAATACTTGAAGTTGCAACAAAGAATAAAGAAAAAACTAGTAAATAGATTTTTTTCATTTGTATTGATTTGAATTTAAGTAGCAATAAAATTAAGAATTAAATAAAGAATAGAGTTATATTGTTAATAAATTTAACAAACCTTTATATAAACAAAGAGCAATA
>JBDNBB010000163.1:0-13273 GCA_039768135.1 Polaribacter sp.
AAAACAGAATCTAACAGACCTTTAAAATCTTTATCAGATTCATTAAAAGGTAAACAAGGACGTTTCCGTCAGAATTTATTAGGAAAGCGTGTTGATTATTCTGCACGTTCTGTAATTGTTGTTGGACCAGAAATGAAATTATCTGAATGTGGATTGCCAAAAGATATGGCAGCTGAACTATACAAACCTTTTGTAATTAGAAAATTAATTGAAAGAGGAATTGTAAAAACAGTAAAATCTGCTAAGAAAATAATTGATAGAAAAGAACCAGTTGTTTGGGATATCTTAGAAAATGTAATTAAAGGTCATCCAGTTTTATTAAACAGGGCTCCTACTTTACACAGATTAGGTATTCAGGCTTTTCAACCAAAATTAATTGAGGGTAAAGCAATACAATTACATCCATTAGCATGTTCTGCATTTAATGCGGATTTTGATGGAGATCAAATGGCTGTTCACTTACCATTAGGACCAGAAGCTATTTTAGAAGCACAACTATTAATGTTAGCTTCTCATAATATCTTAAATCCTGCAAATGGTGCTCCAGTTACTGTACCTTCTCAGGATATGGTACTTGGATTATATTACATGACAAAAGAAAGAATCTCTACTCCAGAAGTGCCAATTAAAGGAGAAGGATTAACTTTCTATTCTCCAGAAGAAGTTACGATAGCTTTTAATGAAGAAAAAGTAGACTTAAATGCATCTATAAACGTTAGAACTCAAGATATTGATGAAAACGGAGAACAGGTAACTAAAATTATTAAAACTACAGTAGGTAGAGTTTTATTTAATGAAAAAGTTCCTGCTGCAGCTGGGTATATTAATGAGGTTTTAACTAAGAAAAACTTACGTGGAATTATCGGTGGTATTTTAAAAGCTACAGATATCCCTACAACAGGTGCTTTCTTAGATGAAATTAAGAATATGGGTTATAAGTTTGCATTCCAAGGTGGATTATCTTTCTCATTAGGTGATATCATTATCCCTAAAGAAAAGCAATCTATGATTGATGAAGCAAACAAAGAAGTAGATGGTATTGTAGGAAACTATAATATGGGTATGTTAACGCAAAAAGAGCGTTATAATCAGGTAATTGATGTTTGGGGTTCTACCAACAACAGATTAACTGAATTATCAATGAAAAATTTACGTGAAGACCAACAAGGTTTCAACTCAGTATTTATGATGCTTGATTCTGGAGCTCGTGGATCTAAAGAACAGATTCGTCAGTTAACTGGTATGCGTGGATTAATGGCAAAACCTAAAAAATCTACCGCTGGTGGTGGAGAGATTATCGAGAATCCAATTCTTTCTAACTTTAAAGAAGGATTATCAATTCTTGAATACTTTATCTCAACTCACGGTGCTCGTAAAGGATTAGCAGATACCGCTTTAAAAACGGCAGATGCTGGTTATTTAACACGTAGATTAGTCGATGTTTCTCAAGACGTTATTATTAACGAAGAAGATTGTGGTACATTAAGAGGGTTAGAAGTTACTCCATTAAAGAAAAACGATGAGATTGTTGAATCTCTATCAGATAGAATAGAAGGGCGTATTTCTTTAAATAACGTATATCATCCAGTTACAGAAGAACTTTTATTAGAAGCAAATCAATCAATTACTTCTCAATTAGCTGACGCTGTTCAAGCATCAGGTATTGATTCTGTAGAAGTAAGATCTGCATTAACTTGTGAATCTTCTAGAGGTATATGTGCAAAATGTTACGGGTTAAGTTTATCTACACGTAATAAAGTACAAATTGGGGAGGCTGTTGGTGTAATTGCAGCACAATCTATTGGTGAGCCAGGTACACAGTTAACATTACGTACATTCCACGTTGGTGGAGTTGCCGGAAACATTTCTGAAGAAAATAAGCTAGTTGCTAAATTTGATGGTAAAGTAGTTATCGATGATTTAAGAACTGTAGTTGGTAAAGACAATGATGGTAAAGAAGTAGATATCGTAATTTCAAGAACTGCTGAAATTAAAATTATTGATAAGAAAACAGATATTACTCAGAGTACAAATATTTTACCTTATGGTTCTATCATTTTTGATAAAGATAGAAAGTCAATTAAAAAAGGAGATGTTATTGTACAATGGGATCCATTTAACGGTGTAATTGTTTCTGAATTTGCTGGTAAAGTGAAGTTCGACAATTTAGAGCAAGGTATGAACTATGCTGTAGAAATTGATGAACAAACTGGTTTCCAAGAAAAAGTAATTACGGATTCTAAGAACAAAAAAATCATTGCTTCTTTAATAATTGAGGATAATGATGGTAATACATTACGTTCTTATAGTTTACCAGTAGGTGCACACTTAATGGTAGATAATGGAGATGTTGTTGAAAGTGGAAAAACATTAGTAAAAATTCCAAGAAAATCTGGTAAAGCAGGTGATATTACAGGAGGTTTACCACGTGTAACAGAATTATTTGAAGCACGTAATCCTTCTAACCCATCTGTAGTTTCAGAAATTGATGGTGTTGTTTCTTTTGGAAAAATTAAAAGAGGTAATAGAGAAATTATTGTTGAGTCTAAGACTGGAGATATTAGTAAGTATTTAGTAAAGCTTTCTAATCAGATTTTAGTTCAAGAAAATGACTTTATTAAAGCTGGTATGCCATTATCTGATGGTGCAACTACACCTTCTGATATTTTAAGAATTAAAGGACCATCTGCAGTACAAGAATACTTAGTAAATGAAATACAAGAAGTGTACCGTTTACAAGGTGTAAAAATTAACGACAAACATTTTGAAGTTGTTGTCCGTCAAATGATGCGTAAAGTTAAAATTATAGATTCAGGAGATACTCTATTCTTAGAGAACCAACTGATTCATAAAAATGATTTTATTATAGAAAACGATGCAATTTACGGAATGAAAGTTGTTGAAGATGCTGGAGATTCTGAAAACCTAAAACCAGGTCAAATTATTTCTGCACGTCAATTAAGAGATGAAAATTCTTTATTAAAAAGGAACGACAGTAACTTAGTTGTAGCTAGAGATGCAAGACCTGCGACAGCAGAACAAGTATTACAAGGTATAACAAGAGCATCATTACAAACTAAATCATTTATTTCTGCAGCTTCTTTCCAAGAAACTACAAAAGTATTAAATGAGGCAGCTGTTAATGGTAAAATAGATACTTTAGAAGGATTAAAAGAGAATGTAATTGTAGGTAAGAAAATACCAGCAGGTACAGGAATGAGATCATATGACAAAGTAATTGTTGGACCAAAAGATGAAATAGAACAAAGTTTCTAATATAAAACGTACACACGTTTCATAAATTTAAAGTTGAATTGTTTATTGTAAAACCTTACAGTATTCAATTCAACTTTTTTATTTTTTGTATTTTTATTCAAATAATTAAAACTAATGGAAGAAAATAAAAATAAAGAGGGTCAATTAAATATAGAATTAGGCCAAGAAGTAGCGGAAGGAACTTACTCTAATTTAGCTATTATAAATCATTCAATCTCAGAATTTATTGTAGATTTTATCAATATAATGCCAGGTGTGCCTAAAGCAAAAGTAAAGTCTAGAATAATTTTAACGCCTCAACATGCCAAACGATTATCTAAAGCTTTAGCAGATAATATTAAAAAGTTTGAGCAGCAACATGGAGATATTAAAGATTATGAACAGCCACCAATTCCTATGAATTTTGGACCAACTGGTCAGGCATAAAAAAAATCCCAAATTTTAAAGTTTGGGATTTTTTATTATTTTTAAATTAAAGCTCTGTTTTTGTTTCAGGAAGCTTTTTCTTCTTTTTGATTTTTATGGTCAACTCATCCTTCTCTTCATCAAAATCCATAACAATGGTATCTCCTTCATTTAATTTTGAGTTTACAATTTCTTCAGCCAGGGCATCTTCAATGTATTTCTGTATTGCTCTTTTAAGAGGCCTTGCTCCATATTTTTTATCAAAACCTTTGTTTGCTATATAATCTTTTGCTTTATCGCTTAGCTTTAAGGTATAGCCTAAATCAGAAATTCTTAGTAACAACTTATCTAACTCAATATCAATTATAGAATGAATATCTGCTCTTTCTAGTGCATTAAATACAATTACGTCATCTATTCTATTTAAAAACTCAGGGGCAAATGATTTTTTTAAAGCACCTTCAATAACAGATTTTGCATGCGCATCTGCTTGCTCTTTCTTTGAACTTGTACCAAAACCAACACCTCCACCAAAATCTTTTAATTGACGGGCACCTATGTTAGATGTCATAATTATGATCGTATTTCTAAAATCGATTTTTCTACCTAAGCTATCTGTAATATGACCATCATCTAGTATCTGTAAGAGCATATTAAACACATCTGGATGTGCTTTTTCGATTTCATCTAACAGAATTACGGCATATGGTTTTCTGCGAACCTTTTCTGTTAATTGACCACCTTCTTCGTAACCAACGTATCCTGGAGGAGCTCCAATTAATCTAGAAATGGCAAATTTCTCCATATACTCGCTCATGTCTATTCTGATTAAAGAATCATCTGAATCAAATAATTCACGAGCCAATATTTTGGCTAATTGTGTTTTACCAACACCTGTTTGTCCTAAAAATATAAATGATCCAATTGGTTTGTTTGGATCCTTAAGGCCCACTCTATTTCTTTGAATTGCTTTTACGACTTTAGTAACAGCCTCATCTTGTCCAATAACCTTTCCTTTAATTAAAGAAGGTAATTCATATAGCTTATGACTCTCTGCTTCAGCAACTCTATTTACAGGAATACCTGTCATCATTGAAACAACCTCTGCAACATTATCTTCGGTAACAATTTCTCTATTTAATTTAGAATCATCTTCCCATTGTTTTTGTGCAGAATTTAAGGCAGCTTCAATATTTTTTTCATCATCTCTTAATTTAGCGGCCTCTTCATATTTTTGTCCGTTAACTGCTTTTGTTTTATTAGCCCTAATTAATTCCAATTGCGTTTCTAATTCTAATACTTGTTGAGGTACCACAATATTAGTGATATGAATGCGAGATCCGGCCTCATCTAAGGCATCTATAGCTTTGTCAGGTAAATACCTGTCAGTCATATATCTATTGGTTAACTTAACACATGCTTCAATAGCATTGTCTGTGAAGTTTACATTATGATGTTCTTCATATTTGTTTTTAATATTTTGTAATATTTGTATTGTTTCCTCTACTGAAGTTGGATCTACGATTACTTTTTGAAAACGACGTTCTAAAGCTCCGTCTTTTTCGATATTTGTTCTAAACTCATCTAATGTAGTTGCTCCAATACACTGTATTTCACCTCTTGCTAATGCTGGTTTTAGCATGTTAGAGGCATCTAGAGAGCCTGTAGCACCTCCAGCACCAACAATCGTATGAATTTCATCAATGAATAAAATAATATCATCATTTTTCTCTAATTCGTTCATAAGCGCTTTCATACGCTCTTCAAATTGCCCTCTGTATTTTGTACCAGCCACCAAGCTAGCTAAGTCTAGGGAAACAATTCGTTTGTCAAATAGAATACGAGATACTTTTCGATCTACAATTCGTAAAGCTAAACCTTCAGCTATGGCAGATTTACCAACTCCAGGTTCTCCAATTAGCATCGGATTATTTTTCTTTCTACGACTTAAAATTTGAGATACTCGTTCTATTTCTTTTTGACGACCAACAACTGGATCTAATTTTCCTTTTTCTGCTAAATCTGTAAGGTCTCTTCCAAAATTATCTAACACAGGAGTTTTTGACTTCTTTGTTGTTTTACTTTTCTGAGACTGCTCAAATGGATTCGATTTTTCTGACGCGTACTCATCATCTGATGATGTTTCTGCAATCGGGTTTGTAGGCAAATCATCGTCTAGTTCATCTACATGCAACTGTTTATAAAGCGCTTTGGCTTCGTCATAATTAACATGATACTTCTGAATAAGCTTTGTTGTAGGGTCATTTTCGTTTCTTAACACACATAGCAAAAGATGTGCGGTATCTATTGCTTCACTTTGGTACAGTTTTGCCTCTAAAAAAGTGGTTTTAAGTGCCTTTTCGGCTTGCCTCGTTAATCGAAGACTTGGTTTGTTTGTATCTTCTAAAAAAGTGGGGTTGGCAGGGTTTAACTGTTCTAATTTTTTTCTTAGTAAAGTTAAGTCAACATCAAAAGCTGTTAATATCTCTATAGCCTTACCTTCTCCTTTTCTTATTAAACCTAGTAAAAGGTGCTCAGTTCCAATAAATTCGTGGCCTAATCGTAGGGCCTCTTCTTTACTAAAAGTGATTACATCTCTAACTTTTGGTGAAAAATTATCGTCCATATTTCTTTCTATCTAAAAATTGATGTTTTGTAAATTTAGTCCTTTTTTTAATGAATATTACAAAAAAGATGCCAATGGTTAAAAACTGACAGTTTGACTACTCTTACAAGGTAGAAAACAATTGGAAATCAAACAAATATAATACTGTTAAAAATTATCAAAAAATGTTGATAACTAAAGAGGTTTAGAATGCTTAAAATCTTTGCAGAGACCTATAGAAACTGTATCTTGCCTTGTTTTAAATTTTTTATTAAATCAAAAAATAATATATATGGCAGAAGGCGAAAAGTTAATTCCAATTAACATTGAAGAACAAATGAAGTCTGCATACATTGATTACTCAATGTCTGTAATTGTATCTAGAGCATTACCAGATGTAAGAGATGGGTTAAAACCTGTTCATAGAAGAGTATTATATGGAATGCATGAGTTGGGAATTAAAGCCACTGGAGCGTATAAAAAATCGGCAAGAATTGTAGGTGAGGTTTTAGGTAAGTATCATCCTCATGGAGATACTTCTGTGTATGACTCTATGGTACGTATGGCACAAAGTTGGAGCCAGCGTTACATGATGGTTGATGGGCAAGGAAACTTTGGTTCTGTTGATGGGGATTCTCCTGCTGCAATGCGTTATACAGAGGTTAGAATGCAAAAAATATCAGAAGATATGTTAGCTGATATTGATAAAGATACTGTAGATCATTCTTTAAATTTTGATGATACTTTACAAGAACCAATTGTATTACCAACTCGTATACCTAATTTATTGGTAAATGGAGCTTCTGGTATAGCAGTAGGTATGGCTACAAATATGGCGCCACATAACTTGACAGAAGTTATAAATGGAACTGTTGCTTATATAGAAAACAGAGATATTGAGATTGATGAACTAATGCAACATGTAACTGCGCCTGATTTTCCAACGGGTGGTATTATTTATGGTTATGATGGTGTAAGAGATGCTTTTCATACAGGTCGTGGACGTATTGTAATGCGTGCAAAAGCTGTAATCGAAGAAGTAAAAGGGCGTGAGTGTATTATTGTTACTGAAATACCTTACCAAGTGAATAAAGCAGACATGATAAAAAAGACTGCAGACTTGGTGAATGAAAAGAAGATTTCTGGTATTGCAAATATTCGCGATGAGTCTGATAGAAACGGTATGCGTATCGTTTATATATTAAAAAGAGACGCCATTCCTAATATTGTTTTAAATAAGTTATATAAATATACGCAATTACAAACTTCTTTTAGTGTAAATAATATTGCTTTGGTAAATGGCAGACCAGAACAATTAAATCTAAAACAACTCATTCATTACTTTGTAGAACATAGACACGAAGTAGTTGTTCGAAGAACAAAATATGAATTAAAGAAAGCAGAAGCAAGAGCACATATCTTAGAGGGTTTAATTATAGCATCTGATAACATAGATGAAGTAATTAAAATTATAAGAGCATCTTCTAATGCAGATGAAGCAAGAGAAAGCCTAATAAAGCGTTTTGAACTGACTGAGATACAGGCAAAAGCAATCGTAGAAATGCGTCTGCGTCAATTAACAGGTTTAGAACAAGATAAATTAAGAGCAGAATTCGATGATATTATGCTTACTATTGCTGATTTAAAAGATATTTTAGCAAACGAGCCAAGACGTTATCAAATTATTACTGATGAGTTGTTGCATATCAAAGAAAAATATGGAGACGAAAGAAGATCTATCATAGAGTATGCAGGAGGGGATATGCGCATCGAGGACATGATTCCAGATACCAAAGTAGTGGTTACCATTTCTAATGCTGGGTATTTAAAACGTACCAATTTAGATGAATATAAGGTTCAAAATAGAGGAGGTAGAGGGCAAAAAGGAGCAACTACTAGGAATGAAGACTTTTTAGAACATTTATTTGTTGGTACTAACCATCAATACATGATGTTCTTTACTCAGAAAGGAAAGGTATTTTGGATGCGTGTTTATGAAATTCCTGAAGGAGGTAAAAACACTAAGGGTAGAGCAATGCAGAATTTAATTAACATTGAACAAGACGATTCTGTAAAAGCATTTTTAGTTACACAAGACTTAAAAGATGAGGATTATATTAACAGTCATTATGTAATTATGGCTACTAAAAAAGGTCAGGTTAAAAAGACCTCTTTAGAGCAATACTCTCGTCCTAGAACAAACGGAATTAACGCAATTACGATTAAAGAAGGTGACGAACTTTTAGAAGCAAAATTAACTACTGGAGATAGTCAAGTAATGCTTGCTTTGGCATCTGGTAAGTCAATCCGATTTGAAGAAGCTAAAACAAGACCAATGGGTAGAACAGCTTCTGGTGTTAGAGGAATTACTTTACAACATGAAAATGATGAGGTAATTGGAATGGTAGCTGTAAATGACATGGAAAGTAATATTCTTGTGGTTTCTGAAAAAGGATATGGTAAAAGATCTAGCCTAGAAGATTATAGAATTACAAACAGAGGTGGTAAAGGTGTAAAAACATTAAACATCTCAGAGAAAACTGGAAACTTAGTAGCCATTAAAAATGTAGATGATTCTAATGATTTAATGATTATTAATAAATCTGGTTTAGTCATAAGAATGGCTGTAGAAGATTTAAGAGTTATGGGGCGTGCAACACAAGGAGTTCGTTTAATTAATATTAAAGACGATGACAGTATTGCTGCTGTTGCAAAAGTGGTTCATGAGGAAGAAACTGAAGACGAATCTTTAGAAGAAACAAAAGATGGCACAGATATTGACAATAATACAAGTGAACACCAAGAGGAAAAATAAATCAAATTTAGAATAACAATGAAAAAACAATTAGTAGCGCTTTCTTTAGGATTAATGACAATGGGTATGTCAGCGCAAAAAGACGAATTAAAAATTGCAGAAAAAGCATTAAAAAAGAATGATGTAGCTACTGCAAGAACAGCAATTCAGTCTATAGAAAGCATGGAAGATACCATGGAAGCAAAATACAAAGCCAAATATTATTTCTTAAAAGGGCAAGTATATGGTAAAACAAATGTGGAAAAAGCTGTAGCTGCCTACAACAGTTTATTTGATTATGAACAAGAAACTAAAACGTCTAAATACAGTTCAGCCGCAAAAACAAAGGTAATGGAGCTTACTCAGTTTGTATCAGAAAAAGCCATAACTGCCTATAATGAAACAAAAGATTACAAAATAGCTACAGAAAACTTTTATTTGACGTATAAGTTAAGTCCAACAGATACCTCATTTTTATATAACGCAGCTGTAAGTGCATCTTTAAATAAAGATTATGACACTTCTTTAGAATATTACAACAAATTATTAGCGTTAGGGTATACAGGAATTACTCTGCAGTATATGGCTACTAATAAAGAAACTGGTGCTCAAGAAAATTTAGGAGGTAAAACACAAAGAGATTTAATGGTAAAGTCTGGAGATTACATTACACCAGAAAATGTACCTACACCTTCTAAAAAGTCAGATATTGTAAAAAATATCGGCTATATTTTAATTGCACAAGGAAAAACAGAAGAGGCAATTGTTGCTATCAAAGAGGCAAGAAAATCTAATCCAAAAGATTTAAACTTACTGTTAAATGAAGCGCAATTGTATATAAAACTAGAGGATATGGAGAAGTTTGGTGCTTTAATGGAGCAAGCTATAGAATTAGATCCAAAAAACCCTACACTTTTCTTTAACCTAGGAGTTGTAAATCAAAATGAAGAAAAAACAGAGGAGGCCATTTCATATTATAAGAAAGCTATTGAGTTAGACCCTGAGTATGGAGATGCTTACATGAATTTAGCGGTGGCAATTTTGTCTGGTGAACAAGCGATTGTAAACGAAATGAACGAAAACTTATCTAATTTTAAGAAGTATGACGAATTGCAAGGAAAGCAAAAAGAGTTATACAGAAAAGCATTACCTTTCCTAGAAAAAGCAGATAATATTAAGCGTTCTCCAGATACAGTAAAGTCTCTTTTGAATATTTATGATATTTTAAGAATGGAAGAAAAAGCAGACGTGCTAAGACCTATCTATAAAAAAATGAGAGGAATGTAAATTACTCATAATATCTAAAAAAAAACCGAAATCAAATTGATTTCGGTTTTTTTTTAGATAATTTTTTTAATGACTCTCAGTTTGTGCGTATGTTTTTGCAGATCTGAATTATAGATACCACTATGGTCTAAAGTGTCTACTCTTACTTTACCATGTGCATGAATAATAGTGTAGTTGTTTAAAATAATACCTACATGAATAATTTCACCATCTTCATTATCAAAAAACGCAAGATCTCCAGGTTCACTCTCTTCAATAAAACTTAACACCTCTCCTTGAGTAGCCTGTTCCTTTGCATTTCTTAATAGCTTGTAGCCACAAAGTTTGTAGACCATTTGTGTAAAACCAGAACAATCTATACCAAAAGGTGTTTTACCACCCCATAAAAATGGACTGTTTAAATATACATATGCTCTCTGTAAGAGTTCTGTTTTTGGTAAACAGCCTTTTAAAACTGTACCCTCAAAATGATAGGTCTCTGAATTAATTTGAAACTGTTTGTTAACATAATTCGGGAGATGAGCACCTAAAGGAATCGTAAAAAAATCTTTGTTTGTATTGGTGCTAAACGCTATAATTTCAGCTGCATATGTATGCTCAGATTCTGATAGCGCAATAAACTGCGTTTCACTAATTTCTACAAATTGTTTGTGATCTATGTATCCTTCAAAATGGTCGAAAGCCATTTTTATTTTACTCCAATATTTATTTTTTTCAATAATTGTAAAATAGTCACCAAACAATACTTGACTAATCATTTCTGATTGATCTGAAGGTTCTGCCCTTAAAGGCACTATGCTTAAATTACAAATTCCGAACAAAAAAGAGAGTTTAATAAATTATATCTTTTCTAAAATTAGGGCACTAGCACCACCACCACCATTACAAATAGCAGCAGCTCCAATTTTAGCATTATTTTGTTTTAATACAGATATTAAAGCAATGACTATTCTAGCACCAGATACTCCTAAAGGATGTCCTAAAGAGACAGCTCCACCATTTACGTTAGTGTTTTTATCTGTAATGCCTAATAATTTCATATTGGCTAAGCCAACTACAGAAAATGCTTCATTCAACTCAAAGTAGTCTACATCATCTATAGACATATTTGCTTTTGCTAATGCTTTAGGCAAAGCTTTGGCAGGGGCAGTCGTAAACCACTTTGGTTCGTGTGCAGCGTCTGCGTAACTTTTTATTTTAGCAATAGGCGTTAGATGAAGTTCCTTAGCTTTATCTGCTGACATTAAAATCAATGCAGCTCCACCATCATTTATAGTAGATGCATTAGCAGCAGTAACAGTTCCTTCTTTTGTAAAGGCAGGTCTTAAAGCTGGTATTTTTTCTTTTTTAACATTTTTAAATTCCTCATCTTCAGAAAAAATAATAGGTTCTCCTCTTCGTTGAGGTATAGAAACAGGTACAATTTCATCGTTGAATTTTCCTGTAGCCCAAGCTTCAGCAGATCTGTTATAAGACTGAATTGCAAATGCATCTTGATCTTCTCTAGAGAAATTGTGAGTAGCAGCACATTCATCTGCACAAACTCCCATTGCTACTCTTTGATATGCGTCTACTAATCCATCTTTCTGCATTCCGTCCTCTAATGTAATAGAACCAAATTTAGATCCATTTCTAGCGTGCTGATAATGAGGTATAGCACTCATATTTTCCATTCCCCCAGCAACTACAACATTAGCATCTCCTAAAGCAATAGTTTGTGCAGCTAGCATAATAGCTTTCATTCCGGAGGCACACACTTTATTTACGGTTGTACATGGAACGCTATCTGGAATACCTGCATGAATGGCTGCCTGTCTTGCAGGAGCCTGACCTAAGCCAGCAGAAACTACATTCCCCATAAAAACCTCTTGTACTAAATGAGGATCTAGGTTTATTTTGTCTAATGCTCCTTTTATAGCTGTTGCTCCTAATTTTGGGGCGGGTATTGCTGATAAACTTCCCATAAAACTTCCTATAGGTGTTCTTGCAACAGATACAATTACAACTTCTTTCATATGTATTTTTTTCTTTTATTGGTAGTGCGAAAATAACCATTTTAAATCAAAAAGAAACCTTAATTTTTACCACTCATTTTTTTACTGTAAGTTTGTTTATATAAGTCTAGTTTTTATGAGTGATTTCATCAATAAAGTATACAGAAATAATACGATTATTTATAAAGTACTTTTATTTTTATTTACCACAATTGCTATTGTTTACTTGTTTCCAAAAGGAGGACAGTTTAAATACGATTTTAATAATGGGCAGTTATGGAAATATGATAATTTGTATGCTACGTTCGATTTTGCAATTCAAAAAACAGCAGATGAAATTAGTTTGGAGAAGCAACAAATTAAGTCAAATGCAAAACTATATTACCAATACGATAAAAAAGTTTTAAATGAAGTAACTACTGCTTTTCGAGATAAAATTTCTAATCAAAAATTAAATGATTCTCTTAATATTACTGCTCTCATAGAGCTTACAACTTTGGGAGAAAATATTATAACAAAGATTTATGATTTTGGTTTTTTAGAAACGGTAGAAGATGACTTTTTAGCTGAAGAAGACGAAATTATCGCTTTAAAAAAGGAAAATGAAGTAGAAGATGTATTATTTAAAACTATTTTAACGACTAAAGAAGTATTAAATTTAATTAATACTTCTTTAGAAGAAACTACTTTTTTACTTCTTCATAAAAAACTACTTCTAAATACGCTTGCCAGTGTCATAAAACCGAATGTGTCTTATGATAAACTATTTACGGAGAAAATTATTGATAAAGAGATTAATAGAATTACATATACCAAAGGCAAAGAATCTGAAGGAGAGCTTATAATTTTAAGAGGAGATATTGTTTAAGGGAAAAATCTAGCGATTTTAAATTCTTTAAAAAGCGAATCTGA
>JBDNBB010000164.1:0-4486 GCA_039768135.1 Polaribacter sp.
AACCTTTCTTAATTTAGGATCTACACTTTTTATAATTCGTGTAGAATCTACCAGATATAAAGCCTCTACATAATCTAATATAGCTGCCTTTACTTTGTCATAATCTTCTTGATTAGTTTTTTTCTCTACGAATGTATTTTCTTTGCTGTTGCTTACAATACAAGAAGTGGTTAAAGTGAATATTAAAATTACTGCAAGTAGTATTGTGATTCTGCTTAATCTCATGTTGGTTGAATTTTACATCTTGTTAAAGATAAAAAAAATAGCACAATAAAAACTGAATACAAGTTAACTAAGAAAAGTGTTTCTTTGAAGCTTCCCAGTAAACATCCATTTCAGTTAAAGACATGTCAGATAGATTTTTGCCGTCTTTTTTAGCAGTTTCTTCTAGGTATTGAAAACGATTAATAAACTTCTTATTCGTTTTCTCTAAAGCATTTTCTGGGTTTACGTTTATAAAACGTGCATAGTTAATCATAGAGAAAAGTACATCTCCAAATTCTTTTTCTATATTTTCTTTATTGCCTGCTTTAATTTCTTCATTCAGTTCAGTAAGCTCTTCCTGCACTTTTTCCCAGACTTGTTCTGGCTTTTCCCAATCAAAACCAACTCCGGCAACTTTATCTTGTATGCGATTTGCTTTAACAACTGCAGGTAAACTTTTAGGAACACCTTCTAAAACAGAGTTTTTTCCTTCTTTAAGTTTTAGCTGTTCCCAATTGCGCTTTACATCTTCTTCATTTTCAACTTTAACATCGCCATAAATATGAGGATGTCTGTCTATTAATTTATCAGAAATACTATTAGCAACATCAGCTATATCAAAAGCCTTTTTTTCGCTTCCAATTTTTGCGTAGAAAACAATATGCAATAAAACATCTCCCAATTCTTTTTTGATTTCTGGTAAATCATTATCAAGAATGGCATCTGCCAACTCATAAGTTTCTTCTATGGTTAGGTGTCTTAGGCTTTCTAAAGTTTGTTTTTTATCCCAAGGACATTTCTCACGTAAATCATCCATAATATCTAATAGACGATTAAACGCAGCAAGTTGTTCTTTTCTAGAATTCATTTTACAAACTTAATTTAGGGTAAGTACACTTACCATCTTATTGAAGATTTATTCAGCCTCTTTAGCAGTGTTTTCTTCAGTTACTGCAGAAAAATCCATTCCTGCATCTATTAAGATATTAAACCACTGAATTACTTTTTTGATGTTAGAAGTGTATACTCTTTCATCATCATAATTTGGTAAAACTTCTGCAAAAAAGCTTGTTAATTTGTTGCCACTTTCTTTGTGAGAAATTGCTTTTTCACCATTTGTTTTTTCAGACATTGCTTTAAAAACTTCTAATAAAGGTAAATCTTCCTCATAAGTATAAATTGCAATATTTTCTAATAAACTAACATTTTGAGTAGCGTTAATTGCAACTCTTTTAGTATCGTTTATACCTTGAACAATAATTGCATTTTTAGATTGAGATATTACTTGAAACAACCCAGGCTTACCACCTACTGAAATAATTTTACTAAATTCCATATAAATATTTTTTTGTCTAGAATCGACTTTATTTTTTTTTCTTTAAATTTGGAAAACGCATTCTATAATCTGCTCTAATTTTTCCTTTAGATATATTTTCTAACTTTCTTTTAATCAATCTTTTTTTAAGAGAAGAAACCTTATCTGTAAATAAAACACCTTCTATATGATCATACTCATGCTGAAAAACTCTAGCTGCTAAACCATCTAAAACCTCAGAGTGTGTATTAAAATCTTCATCTTGATATTCAAGCGTAACTCTTGGTTTACGAGTTACCTCTTCTCTAACATCTGGTATGCTTAAACAACCTTCATTAAACGTCCATTCTTCACCTTCTTCGTCAAGAATTTTTGGATTAATGTAAACTCTATTAAATGCTTTTAATGTTGCTCTTTCTTCATCATCTAAATCTTCATCTTCTGCAAAAGGTGATGCGTCAATAACAAAAAGACGAATGGCTTTACCAATTTGAGGAGCAGCTAAGCCAACTCCAGAAGCATTATACATGGTTTCTTTCATATTAGCAATAAGCTCCTTTAAATTAGGGTAGTCTTTATCTATTTCTACCCCCATTTTTCTCAAAACAGGATCTCCATAAGCAACAATTGGTAAAATCATTTTTTTTATTTTAAGGTCAGCAAAAATACAATATTGAATTACGAATTACGAATTTTGTATTCAAAAGTTCTCTTTTATATTATTGATTGTACAAATAGGATTGTAATATAATGGTAGCACTAATTTCGTCTACCAAAGCCTTGTTTCTTCGTTGTTTTTTCTTTAAACCACTATCAATCATAGTTTGAAAAGCAATTTTTGATGTAAAACGCTCATCCACTCTTTTAATAGGAATCTTAGGAAAGTTTTTTTGTATTTTTTTTAAAAAAGGTTGAATTAGTTCTTCACTTTCACTTTCAGTATTGTCCATTTGTTTTGGTTTACCTAGTAGAATAAGTACTACATTTTCTTGTTTTAGGTAGTTTTTTAAAAAAGGTAACAATTCATTTGTTGCCACTGTTTTTAATCCAGATGCAATAATTTGTAATTCATCTGTTACTGCAACTCCAGTTCTTACTTTTCCAAAATCTAAGGCTAAAATTCTTCCCAAGTTATATACTTTTCTTGCAAAAATATAGTTTAAATTTTAATTGATTACGTATTCTAGACATCATTTTGTAATAGTTGTAGAGTTAAGGACTTATCATTTTAAACAAAGACTACTAATATGTTTAAAAAATGTATATTCGTTCTATTATTTAGTAATCGATTTATATTTGCAGAAACCAATATATTAAAATGAAACAAATTAGAGAAATAATAGAATCAGCTTGGGAAAATCGTGATTTATTAAAAGAACAAAATACGATAAATACAATTAGAAAAGTAGTTGATTTATTAGATAAAGGAGAATTAAGAGTTGCAGAGCCTGTAGAAGGAGGTTGGCAAGTAAACGAATGGGTTAAAAAAGCAGTGGTTTTGTATTTCCCAATTCAGAAAATGGAAACTTTAGATGCGGGTATTTTTGAGTATCATGATAAAATTCCATTAAAGAAAAACTTTGCTGAAAGAGGAATTAGAGTTGTTCCAAACGCTGTTGCAAGACATGGAGCTTATATTTCTGCAGGGACTATTTTAATGCCAAGTTATGTAAATATTGGTGCTTATGTAGATGAAGGAACTATGGTTGATACTTGGGCTACTGTTGGTTCTTGTGCGCAAATTGGTAAAAATGTACATTTATCTGGTGGAGTTGGTATTGGTGGTGTTTTAGAGCCATTACAAGCTGCACCTGTAATTATAGAAGACGGAGCATTTATAGGTTCTAGATGTATAGTTGTAGAAGGAGTAAGGGTAGAAAAGGAAGCTGTATTAGGAGCTAATGTTGTTCTTACAATGAGTACAAAAATAATAGATGTGACAGGAGATGAGCCTATTGAAACTAAAGGAGTTGTACCTGCAAGATCTGTCGTAATTCCAGGAAGTTATACGAAAAAGTTTGCTGCAGGAGAATACAATGTGCCTTGTGCCTTAATTATTGGAAAAAGAAAAGAGAGTACTAATAAAAAAACATCTTTAAATGATGCTTTGCGTGAGTATGATGTAGCTGTTTAGATATCAAACAATGTATGACGAAAATTACTGCTATTATACCCACTTTAAATGAAGAAATTCATATTGAAGCAGCTATTGAGTCCGTTAGTTTCGCTGATGAAATAATTGTCATAGATTCATACAGTTCAGACAATACTGTTCAGCTTGCAGAAAAACAAAATGTAAAAATCATCAAGCGAAAGTTTGATGATTTTTCTTCTCAAAAGAACTTTGCCATTCAACAAGCCAAGCATCCATGGATATATATATTAGATGCAGATGAAAGGGTACCTTTAAAAGTTGTCAAAGAAATTTTAAAAGTTGTAAAGAGGCCAAAAGGTAAAGTTGGTTTTTATGTAAAGAGAAGTTTTTATTTTGCTGGAAGAAATTTAAAGTATGGAGGTTGTCAGCGAGACAAAGTGGTTCGTTTATTTTTAAAAGAGTTCTGTACCTATAAAGGTATTGTTCATGAAATAATTGAAGCAAATGGAGATCTTGGTATCTTTAAACATAAAATTGAGCACTATTCGTATAGAAGTTACAAACATTATATTTCTAAAATGAATCATTATGGTTCACTTAGAGCTCAAGAATATTTTTTATCTGGAAAAAAAATAAATGCGTTCCATTTTTATATAAAACCTATAGCTCGATTTTTTATTCATTATATAGTTAGATTAGGCTTTTTAGATGGTTATCAAGGTTTTGTTTTTGCGAAATTGCAAGCGTATGGTGTATCTGTAAGGTATCAAAAACTAAGACTTTTAAATAAAATTAATGCGTAAATGGCACAAAAATCAGATCATATTGTAGATGCTGTTATTACTTGGGTAAATGGAAATGATCCTTCTCAT
>JBDNBB010000165.1:0-13062 GCA_039768135.1 Polaribacter sp.
AGAAGATATTGCAATTTTAACTGGAGGAACAGTTATTTCTGAAGAAAGAGGTTTTTCTTTAGAAAATGCGACGTTAGATTTATTAGGTACTGCAGAAGGTATCACAATTGATAAAGACAACACAACAATTGTAAATGGTTCTGGAGATGCAGATGCTATTAAAGCAAGAGTAAATCAAATTAAGGCGCAAATAGAAACTACTACTTCTGATTACGATAAAGAAAAACTACAAGAACGTTTGGCTAAATTAGCTGGTGGTGTTGCAGTTTTATATGTGGGTGCTGCTTCTGAAGTAGAAATGAAAGAAAAGAAAGACAGAGTAGATGATGCTTTACATGCAACAAGAGCTGCAGTAGAAGAAGGTATTGTTGCTGGTGGTGGTGTTGCCTTAGTACGTGCTAAAAAAGTATTAGAAAAATTAGCAACAGAAAACTTAGATGAGACTACAGGTGTACAAATTGTAAATAAGGCAATTGAAGCTCCTTTAAGAACTATCGTAGAAAATGCAGGTGGTGAAGGTTCTGTAGTAATCAATAAAGTTTTAGAAGGTAAAAAAGACTTTGGTTACGATGCTAAAACTGAAACTTATGTAAACATGTTAGATGCTGGTATTATAGATCCTAAAAAAGTTACAAGAGTTGCTTTAGAAAACGCAGCTTCTGTTGCTGGTATGATTTTAACTACTGAGTGTGCTTTAATAGATATTAAAGAAGATGCACCAGCAGGTGGTGGAATGCCTCCAATGGGTGGTGGAATGCCAGGAATGATGTAACACTAAATGTTTGAAAGTAATAATCTCACACTCTTGTGAAATTATGATAATAAAAAATCCGTTAGAAATTTCTAACGGATTTTTTATTTTACTTAACTTAGTATGAAACCAATTTAACAATCATAAAAATTGCCATAAATATCATAATAGAATTTTCTATAAACGTGGCTTTTGTCATTGGTAAATTTAAAACTGAGCCTAGGCAAGCACATTTAATGGTCTGTTTACTCAATAAAGATTTTGTAATTCCAACTGTTGTAATACCTAAAATTATGATAGTAAATAGTAAAGCTGGCACTATTTGAAAATGCATTAAAAAGCACAACCCTAGTACTAATTCTACAAAAGGGTAAACCAGACCATACTTAGGTAAAATTTTGGCTACAGGATCGTACATAGAAAAACTTGCAGCAAAACCTCTTACATCTAGAAACTTAAAAAAACTAAAGACCACATAAAATAATCCCATAAAAGTATACATAAATTCAGCAATTTTCCAATCTTTAAAATGTATTAAAATAGACGCAGTAGTAATAAAAGTAAATATTAAAAATAGCGGATACAATTGTTTTATTTCAGATGTTTCTTCCTCTTTAAAAACATTATCTACCTTCTCTTTCTTTTCAGAAATTACAAATTTATCTGCTAAACCAGATTGCAAATTCTGAACTGAAATTTTATCATTAAGCAATACTTCTACTTCCTTTTTCTCTAGGTGAACTTTAGCTTCAACAATTTCATTAAATTTCAATAATGATTTTTCAACAGAATTTTTACATCCATTGCAAGTCATACCAGAAACTGAATATGTTTGTTTCATCATAATTTTAATTCTTTTTTTGTTTTTTCAATTCTCCTTCATGATCTAACACAATTTCATCGTCTCTATATTTACAACAAGGATGTACAGAATTATAAGCTTCAAGTTTTGCTTCTAACTTTTTACCTTCTCCTAATAAAATATCATGCCCAACTGCTAAAATATTTTTTTGAATAGCTGAAACATCAGTTTTACGTTCGTCAATAATTAAATTTAGCTGATGTGTTTTTGTGCTCCAAATTGCAAACTTTACACCTTTAGTTTTTAAAGCTGCAGTTTCTATTCTTTTTTTACACATGCCACAAATACCATCAACATTCATTACTACTTTGGCATTTTTATCTTTTTTTACTTCTTGTTGGTTTTCTTGAGATTGCATTGTGAACGCAATTAAAAAAATACTGATCGTTAAAATTATATTTTTCATTTTTTAAAATTTTAAGTTTATAATTATTTTATTTTAAATCGTAATCCAGTATAAATAGAACGTCCAAAAATTGGGGCATATACAATTGTAGCGTCAAAATTTGAACCAAAAGGAGCATCACTTGCTAAAATAGGATTATTTTGTTTTACGTTTGTTAAGTTTTCTGCACCTACATAAAACTCAAATTTACTTGAAAACACTTTGGTTATTTGTGCATTTAAGAGCTGATAAGAGCTTACAATTGCTGGCAGTTGATACTGTAGTGGTTTAGTGCTTGTATTTGGCAAACGTTGCTCGCCAATGTTATTGAAGGTCACATCAAATTTCCATTGAGAACCTTTCATAGTCAAATCTGTTTCGTAAGATAAATTAGCAAAAAAACGATCTTGAGGCTGAATAGGTTTTTGCAAGTTTCCGCTTTTATAATCTGTAGTAATATCAAAATATTTGTAGGCTGTTCTTAAATTTAATTTTTTAGCAAGCTCGTAATTTACTTCTACTTGAAAGCTATTTGCAATACTGTTCCCATCTAAATCGTAAAAAGAAATGGCTTGCGGATTTTCCCAATCTACTACCACTTGATTTTGGAAACTGGTTTGGTAAAAATCGAAAGTAATATCTCCTTTCTTTCCAAAAACATTGAATTTCTGCAAATAAGAAACACCATAATTCCATGCTATTTCTGGGTTCAACCCATAGACATTACCACCAACCTCATCTATATTAATTTGTCTAGCACTCGAGAACAATTGCTGATTTTCAGCAAAAATATTCGCGCTTCTTTTACCTCTTCCAACAGATGCTCTAAAGACACCTTTTTCCCAAGGCACATATCGTAAATGCAATCTTGGTGTTACAAAAGTTCCTAATAGATTGTGAGTATCTATTCTTAGGCCAGCAGTTAAACTAAAATTATCTAAATTATCATAAGCATACTCAAAAAATACCCCAAAAGAATTTTCATTTCGATCAAAAACCGTAGTATTTACCAATTCATCATAATTATCATACGTAAAACTCAAACCTGTTTTAAACTTGTTTCTAGTATCACCAATAATAGAATTAAAAATTAGGTTAGAATACATACTTTCATGTTGAATATCATAAACATTTAAACCAAAATACGAATCTTGTTTATGGTTGCTATATGACATTTGAAAGCCTATACTTTGAAAAGGCATTTCTGGAAAAACATAACCTAACTTTAAAGAAGTATCAAAACGTTTGGTATCTATTTCACTACCCCAATTATTCGTTATTCCTTTATCAGTATCTGGATTGAAATTTAAATCTCCTGTTTGTTTTTCATCATTCAAAAAACGAACGTTTATAAAACTTACCCAACCTTTTTCTACATCTGTATATTGCCATCTGTTCATTATATTTATTTGATTGGATAATGGCATGTCTAGAAAATCATCATCATTATTATCAAATTTTTGTCCTCTATAATTTCCATGCACATACAAACCTGTATTCCATTTATCTGATACTTTTTGATTGAAATGTGTATTTAGCTCAAAACGACCCATTTGAGAACCATAAGTGTTTAAGAAAAAAGAATTGTCTGTTAAAGGCTTCACGAGTTCTGTATTAATTTGCCCAGAAATACTCTCGAAACCGTTTACCACAGAACCTGCACCTTTTGTAATTTGTATACTTTCTACCCAAGTTCCTGGTGTAAATGTGAGTCCAAAGACCTGACTTGCACCTCTAACAGCAGGAATATTTTCTTGCGTAATTAATAAATAAGGACTGTTTAACCCCAGCATTTGAATTTGCTTAGTACCTGTTAACGCATCTGAAAAACTTAAATCGATAGAGGGATTTGTTTCAAAGCTCTCCGCTAAATTACAGCACGCCGCTTTAAGCAACTCCTCAGAATTTACAGTAAACATATTTACAGTTGCAAAAGAGTTTTTCTGAACAGCATTTCTTTTACTACTTATGGTAATTGCTTCTAGCTCGTCTTCTGGCTTTAAAAAATAGTGAATAGGTGCTAAACTATTTATAGTAAGCGTATCTGTTTTATAACCTAAATAACTAACTACAAGTTTTTTATATTCTTTATTATAAGGTATAGTAAACCAACCTTTACTGTTGGTTATTGCACTTACATTGGTGTTTAACCAAAATAAAGTTGCTCCTTCTACACCCAAATTATTTTTAAGATTGTTTTTTTCCATAATCATTCCTTTAAAAGTAGTTTGCGAAAAGATTATGAGTGGTACAAATAGCAACAAACTATTTATAAAATATTTTTTCATTTTAATTGAATTTATTTAATGATTGACTCTATGAATTTTAATAAAAACATAGCTTTTTTGTTTAAACTTTAGCTAAAGCGTAAACATGCGCATAAAAATCTAATGGAGAATGCCATTAAAAACCTACTTAAATAAAAATCAAATTAAAAAATTTTGGTAAAGAACCTGATAGTCTATTGGAATATCTGGAGGAGAAAAGTCTTTGTAAAAATTATTGTTAGATTTACTTTTTACAAATATATCTTTATAAGTAGCAATAAAAGCCGTTAAAAATTGTTGTTTTTTAAAAGACAAACTGGCTACTTTTTGTATTTGAAGTTCTTTTTGACCTTCAATTTCTTGTACCTCATCTTTACAACAGTTTTTCATTTTAGCTTCAGATGCTTTGCCCATCTGCATTTCACAACCTTCAGCTTCTCCTGTAAATGAAATATCGACTAAAAAATCTCCACAATAATGAGTATCAACAGTAAAAGAAAAGGTTGAAAATAAGACTAAAAAAGCTAGTGTAAAGGATGCTATTTTTATTGAAAATTGTTTCATTATAAGAGTACAAATTTACAAAAAGATATTTTAACTTTGTGTTAAATATTAACTCTAAGATTTTATCATAAAAAACGGTATTCTTTACGTTAAATCTTTACAAAATAG
Source organism: Polaribacter sp. (assembly GCA_039768135.1). Taxonomy (GTDB): domain Bacteria; phylum Bacteroidota; class Bacteroidia; order Flavobacteriales; family Flavobacteriaceae; genus Polaribacter. The sequence goes on from JBDNBB010000165.1 coordinate 4,938, forward strand.
CTTATGAATACAGCAGTAATTCAAGAAAAAATAGATGTTATAATTGCATCAACAAAAACAAAAGAAGAAAAATTACAAGAAATTTGTGATTACCTAGAAAGTGAAATTTCTTATTATGATTGGGTTGGTTTTTATTTTAAAAATGGCAATAAAGAAGAATTAAAATTAGCACAATATACAGGAGAAGAAACAGAACACACTATAATTCCTTTTGGTAAAGGGATTTGCGGACAAGTTGCTGTTAGTAATGAGAATTTTGTAGTGCAGGATGTTTCTGAACAAGATAATTATATCTCTTGTGGCTGGAAGGTAAAATCTGAAATTGTAATTCCTATTTTTATAAATGAAGTAAATATTGGGCAAATAGATATAGATTCTCATACTGCAAATATTTTTACAAAAAAAGATGAAAATCTTTTAGAATATGTTTGCAAACAGGTTTCAGGTATTTTGTAAATTGGATACCATACTTTACTAAAATGTTAATTACTTAGTATTTTTGTTACTATCTTTTCGTTGTGTTTTCTTTAACGATTACTTAGATTTGCTTGCTTAACAACACAACTTGTAATGAGCACTTCAAAAACAATTAAATCAGCATTAATATCAGTATTTCATAAAGATGGTTTAGCGCCAATAGTTCAAAAATTAAATGAACTAAACGTAACTATTTACTCTACAGGAGGTACAGAAAAATTTATTAAAGAATTAGGTATAGATGTAGTACCTGTAGAAGATGTAACCTCTTATCCTTCTATATTAGGGGGTAGAGTAAAAACATTGCACCCAAAAGTTTTTGGAGGTATTTTAAACAGACAAGATCATGAAGGTGATATTGCTGAAATGAAAGAATACAATATTCCTCAGTTAGATTTAGTTATTGTTGATTTATATCCTTTTGAAAAAACAGTTGCTTCTGGAGCACCTGAACAAGATATAGTTGAAAAAATAGATATCGGTGGTATTTCTTTGATTAGAGCTTCTGCCAAAAACTTTAAAGACACGTTTACAGTTTCTTCTATGGAGCAATATGATGAGTTCTTAGAAATTTTATCTTCAAATAATGGAGAAACTTCTATAGAACAACGTAAGAAATTTGCTGCAAAATCTTTTAACATATCTTCTCATTACGACACTGCAATCTTCAATTATTTTAATGAAGATGAAATTGTATACAAAGCAAGTGAAACAACGTCTAAGATTTTAAGATATGGAGAGAATCCTCATCAAAAAGGATATTTCTTTGGAGATTTAGATGCGATGTTCAATAAGTTACATGGAAAAGAATTAAGCTACAACAACCTTTTAGATGTTGATGCAGCTGTAAATTTAATGAATGAATTTATTGGTGAAAATCCAACATTTGCAGTTTTAAAACACAATAACGCTTGTGGTTTTGCACAAAGAAATACAATAAAGCAAGCTTACGTAGACGCTTTAGCTGGTGATCCTGTTTCTGCTTTTGGTGGTGTACTAATTTCTAATACAGAAATTGATGCAGCAACTGCTGAAGAAATTCATAAATTATTTTGCGAGGTTGTAATTGCTCCTTCTTATTCTAATGAAGCGCTAACTATCTTAAAAGGAAAGAAAAATAGAGTAATTCTAGTTCAGAAAACCACAGAATTACCTTCTCAAAATGTTAGAACAGCTTTAAATGGACTTCTTATACAAGACAAAGATTCCAAAACAGATACTTTAGAAGATTTAACTTACGTAACTAATACAAAACCAACAGAAACAGAGTTAAAAGATTTATTATTTGCTTCAAAAATATGCAAGCATACAAAATCTAACACTATTGTATTTACTAAAAATAATCAACTATTAGCAAGTGGTACAGGACAAACAAGTAGAGTTGATGCTCTTAGACAAGCCATTGACAAAGCTACAAGCTTTGGGTTTGATTTAAATGGAGCTGTAATGGCTAGTGATGCATTTTTTCCTTTTCCAGATTGTGTAGAAATAGCTGGTAAAGCTGGAATTACAAGTGTTATTCAACCTGGTGGCTCTATAAAAGATAAATTAAGTATTGATTACTGTAATGAAAACAATTTATCTATGGTAATGACAGGTACAAGACATTTTAAACATTAATTAAAATAAAAGTTACACAAGTTTATTTTTTCGTAAATTTGAAAGATTACACTTTAATTTAAGAATTAATTTCTATGGGTTTTTTTGACTTCATGACAGAAGATATTGCGATTGATCTAGGAACCGCAAATACACTTATCATACATAATGGAAAAGTTGTTATAGACAGCCCTTCTATAGTTGCTAGAAATAGAATTTCTGGTAAAATAATTGCTATCGGTCAAGAAGCAAACCTAATGCAAGGTAAAACGCATGAAAACATTAAAACAATTCGTCCATTAAAAGACGGAGTTATTGCAGATTTTCAAGCCTCAGAAGAAATGATTAAGGAGTTTGTAAAACAAATTCCATCAATAAAAAAGAAATTATTTCCACCCGCTTTACGAATGGTAATATGTATTCCTTCAGGGATTACTGAGGTAGAAAAAAGAGCCGTTAGAGATTCTGCAAAACATATGAATGCTAAAGAAATCTACCTAATTTACGAACCTATGGCTGCTGCTATTGGTGTTGGTATAGATATTATGGAGCCAAAAGGGAATATGATCATAGATATAGGTGGTGGTACTACAGAAATTGCAGTTATTGCTTTAGGTGGTATTGTGTGCGATCAATCTGTAAAAGTTGCTGGTGATTTATTTACGAGTGATATTATGTACTACATGAGAACTCAGCATAACTTACATGTTGGTGAAACTACTGCAGAGAAAATTAAAATTCAAATTGGAGCAGCAACTGAAGATTTAGATACTCCTCCAGATGAAATGTTAGTTCAAGGTAGAGATTTACTCAGTGGTAAACCTAAGCAAGTACAAGTATCCTTTAGAGAAATTGCAAAAGCGTTAGATAAATCTATTTTAAGAATTGAAGACGCTGTTATGGAAACTTTATCTAAAACTCCACCAGAATTAGCTGCAGATATTTACAACACAGGAATTTATTTAGCTGGAGGAGGTTCTATGTTAAGAGGATTAGATAAACGTTTATCTCGTAAAACTGATTTACCTGTATATGTTACTGAAGATCCTTTAAGAGCTGTAGTTCGCGGAACAGGAATTGCTTTAAAGGAACTAGAAAAATATAAAAATGTACTAATGAACTAGCATGAGTAGTGGTTAAAAATGCAACAAATTATTTACTTTTTTCAGAAGTTTAAATACTTTCTATTTTTTCTTTTATTAGAATTTGTGGCGCTATTTTTTATTTTTAACAACTTAAGTTTTCATAAAAGCAAATTCATAAACTCAGCAAACTCAATAACTGGAGGGTTGTATTATCAATCTTCAAACATAACAGAATATTTAAATCTAAAAGAAGAAAATAAGCTTTTAGCAGAAGAAAATACACAACTTAAAAATTTACTGTCAAAAAGAAGTGTTAACCCTGGTACAAAAGACTCAACTGTTTTAGATACTACACGTTATTATCAAAAATATACGTTCTCTACAGCAAAAATTATCAATAATAATTACGCTAAAGATTTTAATTTCATAACAATTAATAGAGGAGAAAATCAAGGTATTCAGAAGGAAATGGCTGTTGTTAATAGTAGGGGTATTATTGGTATTACAGAGCATACTAGTAAAGATTATACTAGAGTACAATCTATCTTAAACAAAAACAGTAAAATAAATGCTCGGCTTAAAAATACTAACTACTTTGGCACTTTAGGTTGGGATGGAAAAGATTATAATACAGTTCAGCTTTCAGACATTCCAAGGCAAGCTCCCATAAAAATTGGCGACACTATAGAAACTGGTGGTAGATCAACTATATTTCCAGAAGGAATTTTAATTGGTACAATCTCTAAAATTAACAAAGGAAATAGCGCAGATAATAAAGTAGATATCACCTTATTTAATGACATGAGTAATTTAGGGTATGTAAATATTATTAAAAACCTTGACAGACAAGAAATTAAACAATTAGAGAAAAACAATGAATAGTAGTCTACGTCTTATTACTATGTTTTTTGGTTTACTGTTCCTTCAAGTATTCGTTTTAAACAACATCTTGTTCTTAGGTCATATTAACCCGTATTTGTATATTATTTTTGTTTTTGTATATCCGCTAAAAGAAAATAGAATTTCATTTTTATTCTTTACATTTCTACTTGGCTTAGGAATTGATTTCTTTTCAGACTCTGGAGGCACCCATGCCTTTTCTATACTAATCATCGCATATACTAGACTATTTTTTATAAAATTATATTTTAGAAAAGTAGCCACTGAGTACGCTTTCTTTAAATTAAAATCTGAGCCTTTTGGAAAAAGGTTTAACTATGTAGTTACTTTAACTTTAATTCATCACCTTATTTACTTTTCTTTTGCTAATTTTAGCCTAAATAACATTTTGGACGTTTTTTTAAACACGTTATTTTCTAGTGTTTTTACATTACTTTTATATTTCTTAGGAAGTTATTTATTTAATAAAACTGAATAATGCAAAAGAGTTTTTTACTTTATTTTCTAATCACAATTACTGGAATAGTTTTTATTGGACGATTATTTCAACTGCAAATGATTAAAAGTAAAAATTACGACCCTATCCATAATGCTGCTGTAAAAATTGTTTATGATTATCCAGAACGAGGTTATGTATATGACAGAAATGGGGAACTATTAGTTGCAAATCAACTTTCTTATGATGTAATGGTTCAACCAGATCAGGTAAAACCTTTAGACACCTTAGAATTATGTTCTCTTTTAAAAATTGATAAGAAAAGTTTTTTAAAAAGGTTTCAAAAAGCAGAAAGATATGCCAGATATCTTCCATCAGTATTTTTAAAACAGTTAGCTAAAGAGGATTTTGCCTTTTTGCAAGAAAAATTACACAAGTATACTGGTTTCTATATTCAAAAAAGAATAATTAGAGATTACCCTATACCAGGAGCAGCAAATGTTTTAGGATATATTGGAGAAGTAAACGAACATAAAGCTAGAAACAGCAATTATTATCAACAAGGAGAACTAGAAGGTAAAGATGGTATTGAAAGACAATACGAAAAAGTATTAAGAGGTAGAAAGGGTAAAAAATACTTGAATAGAAATAGATTCAACAAGGTTACTGGTTCTTTTAAAAATGGGACCTTTGATACACTTCCTGAGAATGGGAAAGACCTCATATTAACTTTAGATATTGAGTTACAAATGTATGCTCAAAATTTAATGAAGGGTAAAAGAGGAGGCATTGTAGCCATAGAGCCAGCAACAGGTGAAATTTTAGCACTGGTTACAGCTCCATCTTACGATCCAAATATGCTTGTAGGTAGAAAAAGATCTCCAAACTCTTACAAACTATTTAATTTAGACAGTATCGAAAAACCAACTTTTGATAGAGGATTGCTCGCTGCCTACCCTCCTGGTTCTCCCTTTAAAATGATGAATGCTTTAATTGGTTTACAAGAAAATGTAATCAATAAAAATACTACGTTTAGATGTTACGAAGGGTATAGGTATGGTAATAGACCTAATGAATTTATGGGATGTCATTGTGGTATTTACAATAAGCCAATTGCTCTAAAAACAGCAATTGCAAAATCATGTAACAGTTACTTTTCTAATACGTACAAAAAAATTGTAGAAAAAGAAAAAAATGCGACAGAAGGACTTAATAATTGGAATAAACATATTAGAAGTTTTGGGCTTGGTGATTACTTAGGTTATGACCTACCTGCTGGATCCCCTGGTTTAATTCCAGATGGAAAATATTATGATAATAGATATAAGTACACTTGGAATGCAAGTACCAACATATCTAACGCTATAGGTCAGGGAGAAGTACTTACTACTCCGATTCAATTAGCCAACTTTACTGCAGCAATTGCAAATAGAGGACATTACTACACGCCACATATCGTAAAAAAAATAGACTCTAAATTAATAGACGAAACTAATTTTATAATTCCTAAACAAACAACTATAGATAAAAATAATTTTTCTCCAGTCGTTGAAGCAATGCATGAAGTATTTAAAACTGGAACTGGAAAATTTAGTCAAGTAAAGGGAATTGAAATTTGTGGAAAAACTGGAACAGCAGAAAACTTTATATTTAAAGATGGTATTAAAGAACAGCTAGAAGATCATTCGATATTAGTTGCCTTTGCCCCAAAGAAAAACCCTAAAATTGCTTTAGCAGTTTTTGTGGAGAATGGCGGGTATGGTTCTACTATTGCAGCTCCAATTAGCAGCTTACTTATAGAAAAATATATAACAGGAACAATTTCTGATCAAAATAAATACAGAGAGCAATCTATGTTAGAAAAAAATCTAGATCATATCTACGATAAACAAATACCTAAAAAAGAAACAATTGCGACAGGAACGAAATAATATTTTTGCCAATATAGATTGGCTTATGGTATTTCTATTTTTAATTTTAATAACTTTTGGGTGGATTAATATATATGCAGCATCAACTTCAGAAGAACACAGGAGTTTATTCGATTTTACTACCAAATACGGAAAACAATTACTTTGGATTATATTATGTTTTCCGCTTAGTATTGTTATTTTATTTTTTAATTCTAAATTTTACGAGCAGTACGCATCGCTTCTGTACTTGTTGTCTCTTCTCAGTCTTTTTCTTTTATTTCCTTTCGGTAAAGAGATAAACGGAGCAAAATCTTGGTTCAACTTTGGCGCTATGAGCCTACAACCCTCAGAATTTGTGAAGGCATTTACAGCACTAGCAATCGCAAAATTATTAAGTGATAGACAATACAACTTTAAACTTATTAAAAATCAAATTAAAGCTTTTATAATTGTTTTTTTTCCTGCATTTTTAGTCTTTTTACAACCTGATGCAGGTTCTGCTTTAATATATGTTTCCTTCTTTTTTGTACTACATCGAGAAGGGCTAACGCTAAACTATATAATACTTGGTGTTTTTATAATTACTTTATTCATTACAACTATCTATTTTGGATTTAAAATAGTACTACTTTACTCTTTTATATTATTAACATTACTAACCATTTATTTTATATACAAAGGCGGCGTAAGGTTTCTGAGATTTAACTGGTTAAAAGTAATCGGTATTTATTTTCTATTTGGAATATTTATTTCTGGAACTGGATTCATCTATGAAAACACACTACCTTCTCACCAAAAAGACCGATTTGATATTCTTCTAGGTAAAAAAATTGACCATAAAGGTATTGGATATAATTCATATCAATCAGAATTAACAATTAGCTCTGGAGGTTTTACTGGCAAAGGTTTTTTAAATGGAGATTTAACACAAGGAGACTTTGTTCCTGAACAACATACAGACTATATTTTTAGTACAGTTGGTGAAGAATGGGGTTTTTTAGGAAGTAGTTTTGTTATTCTTTTATTTATGGCCTTGTTGTATAGAATTATCTACCAGGCAGAAAAACACTCTAATAAGTTTGGACGAATTTATGGTTACAGCCTAGCTTCTATCCTATTTTTTCATGTTATTGTAAATATAGGCATGGTTATAGGCTTGTTACCTACTGTAGGTATTCCCCTTCCCTTTTTTAGTTATGGAGGATCTTCACTTTGGGGCTTTACTATCTTACTATTTATTTTCATTAGACTAGATGCTCATAAAAATTATGATTTTTAAAAAGAAATATTTGATTTAAAGCAAAAAAAAACTCTGAACGAATTCAGAGTTTTTTGATAATTTTTTCTTGTTGATTAAAGTGCTGCAACGTGCTTTGTTAATTTAGACTTTAAATTAGCTGCTTTATTTTTGTGAATAATATTATTCTTAGCTAATTTATCTAACATCGAAATTACATTTGTAAGCATCCCTTCAGCTTCTTTCTTGTCTTCTACAACACGTAAACTTCTAACAGCATTTCTAGTTGTTTTATGCTGGTATTTGTTACGTAATCTTTTAGACTCGTTACTTCTAATTCTTTTTAATGCTGACTTGTGATTTGCCATAACTCTGTTTTATCGTTTTTATTTAAAACTTTTGTAGTCCGTACGGGAATCGAACCCGTGTTACATGGATGAAAACCATGCGTCCTAACCCCTAGACGAACGGACCATAA
>JBDNBB010000166.1:0-5547 GCA_039768135.1 Polaribacter sp.
AACTTGGTTACCACCAACAATTCTTCTTTTAGATTCTTCAGAAAAGTTTTCTGAACGCGTAATAGAATACGTGTCTTTTAAATTATCGCCTTCAATTCTTGCTCCGTAATTTGTACCATCTAATCTCGATAAATTAGAAGCAGTTTCAGCCATTGCCAAAGTATAGTATGTAGAAACTAAAGTGTCAGATTCAAAGAAATCTAGTTCTTTTACTTTAATTCCTTTTGCTCTTATTTTTTCTATGGATGCTAAAAAATCAACTTTAACTTGAGCATCAATAGCATCACTTTCTATAAAGTTTTTAAAATAACCAATGGTTTTTATTTCATCAGTATTTAAAATGTTTTCTTCGGATATTTTTTCTGATTGATAAGTAGTTTGATCTTTTACATCTTTACCACTCATTACATTTAAAACGATTCTAATATCTTCAATTGATTTTGCAATTGGGCCAACACAATCTGTAGAAGAAGCGTATGCCATTAAACCAAATCTTGAAATTCTACCATAAGTTGGTTTTAAGCCGAAGACATTATTGTAACCTGCTGGCTGACGAATTGATCCTCCAGTATCTCCACCAATAGAAAAAACGGTGTAATCTTTGGCAACATTTACAGCAGAACCACCACTTGAACCCCCTGAAACTAAATCAGAATTAATGGCGTTTTTTACAGCACCAAAAATGGTGTTTTCAGAAGATGAACCATGACCAAAAGCATCGCAATTTTCTTTTACTAAAGGAATTGCACCCGCATCTAATAATTTCTGAATCGCTGTTGCTGTATAAGCAGATTTGTAATTTTTTAGTAAATTAGAACTTGCAGTAGTGTAAGTTCCTTGAACCATATATACATCTTTAATTCCGAAAGGAATTCCTTCTAAAAGTCCAATTTCTTGTCCTCTTTCAATTTTGGCATCAACTTTTGCAGCCAATTCTAAGGCCATTTTATCTAACAAAGAATTTACAGAATTATAAGTATTTGATTTGAGTAAATCTAACCTGTCTTGCACCAGTTTTGTGCAAGTAAATTCCTTGGCCATCAATTGCTGATGGATTTTGTGTATTTGCGATTCCATTATTTATTCCTCAATTACTTTAGAAACTACTAAATAACCCTTCTTCTCTTTTGGAAAGTTCTCAATGATTATTTCTTTCTCTAAAGAGGAGCTATTTATCACTACATCTTCTCTTAAATCATCTACAGAAATAGCATTGTTATGATTTTTATTAAAGGCATTTGAATTATTCGCATTTGCATTTTTAATTACATCAAATAATTTATTTACAGCGTCAGATGGCTGTGCTCCTTTAATACTAGACAAAATGTCTACTGTCATAATTTTACTCATTTTTTTATAATTTAATACATAAAAAAAACCTCCCAATTAGGAAGGTTACATTAATATTTGAATAAACAACAACCTTCCTTTCCTATAAATTAGGATTAATGAAATTAAGATTGTTATTAATATTTCTCATAATTAGTATACTATTCTCGCAAATATATGTAGAATGAATGCTATAAAAATCCATTTTTATTAATTTTATTTAGGACTTATTGTTTTCATAATAATTTTAATTTTAAATATCAATCTGATAATAAATTTAAGAAAATGCACTAAAAATTTATAGTTAAATTAATAGCGCATTCTTTTAATTCATTAAATTCAAATCCAACATAACTTTGGAATGGTAAATTAACAAACTATTGTGTTAATTATAAATGTTATTTTAAATATCAGTTATAAATTATCAGATAAATGCATATATTAGTTATGAAATGTAATCTTTTGGTGTAAAATTATAACTTCTGCTTCAAATTGCTTAAATAATAAAAATACTTCACATATAATTTGCTCAAATAAAAAACCATTTTTACATTTGTATCATAATGATTAACAAACAAAACATATCTTGGTGGTGGAACTCTCTTAATTAATAAGTGAGACTATACCTATATGTAAAATATATAAAAAAGGCTTATCTCACGATAAGCCTTTTTCAATTCAATACAATGAAGAATATCAAATTTAAAACAATAAATAAAACTAAAATTGCAGTTACAATTACACCTGTTGGTTTGTACTTGCGTTTTAGAGATAAGTATGCAAATACTCTTTTATTAGAAAGCTCAGATTATCATAGTAAAGACGAAAGTTTTACATTTATAGCCATTGAGCCTGTAGTTTCTATAAAGGCAGAAAATCATCATTTAAGTTTTTCTCATAAAAATGTAGAAATAGATAATAAAAAAATTGGTAGAAATTTTAACCAAATATTTGAAGAGTATAGTAAAATAATTGAGTTAGATTGTCCTGCAGAATTAAAATCATTTAATGGTTTGTATGGTTACACTACCTATGATTCTGTTCAGTATTTTGAGAATATAGAACTGACAGTCGATGAAGCTCCTTCTGCAATTCCTTTACTACAATACAGTTTTTATAGATTTATTATTGCTATCAATCATTTTAATGACGAAATGACTTTAATAGAAAATATTGAAGAAGGTACTGAATCTAGAATTAAAGAAATTCAAACATTAATAGATGCACAAGCTTTTAACACACATCAATTCGATATTGTAGGGGAAGAAACTTCTAATGTTAAAGGTGAAGAGTTTATTGACTATGTAAAGAAAGCAAAAGCACATTGTAAAAGAGGAGATGTTTTTCAGTTGGTTTTATCACGTCAATTTCAACAAAAATTTAAAGGAGATGAGTTTAATGTATACAGAGCTTTGCGTTCTATAAATCCATCACCTTATTTATTCTATTTCGATTATGGTTCTTTTAAATTAATGGGTTCTTCACCAGAAGCACAGATAAAAATTGCTGCAGGTAAAGCAACCATTAATCCTATTGCAGGTACTTTTAGAAGAACAGGAGATATGGCTAAAGATATTCAGTTAGGCAAAAAGCTTTCTGAAGATAAAAAAGAAACTGCAGAGCATGTAATGTTAGTAGATTTAGCTAGAAATGATTTAAGTAAACATGCAGATCAAGTAGAAGTAGAGGTGTTTAAAGAAGTGCAATATTTTAGTCATGTAATTCATTTAGTTTCGACTGTAACAGGGCAATTAAAAGGGAATCCAATAGAAATTGTAGGTGATACATTTCCTGCAGGTACTTTAAGTGGTGCGCCAAAATATAAGGCAATGCAATTAATTGATACTTATGAAAATCAATCTAGAGGATTTTATGGAGGTGCAGTTGGTATTATCGGTTTAGATGGTTCTGTTAATTTAGCCATTGCAATACGTTCTTTTGTGAGCAAAAATAAAACGTTGTATTATCAAGCAGGAGCAGGAATCGTAATTCACTCAGATGAAGAAAAAGAATTACAAGAAGTAAATAATAAGTTAGCAGCTTTGAAAAAAGCATTAATTCTAGCAGAAAAAATTTAAAACTAGTTTTTAAAATGAAAATATTAATAATAGATAACTACGATTCATTCACCTACAACTTAGTTCACATGGTTGAAGAAATTACAGGTACTTTTCCTGCAGTTTTTAGAAACGATGAAATAAGTATTAATCAAGTTGGTGAATTTGATTTAATTATGCTTTCTCCTGGTCCTGGAATTCCAGATGAAGCAGGCATTTTAAAAGAAGTTATTAAAATGTATGCAGGTGTAAAACCTATATTTGGTGTTTGTCTTGGTTTACAAGCAATTACTGAAGTTTTTGGAGGTAAAATTATCAATCTAAATGATGTGTATCATGGAGTAGCAACAGAAATGAAGGTTACAGATGATAGTGCTGTAATTTTTAAAGATATTCCAGCAACATTTTTAGCTGCACGTTATCATTCTTGGGCAGCAACAGATGAAGGTTTTCCAAATGAATTAAAAGTTACAGCTAGAGATGAAGAAGGATTAATTCAGGCTATTGAGCATGTTGCTTATCCAATATCTGCAGTTCAATTTCATCCAGAATCTATTTTAACAGATGTTGGTAAACAGTTGGTGACTAATTTTATAAATGCAAATTCATAATGAAAGCAATTTTAAATAAATTATACAATCATGAAAGGTTAACCAAATCTGAAGCAAAACAAATTTTAAAAGACATTGCTTTAGAGAAATATAATGATGCGCATTTAGCTTCATTTATGACTGTTTTTATGATGAGACCAATTACAGTTGATGAACTTGCTGGTTTTAGAGATGCTTTAAAAGAATTAGCCATAAAAATAGACTTATCTGATTTTAATACCATAGATATTGTTGGTACTGGTGGAGATGGAAAAGATACCTTTAACATATCTACGTTAACTTCTTTTATTGTTGCAGGTACAGGTCAAAAAGTTGCAAAACATGGTAACTATTCTGTATCTTCTCAATCAGGTTCATCAGATATGTTAGCCAGTTTTGGATATGAATTTACAAATGATGAAAACACACTTAAAAATCATTTAGATAAAGCCAATATTTGTTTTTTACATGCGCCTAAATTTCACCCAGCAATGAAAGCTGTTGGCCCTACAAGAAAAGCGTTAAAATTAAAAACATTTTTTAATATTCTTGGCCCCTTGGTAAATCCAAGTTCTCCTAAAAATCATATGTTAGGAACCTTTAACCAAGAGGTTGCACGTTTGTATAATTATATTCTGCAAGATGAAGATATTAATTATGGTATTATTCACGCTTTAGATGGCTATGATGAAATTTCGCTTACAAGCGGATTTAAAATGTTTACCAAAAAAGGAGAGCAATTAATAAATCCAGAAGATATAGGTCAAAAACGAATACAACAATCTGAAATTTTTGGAGGAAACTCTGTGGCTGATGCAGCAAAGATTTTTAAGACAATTTTAGAGGGTGAAGGTACAGAAGCTCAAAATAATGTAGTACTTACTAATGCTGCTTTTGCACTAAAAATTGTAGATGATAAAAAAGCATTTAGTGTAGCATTTGAAGAGGCTAAGGATTCATTATTTGGAGGAAATGCAAAAGTTTGCTTAAAAAAATTAGTTCAACGTTAAAGATAGAATACTCTTTTTGGGAGGAACAATAATAAAAATAGGAGATTAATAAAATGACAATTTTAGATAAAATAATAGCATTTAAAAAGAAGGAAGTTGCAAAAATTAAAGCAGATGTACCTCTTAAAAAATTAGTAGAAAGTCCTAAGTTTAAAAGAACACCAATTTCATTAAAGAAATCTCTATTAGAAGTAGGTTCAACAGGAATAATTGCAGAGTTTAAACGTCAATCCCCTTCTAAAGGAATTATTAATGATAAAGCAACAATTGTTGAGGTTACAAACGGGTATTTAGATGCAAACGTAGCTGCACAATCTATTTTAACTGACACTTCTTTCTTTGGAGGAACAATGACTGATGTTATGGAGGCAAGAATAATCAATCAAACAAAACCAATTCTAAGAAAAGATTTTGTGGTTGATGGTTTTCAAATTGTGGAAGCAAAAGCCATTGGAGCAGATGTAATTTTATTAATAGCTTCTTGTTTAACATCAGAAGAACTAAAAAATTATGGAAACTTGGCTACAGATCTAGGTTTAGAGGTTTTATATGAAGTACATA
>JBDNBB010000167.1:0-13477 GCA_039768135.1 Polaribacter sp.
ACGATATATCTAAGCAATTAATTATAGATGAAATTGAGGCTGATTTTGATTATGCTTATACACATGGTATTTTAAAATTGCCTGTAGAAGCAAAATTTGGTGTTTATATGGCTTACAGATATTACAGAAGATTACTAAAAAAACTAAATGCTGTTCCATCAGAAAAAATAATGGATACAAGAATCCGAATTTCCGATCCGATGAAAATAAATTTATTGGCAAGAAGTTATGTGAAATACAAATTGAATATTATCTAATATGTTGATTTTAATTACCCTAGGTGTTTTTTTTTTAATGGAAGGTATAACATGGTGTACACATAAATATGTAATGCACGGATTTGGATGGTATTTACACGAAGATCATCATCAACCTAAATATAACGGTTTTGAGAAAAATGATGCATTTTTTGTGATTTTTGCAATACCTAGCATGGCACTTATTTACTTTGGAAGTAATACAATTCATACTTATTTGCTTTTTATTGGGCTTGGGATCTTATGTTATGGAGTTGCTTACTTTTTGGTGCATGATGTACTTATTCACCAGCGTTTTAAATGGTTTAAAAACACAAACAATTGGTATTTAAAAGGCTTACGTAAAGCGCACAAAATACATCATAAAAATATGGATAAAGAGGACAGCCAATGTTTCGGAATGTTGTTTGTACCTCTAGAATACTTTAACCAGTATAAGAAATAGCACCTCTATTTTAATTTCAACTTTATTTTATTTATTTTGAATTTACCTAACAAAAATTTCGATTATATTATTGTTGGTGGAGGAGCTTCTGGCTTAATGATGGCTTACAGAATGAGTAAAGACACTTATTTTGATGATAAATTAATTCTAATCATTGATCAGGTAAAAAAATCAAATAATGATAGAACTTGGTGTTTTTGGGAAAAAAATAAAGGTGATTGGGATGACATCTTAAATCATTCTTGGAAAGATATTATATTCAAAGGCGATAGTGTAGCAATGCAAACAACTATAGAGCCTTATGTATATAAAATGATTAAGAGTGCTGATTTTTATCAAAAAGTATGGAAGACAATTAGTACAAAAGAGAACATTTATTTTAGTGAAGAAAATGTTGTTAAAATTCAGCAAGAGAAAAGTCTTGGAATCGTTTTTACAGCTGATAATGAATACCATTCAAAAAAAATAATTAATAGTATTTTGTTTACTAATGATTATCAGCTACAACAAAAGTACCCTGTTTTACAACAGCATTTTGTGGGTTACTTTGTAAGAACTAAAGAACCAGTATTTACTACAAATGCAGCTACTTTTATGGATTTTACAATTCCTCAAAAAGGAAATACAAGGTTTATGTATGTACTGCCTTATGCTGATAATGAGGCTTTATTTGAATATACCTTGTTTTCTAAAGAACTATTAGAGTATAATACTTACACTGATGCCATTAAAGATTATTTAAAACATAATAATATTACAGATTACGAAATTGTAGAAAAGGAGCAAGGTGCAATACCAATGACTTCTTATAAATTCTGGAATTTTAATTCAGATAATATTTTACATATTGGTACAGCAGGTGGTTGGAGCAAAGCTAGTACTGGCTTTACTTTTAAAAATATAGATAAGAAAACAAGGAATTTAATTAATTACCTTAAAAACGAAAAGTCCTTAAGATCTTTTCAAAAAACCAACCGATTTTGTTTTTATGATTTATTGTTGTTAGATATTTTATCTAAACGCAATGATATGGGAGCTGCTGTATTTTCTAGAATGTTTAAAAAGCTGTCTCCTCAGCTTATTTTAAAATTTTTAGATGAGGAAACAACTTTTTCAGAAGAATTAAAAATCTTCTCTAATATGCAGATAGGCTTGTTTAGTAAAACTTTAATAAAACGTTTATTTTAAAGGAAATTTGTCTCTTATTTTGTCTAAAGATAAATTATGTATACTCCCAACATGAGAATGTTGTTTTCCTAAATCCGGTTTGTACGTTCCTTCTTGAACTTGACCACCAATTTTTTGATATGCTTCTCTAAAAGACATACCTTCTACTACCAAATTGTTAATAGAATCTACTGTAAATAAGTATTGATATTTTTCATCTTTCAAATCAATATCTTTTACAATTATCTGTTGAATAGAGTAGTTAAAGATGTCTAAAATATCTTTTACATCTTCAAAAGCTGCAATGATATTCTCTTTTAATAACTGAAAATCTCTATGATAGCCTGTTGGTAAATTATTTGTGATTAATAACATTTCTGAATGCAAAGCCTGAATTTTATTACACTTACCACGAATTAATTCAAAAACATCAGGATTCTTTTTATGAGGCATAATGCTACTACCTGTGGTTAATTCATCAGGAAAAGAAATAAAACCAAAATTCTGACTCATGTATAAACATACATCCATAGCAAAACGAGCCATTGTATTACACAAGCCACCCAAAGCAGAAGCTATAGAACGTTCACTCTTTCCTCTGCTTAATTGAGCTGCAACAACGTTGTATTTCAATGTGGAAAATTCTAATTCTTTGGTAGTTAGTTCTCTATCAATAGGAAAAGAAGAACCATAACCAGCAGCAGAACCTAAAGGGTTTTGGTCAACAACTTTAGAAACTGCATTTAATACATATACATCATCAATTAGTAGTTCTGCATAAGCAGAAAACCACAATCCAAAAGAAGAAGGCATTGCCACTTGTAAATGTGTATAACCTGGTAATAAAGCTTGTTTGTGAGTATCAGCAAGATTTAATAAAGTATCAAAAAGTGATTTTACTTTATCATTTACAATCGCTAAATTTTCTTTATAATACAACTGTAGCGCCACTAAAACTTGATCGTTTCTTGAACGAGCTGTATGAATTTTCTTACCAACCTCACCTAATTTATTAGTCAACTCCCATTCAATTTTAGAATGCACATCTTCAAAAGAAGGCTCTATTACAAAAGTTCCATTCTCAATATCGTCTGCTAATTCTTTTAAACCTTTTTTAAGGTCTTTTAATTCATCAGCAGAAATAATACCTATTGATTCTAACATTGTTGCATGTGCTAATGAAGCCTGAACATCATATTTTGCAATATGAATATCTATTTCTCTATCATTACCAACAGTGAAGTTTTCTATCTGTTTGTCTATTGAAAATCCTTTATCCCAAAGTTTCATATTATAAATTTTATTTTAAAATTTAGATAAAATTGAAGTTAGTTTTCTCTGTCCTTGTTCTTTTATCTTGTTTCTTTTTTTAAACAATTACTCTATTTAGCAGTTCAATATAAATCTTAATTCCTTCTACGATTTCTGAAACGTATATAAATTCATTTGCAGAATGAGAACGTGTACTATCTCCAGGTCCTAATTTTAAAGATTGACAAGTTAAAACAGATTGATCTGAAAGGGTAGGAGAGCCATACGTTTTTCTTCCCATTGCAATTCCTGCTTTTACTAATTCATGATTTGTTGATATAGATGAGGAATTTAGTCTTAAACTTCTTGGTTTAATTTCTGCGCATGGAGATTGTTCTTGTAAAATAGTTGCAATTTCTTGGTTCGAATAGGCATCATTTACACGAACATCCACAACCAAATCTACATGAGCGGGAACTACATTATGCTGTTTACCAGCATTAATTTGTGTTACTGTCATTTTTACATCGCCCAAGGCATTGGAAGTCTTTTCGAATTTAAAATCTTTAAACCACTGTAAAACATCAATCGTATTATAAATTGAATTGTTATCATTTGGATGTGCAGCATGACTAGGAGTACCTTTTACAACTGCATCAAAAACTACCAAACCTTTTTCAGCTACAGCTAAATTCATTAAAGTAGGTTCACCAACAATAGCTACGTCTACATGAGGTATAATTGGTAACATACTATTTAAGCCATTAGCACCTGAGCTTTCTTCTTCTGCAGAAGCAACTATAACTAAATTGTATTTTAAGTTTTCTTGTGCATAAAAATTGGTAAATGTTGCAATTAATGATACCAAGCAACCACCTGCATCATTAGAACCCAAACCATATAATTTACCATCTTCTACAAATGCTTTAAAAGGGTCGTTTGTAAAGGCTGAGTTGGGCTTAACAGTATCATGATGTGAGTTTAACAGAAGTGTTGGTTTGCTCTCATTAAAATGTTTATTAGTAGCCCAAATATTATTATTTGTTCTTTGAAAAGGAATTTTAAACTCTATAAACCAAGCTTCAATTAATGCTGCAGTTTGTTCTTCTTCTGAAGAAAAAGATTTAGTTTCAATTAAATTCTTTAAAAGTGAAATTGCTTTCTCTGTTAATTTATCGATAGTAATCATTATAATGTAATGGTTGTAAAATTGTTGTTTTCTTTTGTTAGCATAGCAGTATTACCTATATAAACTTTTTGCACTCCATTCTGAAGTGCATCAAAGCAATTGTCTATTTTTGGAATCATTCCATTAGAAATAATACCTTTTTCTAATAGTTCTTTATAAGATGAAGCATTGATATTTTTAATTACTGATTTTTTATCGTTAAAATCATGCAAAACACCATTCAATTCAAAACAATAGTAAATTGATGTGTCATAAAGTTTACTCATTCCTGCAGCTATTGAACTTGCAATAGTATCTGCATTAGTATTTAATAATTGCCCTTTTTTATCATGTGTTATTGCACAAAATACAGGGGTAAAGTTGGCATGAATTAATTTGTCTATAGAATTTGATGCAATTTGTTTGACATCACCTACAAAACCATAATCAATTTTTTGTACTGGTCTCTTAACAGATTGTATACTATTTATATCTGCACCTGTTAAACCTAATGCATCAACTTTATGTGCTTGTAGTTTAGCTACTATATTTTTATTAACTAACCCACCATAAACCATAGTAATTACTTCTAAGGTTTCTGCATCCGTAATTCTTCTGCCATCAATTAATTTAGAAGTAATACCTAATTTAGAGGCAATTATAGTTGCACGTTTTCCTCCTCCATGAACTAAAATTTTATGTCCTTCAAGGTTGGCAAAAAGCTGTAAGAAATTATTTAAAGAAACTTCATCTTCAATAATATTTCCACCTATTTTTATGATTGATAATTTTTCCATTTTTTAGCTGTTGGCTATTAGCTGTTAGCTTTTAGCAATGAACTGATAATAGCTAAAGGCTAAGGGCTTTTATAATTTTTCTAATATCTTTTTCAATACCAATTGAGCAGCATATGTTCTGTTATTGGCTTGTTCTATAACCAAAGAATTTTCAGAATCTAAAACAGCATCTTCAACTACTACATTTCTTCTTACAGGTAAGCAATGCATAAATTTGGCATCGTGAATATTTTCTTTAGTGATTATCCAATTCTCCTCAACTTCTAATAGTTGACCATAAGATTCATAAGAGCTCCAATTTTTTGCATAAATAAAATCAGCATCCTTAAAAGCTTCTGCCTGATTATGATATATAAGTGTGTTTTTTATAATCTCTTTGCTTAAATTATATCCTTTTGGGTTTGCAATTACAAACTCAACATCCATTTTTTGCATAGCTTGTGTAAAACTATTTGCTACTGCATGTGGTAAAGCTTTAATATGAGGAGCCCAACTTAATACCACTTTTGGTTTCTTTTTAAGGGAGTTTTCAGCAATGGTTAAAGCATCAGTTAAACCTTGTAATGGATGACCAGTAGCACTTTCCATACTTACAACAGGCACACTAGCATATTTTACAAAAGAATTTAATACTTGTTCAGATTCATCTTTCTCCATATCAGTTAAAGTAGGAAAAGCTCTAACAGCAATAACATCACAATATTGAGAAACCACAGCTGCAGCTTCTTTAATATGTTCAGCTGTATTTCCATTCATTACTGTTCCATCTTCAAATTCAATGCCCCAAGCATCACCAGAAACATTCATTACAATAGGTTCCATCCCTAAATTTAACGCTGCTTTTTGTGTGCTTAATCTTGTTCTTAAACTAGAATTGAAAAATAGTAATCCTAAGGTTTTGTTTCTACCAAGGTCTCTATTGGCAAGAGGATTTGCTTTAACTTCTTTAGCTTCAGTAATCCAATTATTGATGTTTTCTATATCGTTTATAGAGGTGTAGTTTTTCATCTTAGTTCTGTTTTTAAAGCATCAAAAAATATATCTACATGTTCTTTTTTCAGGGTTAAAGGTGGTAAAATTCTTAATAGATTAGGGTTTTTAGCACTACCCGTAAATATATGTTGATTAAAGATTAATCGCTTTCTTAATTCAGCAACAGGTTCATCAAACTCTAATCCTAACATTAATCCACGACCTTTACAATTTTTAATTTGAGGAATGTTTTTTGCTTTCTCTAAAAAATATGCTGAAATTACCTTTACATTGTCCATTAGATTTTCTTCTTCAATCACTTCTAAGACAGTAGTGCAAGCTACTGAAGCTAAATGATTTCCACCAAATGTTGTTCCCAATAAACCAAAAGATGCCTTTATACTAGGATGAATTAAAATTCCTCCAATTGGAAAACCATTACCCATACCTTTTGCAATTGAAATAATATCTGGAGTAACATTGAATTTTTGAAAAGCAAAAAATTCTCCTGATCTACCAAAGCCAGATTGCACTTCATCTGCTATGAAGCAAGTGTTGTATTTTTTACATAGAGCATCTGCACCTTCATAAAATTCGGCTGTACTTTGATCTAAACCACCTACACCCTGAATAAACTCTACAATTACTGCACAACAATCATTCTTTTGTAAGGCATTTTCTAATCCTTCTAAATCACCTAATTCTAAGATTTCTACCTCTTGTTGCGCATTTAAAGGAGCTACTATTTTAGCATTATCTGTGGCTGCAACAGCTGCAGATGTTCTACCATGAAAACCGTTTTTAAAGGCAATAACTTTATGTTTCTGATTGTGAAAAGAAGCTAGTTTTAAAGCATTTTCATTAGCTTCTGCTCCAGAATTACATAAAAATAATTCGTAGTTTTTACAACCAGAAACTGATACTAGTTTTTTTGCTAATTCAGTTTGTAACGGATTTTGAATGGAGTTACTATAAAAACCCATTTTTGCAACTTGATTAGATATTGCCTTCACATATTTTGGATGCGAATGTCCGATAGAAATTACTGCATGACCACCATATAAATCTAAATATTCAGTTCCATTTTCATCATACACAAAAACACCTTTTGCTTTTACAGGTGTAATGTCAAATAATGGATATACATTAAACAAACTCATATTTGTTCTTTTTTAATGTTATTAATTTTGTTGAAAGAAGCTATCATACCTTGAATTAAAGAAGAACTCAACCCTTTATGTTCCATTTCGTTTAAACCTTCAATTGTACAACCTTTTGGAGTGGTTACTCTATCAATTTCTTCTTCTGGATGATTACCATTTGTGATTAATAAGTTAGCAGCTCCTTCACTTGTAAACATGGCTAGTTCTTGTGCTTCTTTTGCGTCAAAACCTAATTGGATAGCAGCTTGGGTAGTTGCACGTATTAAACGCATCCAAAAAGCGATACCACTTGCACAAACCACTGTTGCAGCTTGCATTTGAGATTCTGGAATACTTAATGAGTGCCCTAATCTATTAAATATGGCCTCTGCAATTTGTATTCTTTTTTCTCCTTGAGTATTGCTACACAAACAAGTCATAGATTTGCCTACAGCAATTGCGGTGTTTGGCATTGCACGAATAATAAATTTGTCTTCACCAATTGCTTTCTCAATTTGTGGAATTAAAAAACCAGTAATTGTAGAAATTAATACATGCTTCTCAGTTAAATACGGTTTAATCATTTTTAAAATCCCCTCAAAATCTGCAGGTTGCACTGCAAATATGATGATATCAGAATTTTGTAATGCTAAAAGATTATCCGTAGTTAGATGAACATTGGTATATCCTTCAAACTCAGCAAGACCTTCAATATTTCTTTTGGTTAAGTATAAAGAAGTAATTGCATTGTTGGTTATTAGACCTTTTGCAATTGATTTTCCTAAATTTCCTGTTCCTATTATTGCTATTTTCATAATTTACGTTTAAAAATAGTTTGCTTTTAATTTTAGACCT
Source organism: Polaribacter sp. (assembly GCA_039768135.1). Classification (GTDB taxonomy): domain Bacteria; phylum Bacteroidota; class Bacteroidia; order Flavobacteriales; family Flavobacteriaceae; genus Polaribacter. Next base: position 8,055 of record JBDNBB010000167.1, read on the forward strand.
GTATCTTCCTGAAAACCAAACATTAAGTTCATATTCTGAATGGCTTGCCCAGAAGCACCTTTTAATAAATTATCTATTGTGCTTGTAATCAGTAATTTATTTCCATGTTTTTCCAATTGCACTAAACAATTATTGGTGTTTACTACTTGTTTTAAAAAGATGCTTTGATCTGCCACAAATGTGAAGGCTGCATCTTTATAATATGCTTTATACATTTCTGTAGCTTCTTCTAAAGTCCCTTCAAATTTGGTGTAAGTTGTTGCAAAAATTCCTCTAGAAAAATCTCCTCTATTTGGCATAAAATTAATTTCTGAATCAAAATCATTTTGTAACTGATGTACAGTTTGATTAATTTCACCTAAATGCTGATGATTAAAAGCCTTGTAATGAGAAAAATTATTATCTCTCCAAGTAAAATGTGTGGTTGCAGATAAAGAAGTTCCTGCTCCAGTAGCACCTGTAACAGCATTAATATGGATATCATTCTTTAATAATCCATTTGCAGCTAAAGGTAAAATTGCTAATTGTAAAGCAGTAGCAAAACAACCAGGATTTGCAATGTATTTTGCTGATATAATATCGGTTTTATTTAATTCTGGTAAACCATAAACAAATTCTTTCCCTTCGAAATTTTTATCAGCATGTAATCTGAAATCATTACTTAGATCAATGATTTTTGTGTGATCAGAAAACTTGTTTTTTTGTAAAAATGCAGTTGAATTTCCATGACCTAAACATAGAAATAGTACATCAAGATCAGTATTTATTTCACTTTTAAAACTAATTTCTGTTGCACCAATTAAATCTTGATGTACTTTGTATAATTTGTTGCCAGCATTGGAAGTACTGTACACAAAATTGATGTTTGTTTCTGGATGATTTAATAGTAATCTTATCAATTCACCTGCAGTGTAACCTGCACCACCTATAATTCCTACTTCTAACATCATTAAGAGTTTACTTGTTGATATATTTTGTTCTGATTTCCTAAAATCTTAATAAAACCTTTTGCATCCTCTGCAGACCAAGCTTTATTTTCTTCACCGTACGTACTAAATGCACTAGACATTAAATCGTGTTCTGATACAATACCATCTAAAGTAAAGTGATAAGGTTTTAAAGAAACAACTACATTACCAGAAACCATTTTCTGAGAACTTTGTAAAAATGCTTCAGTATCTCTCATTACTGGATCTAAGTATTGACCTTCATGCAAATGCATTCCATAAAAGCTAGACAAATATTCTTTGTGCTGTAATTGCCATTTTGTAAGTGTATGTTTCTCTAATAAATGATGTGCTTTTATTGTAATTAAAGCAGCAGCTGCTTCAAAACCAACTCTACCTTTTGTACCTACAATTGTATCACCAACATGAATATCTCTACCAATTGCAAATTGAGAAGCAATATCATTTAGTTTTTCAATATTTACTTCTGGTTTGTTTTGCTTACCATTTAAAGCAACAAACTCTCCATTTTTAAATGTTAAGGTTACTTTTTGTTCACCTTCTTTTTTAAGTTGAGAAGGATAAGCTTCATTAGGTAAAGGTTTTTCTGATTTTAAAGTTTCTACACCACCAACACTAGTTCCCCAAAGCCCTTTGTTTACAGAATATTTAGATTTTTCCCAATTCATATCAATTCCTTCAGACTTTAAATAATCTATTTCTTCTTGTCTAGATAGTTTTTGATCTCTAATTGGGGTAATAATTTTAATTCCTGGTGCTAAGGTTTGAAAAATCATATCAAAACGAACTTGATCATTTCCTGCACCTGTACTACCATGAGCAATATATTCTGCATTTATGCTTTTTGCATATTCTATAATTTCTATAGCTTGTATTATTCTTTCAGCACTAACAGAAAGTGGATACGTAGCATTTTTTAATACGTTTCCGAAAATTAAATACTTTACAACTTTATTGTAAAAAGTAGCAACAGCATCAATATTTTTATAAGTTCTAACACCCATTTTATAAGCATTACTTTCTATATTTTTAATTTCTTCTGATGTAAAACCACCTGTATTTACACTTACTGCATGAACATCATATTCTTTTGATAAACTTACAGCACAATAAGAAGTATCTAACCCTCCACTATAAGCAATAACTAATTTTTTCATTTTTTATTTTTTTTTAGAAACAAGTTCTGTTTCATTGATTTTAATCTTTTGTAAACGTTTTCTTTAACCACTTTCGTTTCGTTTTCATTTTGGTTTTTAGGATCAAATAACATTCCTGTACACAAACACATTTTTCTTTCTGTTCTTGTTAAAATATCGAAATTTTTACAGGTTTGACAACCATTCCAGAAGGTTTGGTCATCTGTTAATTCAGAAAATGTGACAGGTTTGTAGCCTAAATCGCTATTTAGTTTCATAACAGCTAAACCTGTGGTAATACTAAATACTTTGGCATTAGGAAACTTAGTTCTAGAATGTTGGAAGATGACTTCTTTTATTTGTTTGGCTAAACCAATATTCCTGTAATTAGGATGTACAATTAAACCAGAATTAGCAACAAATTTTCCATGCCCCCATTGTTCAATATAACAGAAGCCAGCAAACTTACCATTATCTAAAGCAATAACAGCGTTGCCATTTTCCATTTTTTTGGCAACATATTCAGGTTTTCTTTTAGCAATACCAGTACCTCTTACTTTAGCAGCTTCTGCTATAGTTTCACAGATGATATTTGCATGAATGATATGCGATTTATTTGCAATAACAATTTGCATTGTATTGATTTGTTAGGATTTGTAATGTTTTTTGTAAAAGTTTTGAAGTATGGAATTGGACGCACCTAATTCCTAAAAATTATTAAACACCCAAAGGGCGCTCAGAGAAAGAGCGACGCACAAAAGCATCTTTACTACTTGGAGTAAAGTTTAAAATTGCTGTTATGTATTGTTGTTTAACCAAAATATGTTTAAATATTATGGGACAAATGTATTTATTTTCTTTAATCATTGGTAACTATTAATCATTTATTTTAAATTTTTGTCATATCCTAAAAAAATAATAATTTTTTTTTTGTAATTCATAATTTTACTTATGTTTCAGCAGCTAAAGTATAATTGTTTTATTATAGGATATATAAAACTACAATTCAACTCAAAAAAAATACAGTTCAGTATTATTTACTTTTAAAAACTTTAGTTCAGTTGCATTTTTGTACCATAATTAATCTAAAAACTAAAAATCATGAAACTTCTAGTATCTCTTTTGTTTGCAACAGTAATATTTATTTCAACTTCAATTAGAACTCAAAACAAAACTATTACAGCATCTATAGAAAACATTTCTTCAGATGAAGGTAAAGTTGGTTTTGCCTTATATACTAAAGACAATTTTATGAAAGAACCAATTATGGCTAAAAATGCCAAAATAGAAAATGGTAAAACAATAGTTGAGTTTAAAAATGTTGTTCCTGGTGAATATGCAATTATTTGTTATCATGATAAAAATAATAATGACAGAATGGATTTTTCTGCAAACAGAATGCCAATAGAAGATTACGGTGTTTCTAATAATGTTATGAGTTTTGGCCCACCAAATTATGATGATGCAAAGTTTGTAGTTGCTGATAAAAATGTATCTTTAATTATCAAATTTTAGTAAAACCATATGCCAAGTATGAATACAAATAGCAAAGTAGAACAAAACAATATGAAAGAAGGAATTTTAGTAAGTTTAAAAATTACTATCATTTTTGCAGTAGTTTTTACGTTAATCAATCAAGATTTCGACTTACTAAATATTACTTATACCTTTTTAATTTCTGCTATGTATTCTTTTGGGTTGGGCTTTGCACAAGGTCTAATTAATCATGCACTTAATACAAAATGGTCTTGGGTAGAACACACCAATGCAAGAGTTTGGGCAGGTATTATCTCATCTATATTATACACAATTCCTATTGTTTTATTAATAAACTATGTGAATTTTATCATCATCAATAATAATAACCCTGATTATTTTTTTACTGGAAATTATTTGTTGATACATGTTTTCTACATCATACTTTCTTTTGGAGTATCAGCATTTTTACATGCAAGAGGATTTATGTTAGCGTGGAAAAAATCTGTAAAACAAGAAAGTACGAAACAGCAAATTGTGGCCAAAACAGAAACTGCAAAATTTGAATCTTTAAAAAATCAGTTAGATCCTCATTTTCTTTTTAATAGTTTAAATGTATTAACAAGTTTAATTGGAGAGAATCCTAATCAAGCGGAAAAATTTACTACTAAATTATCTAAAGTATACAGGTATGTTTTAGAGCAAAGAAATAAAGATTTAGTGCCTATTTCTGAAGAATTGAAATTTGCAAAAACATATATGCAATTATTAGAAATGCGATTTGAAGAGGCTGTGAAGTTTAATATTCCAGATGATGTAACAGATCAAGAACTTAAAATTGTACCATTATCATTACAATTACTATTAGAAAATGCAGTAAAACATAATGTGGTTTCACCTTCTAAACCATTAACCATAAATATTTATCAAGAAGCAAATTTTTTAATTATAGAAAACAATATTAACCCAAAAGAAGCAATAGGTAAAAGCACAAAAGTAGGTTTACAAAATATTGCAGATAGGTATGGTTTATTAACCAAACAAGGGGTTAGAATAGAAAATAACAATATAACATTTAAGGTGAGTTTACCTCTCTTATATAAAATGAACGAAATTATGTTTACAGAAGATTTAGAAAATAGCAAGTACGTTAAAGCATTAGAAAGAGTTGAAAAACTAAAGGAATTTTATCAAAATTTAGCTTCATACTGTCTAGTAATACCATTTTTAATATTTATCAATTTAAGATTTTCACCTGGTTTTCACTGGTTTTGGTTTCCAATTTTTGGATGGGGAATAGGTTTAGTCTTTCACTTTTTAGAGGTAAATAACTACAATATTTTCTTAGGTAGAAATTGGGAAGAAAGAAAAATTAAAGAGATGATGAATGAGGAAAATCAACAAAAAAGATTAAGATAATGCGCAGCCAATTCACAAAAGAACAGAAATATATTTTGGCTCGTAAGCGAGTTGAAAGAATAAGTAAATTCTATAGACATTTGGCCATTTACTTAGCAGTAAATACATTTTTATCAGCCATATTTATAGTAGGTGATATGAATGATGGAGATACCTTTAACCAAGCTTTTTTTAACTATCATAATTATAAAATTTGGTTTTATTGGGGAATAGGAATTGCGTTTCAAGCCATTAATACATTTGGCATTAATTTATTCTTTAACAAGGATTGGGAAAAGAGAAAAGTACAACAATATTTAGATGAACAAAATGATAACCTTTAATATGAATACAAATTTAAGTGATCATCAACTGCGATTAAAAGCTGCAAAAAGAATAGAGGAAATTAAAGGTTTTTACACACATTTAATAGCTACCTTTTTTA
>JBDNBB010000168.1:0-10405 GCA_039768135.1 Polaribacter sp.
AACTCCACAATGTTCGCCAACTCGTGCAGCAATTATGAGTGGTAAATTCGGAATTAAAACAGGAGTTATGAGGCCTCCTTTAATTTTAGACACCAGTCACGCTTCTTTATTTACTAAAATAAAAGAACAGAGCACAACAGATTATAGTATGGGGGTTATTGGTAAATGGCATATAGGAGGAAATAGTAACAGTAATTTTAGTCACCCAAAAGACTCCGGAATTCCTTATTATGAAGGTGTTTTTACAGCTCAAGTAGATGATTATTATAGTTGGACAAAATTAAATAATGAAGGAAATGAAGAACAAGTAAATGAATACATTACAACTCATTTAACTGATAAAGCAATTTCTTGGGTAGACAATCAAACAAAACCTTGGTTTTTGTGGTTGTCTCATATTGCACCACACACACCTTTTCAGACACCACCTTCAGGAACTTATACAACTACACCTACTAATGATAGAACAACTTATTTATCAATGGTAGAAAATTTAGATTTTGAAATCAATAGGTTGATAGAAAGTATGGACGAAGAAACATTAGAAAACACTGTTATTATTTTCATTGGTGATAATGGAACTCCAGGAAGAACAAATACCTATTGGCCAAATGGACATGCAAAATCTTCTTTATATGAAGGTGGAATTCGAGTTCCAATGATTATTACTGGAAAATCTGTTGAAAGGGTAAATGAAGTAGAAGCAGGTTTAACACAAGCTACAGATTTACACGCAACAATTCTGGAATTAGCAGGGATACAATTAAATGGAGGAACAGAGAATAGTTTAAGTTTGAAACCTGCCTTAAAATTTGAAAACCAAATATCAAGACAGATAAATTATACTGATTATGAAAGCAATAACACAGAATCTTGGGCTACTAGAAATGCTAATTATAAGTTAATTGAAGATGAAAATGGTAATGAAGAGTTTTATAATATAGTAGATGACATTAAAGAGGAAACCAATTTAATTGGAATATTAACCACAGAACAAGAAACCATAAAAGAAATGTTAAAGCAAGAAGCTCAAGTAATTAGAACTGATTGGTCTTGTAATGATGGCATTAAAAATGGAACTGAAACGACTTTAGACGATTGTAATGATGATTGTGGAGTTACTGATGTATTAAGTTATGATAATATTACTTGTACAGATTCCCCTACAAATCCCAGTGTTTATTACGAATTTCTTGAAGGAAATCAAAGAGTAGTATATTCTAACAATTATCCTAATCATAATTTTTCTTATGTTTCTCCTAGAATTCCAGAACAATACTATAGAACTTATAAATTCGATTTAAATCCTACATTGTCAGGAACTACAACAAGCTTAATTAGAACAAATGGAAGACCAGTAAACTTTTTTGGAATTAGTTTAAATGGAGTATATATGATGCCAGCTCCAGCTACACCATTTATTTTTGAAGACCTTAATACTGGGCAATACAATTGGGATTGGGTATTTGAACCGACTACAAATATTGGTGATGGAAGAGATTTTGTTGCTTTAGATTGTGCTTCTGCACACGTTAATCCTAATTCTGGTTATCATTATCATGGAAATATGTTTGGATATGTGGAAGTGCTAAAACCAGGTATTTCTACTTTAGAAACTCCACCTGTAGAATTATTACAAGTAGGTTGGGCTTCTGATGGATTCCCTATTTTGTATCGTTTTGGTCCTGATAAAGAAGGGAATATCAAAGAAATGTTTCCAAGTTTTCAATTGAAAAGTGGTTTAAGACCTGGAGATGGAATTAGTGCTCCTTGTGGACCTTATTCAGGAAAATACACAAATGATTTTGGATATGTAGCAGGTAAAGGAGATTTAGATGAATGTAATGGTATTGAAGCTTCAGTTACCTTAACTACTGCACAAGGTGAAGAAACTTTTGAATATTATTATGTTGTAACACAAGATTTTCCTCAGATATCAAGATGTATGAAAGGGAATTTTAATGATAGTTTTATTAGTAGTGCAGGCCCTTTGAATGATGTTGATGCAGACTCAGATGGTTTTGTTAGTGCTTATGATTGTGATGATAATAACCCAAATATAAATCCTTTTGCTACAGATAATCCTTCAACTACTTTCGATGAAAGCTGTGGTTCAACTTTAGGTGTTCATAAATTTAATTTAGAAGAATTAGGGTTTTATGTAAATTCAAATCCTAATGATGGTATTTTTTCTGTAATATCTACCCATTTAGAAAAGTATCAAGCTGGATTATTTTCTATAACTGGTAAATTAATTAGTAAAAAATCGGGTACTGGAGTTTTAGATTTTAATACTAATAAAAGTGCGGGAATATACATTTTAAGAATTGTGAAAAATGGCCAGTTATTTGGAACAACTAAAATTATAGTAAAATGAAAATTTTAATAATCACATTTTTTGCTTTTTTAAATATAAATAATAATTTACATGATTCTGTTTCAGCAACTTTTAATATTATTGAAAGAGGACATGTGTTAATGCTTGAAATTGATTTTGATACCTTTAATTTTCTAAAGTTGGATGCTGCTAAAAGCATTAAAGTTACTAAAGAAGATTTAAGCAATTACCTAAATAAAACAACGAGTTGGGAAATTGATGGAGAAAAATTAATACCACAGGTATTAAAAATAGAATCTAAAGAACATCATACAAAAGTGATTTGTTTATTAGCTAATTCTAATAAAAATATAAAATCTATTAAAATCAAAAATGAATTTTTATTGAACGTAACTGAGCATTCTAATATTATAGAATTAGATGTTAATGATACCTTTAAAGATTATAATTTGAATAAAAATAGAAGAGAAATTAAGGTAGATTATAATTAAATTTTATTCATTTTATTTTTCAAACAAAACCACGGTTTCAATATGACTTGTATGTGGAAATTGATCAACTAAACTAATTTTCTGAATCTGATATCCAGCTTGGTTTAAAAGCTCAGTATCTCTAGCTTGAGTTGCAGGATTACAGGAAACATAAACCATTCTGTCTGCATTCAAATCAATGATTTTTTGCAATGTTTTTGGCATAATACCAGCTCTTGCAGGATCTAAAATAATAGTTTTAATTTTATCTTGATATTCAGGATGCTGAGCTAAAAACTTACCAACATCAGCTGCATAAAATTTAAGACCTTCAATAGTATTTCTTTTGGCATTTTTTTCTGCATCTTCGATAGCTGATGCAACAATATCTACACCTACAATTTTTGCATTATTACTTTTTGATGCTATAATTTGCCCAATAGTTCCTGTACCACAGAATAAATCCATTACTACAGTATTGTCTACTTTAGATTTATCTTCTAAAACGTAATCTACTACTTTTGAGTATAACTTTTCTGCGGATTTTGGATTAGTTTGAAAAAAGCTTTTCATGCTAATTTCGAAGTTTAATCCAAGCAATTCTTCTACAATTTTATCTTTTCCATATACTAAATCTATACTTCCAGAGGTTGCAATGGTTCTATCGCCAACCTCATCATTTATAGTGTGTAGTAAACCAGCAACTCTATCACCAAAAAGGTCAACTAAAAAACTAGCGAATTTATTTAAATCGAACTTTGGTAATTCATACGAAGTAGTTACTAAATTGAATAATAACTCATTTGTTTTAAACGATTTTCTTACTACAAAATACCTGAAAAATCCTTCTTTTCTTGGCCCATGCCAAGGGTTTAAACCTGTGTCTAAACAATATTTTCTGATGTTTTTTAGATTGTCTTCAAATTCCTTGTCAAATAAACCAGAATCTTTTTCTAGATTATCACCCATCCACCAAACTCCACGTCTTTTAAAACCTAACGTAAATTCATCTTTATCTCTTTTAGCAACTCTGTCATAACCAATAGCAGAAAAACCATATTCCATTTTATTTCTATAATGAAATACATTTGGAGAGGTTATAAATTCATCAAATAAATCTTCTATATTTTCTACTTTGCCAATTCTTTTAAAGAGAGATAAAGTACTTTCTTTTTTATATTGATGTTGCAATGCTATAGGCAACTGAATATAAGGAGCTCCAGGAATGTCTTGAAAAGGTACTTCTACTTCATTTTCTGAAGGAGTTATAACATCTATTAATTTTGCCTCAGCATATTTTTTACTCGACTTTTTTATTTGGGCTTTTACCAATTGTCCTGGTAAAGTGTTTGGCACAAAAACAACAAAACTACCTTCATCAGAATGAATTCTTGCAATTCCTTTTCCTCCAAAAGCATAATCTTCAATTTTAAGTTCTAAAACCTGATTTCTCTTTACAAATTTATTTCGTTCTCTTCTTGGCATTCTAAAATATTTGGATTGCAAAATTAGGAAAATTGAACACTATTTAGATTAATTTCTTATTTTTGTTTTTCTTCGAGGATGATTTCTTTCCCACGCTGAATTTCTGATTACTTTCAGAAGGATAAAGGTAGAACAGGAATGTTTTTAGTATAAACATTTAAATAAATTAAAATGGCTGTTTTAGACAAGTTAACATCGCAACAAGCGATTGAATTAGAGAACAAATATGGTGCTCATAATTATCATCCACTACCTGTAGTTTTAAGTAGAGGAGAAGGAGTGCATGTTTGGGATGTAGAAGGTAAAAAGTATTACGATTTTCTTTCTGCTTATTCTGCAGTAAATCAAGGTCATTGTCATCCTAAAATTGTAGATGCAATGACGAATCAAGCAAAAACATTAAGCTTAACATCAAGAGCTTTTTATAATGATATGTTAGGTAAGTACGAGAAATTTGCCTCAGAGTATTTTGGTTTTGATAAGTTATTACCTATGAATACTGGAGCAGAAGCTGTAGAAACTGCTCTAAAAATTGCAAGAAAATGGGCTTATGAAGTCAAAGGAATTGATGAAAACAAAGCCGAAATTATTGTTTGCGAAAATAATTTTCATGGTAGAACAACAACTATTATTTCTTTTTCTAATGATCCAGTAGCAAGAAAAAATTTTGGTCCTTACACAAAAGGATTTTTAAAGATAGAGTATGACAATCTTCAAGAATTGCAAGAATCACTTGAAAGTAATAACAATATAGCAGCTTTTTTGGTTGAGCCTATTCAAGGTGAAGCTGGAGTCTATGTGCCATCTGAAGGGTATTTAGCTGCAGCTAAGAAAATGTGCGAAGAGCATAACGTGTTGTTTATTGCAGATGAAGTACAAACAGGTATAGCAAGAACGGGGCGTTTATTGGCAACTTGTGGTAATTGTTCCTGTGAAGACAAAAATTGTTCTGGAACACCAGAAGTGAAACCAGATATTTTAATTCTTGGAAAAGCATTAAGTGGAGGGGCTTATCCTGTTTCTGCTGTTTTAGCCAATGATGCAGTTATGAATGTAATAGGACCTGGAAATCATGGATCTACATTTGGTGGTAATCCTATTGCAGCTGCAGTTGCAATGGCTGCTTTAGAAGTAGTTACAGATGAAAAATTGGCGATTAATGCAGACAGATTAGGTAAAATTTTTAGAGATGAGTTAACTGAATTTTGTAAAACAAATAATTTAGTAGAATCAGTTAGAGGTAAAGGTTTGTTAAATGCTATTTTAATTAATGATACAGAAGAAAGTGCTACTGCTTGGGATATCTGTATTAAATTAAGAGACAATGGTTTATTAGCAAAACCTACTCATGGTAACATTATTCGTTTTGCACCACCTTTGGTTATGAATGAAGAGCAATTAAGAGAATGTATAGCTATTATAACAACTACAATTACTGACTTTAGTAAATAGTAATAAGGTAGTTAAAATATAAAGCTATGATTTAAATTATTAAATCATGGCTTTTTTTTTATTTTTGTTAGAATCTAAATTAAAAATTGATGAAAGCTCACAACCCAATAACACAGTTAGAACAATTAAATTAAAATACTGAAGCCAGAAAATTTTTAAAAGAAACCGGAAAATGGTCTTTTTTTATTTCAATTTTAGGCGTAGTTGGTATTGTTTTTATGTTATTTGGTGGTTTATTGTCTTCTTTTGTTTTTAATTATTTACCACAACAGGAAACCTCTCTAGTACCATTTAATATGAGAATTACAATGACTATTTTTTACTTAGTTTTAGGTTTATTGTATATATTTCCTGTTTATTATTTATTACAATTCTCGGTGAAACTTAAAAAAGCGTTAACTACTAAAAATGATGAAGTTTTAGCAGATGCTTTTCAAATGTTAAAATCTCATTATAAATTTATTGGGGTCTTATTTATTATTGTAATTTCATTAAACGTTTTATCTTTAGTTGCACTAGCTCTAGGAGCTTTTACATTTTTGTAGATAATAATGAGTAAAAAAAAACAGCCAAGTAAAGACTGTTTTTTTAATTCAAGATTACTTATTTTATTGGTATTGTTGCATTTTTTCTTCAAACTCCAACATAAAGGTATCCCAATCTAAAGTAGCTAAGCCATAAATACTATACAAGAAGTACAACCCATTAATACTTAGTGCTATTAATGCAAAAGTTTTAGCATTTTTCATAGCTTTAATATCTTCTATTTCATATTCTTCAGGTTGTTGTTCTGCTTCTTTTAATTTTTTATTTGCTATTAAAAAAGAAGGTATTGCTAGTAATATTCCTAAACCTAAACAAACACAGCATACTAAACTGATAGAAGATAAGACGTAAATTAAGGTTGTGTTTAGTTTTTTCATGTAATTTTTTTTTAAATACTTATTTTAATTAGATAGTTGACAATGATTATTGATAAGTTTATGTACGCTAATCTACCAATAATTTTATTAGCATTTTTCACCTTTTTAAAAATATTAAAAATTGCAAAGATTATTAGTAAAATGAGTGTGAAAATTGCAGGATACATTTTAAATGCGTCAAAAAAATGACCATTTATTAAAAGCAGAAAAGAACGTTGCAAACCACAGCCAAGACACTCTATATTTAAGAATGTTTTACTAAAGCAAGGTAACATGTAACTTTCTAAATCCTCGAACATAATTTATTTAAACATATCCATTCCTGGAATATTAGGCATACCACTTTTAGCAGCTAAAGCCATTTCGTTTTCATTTATTTTAGAAGCCTTTTCAATGGCTTTATTTAAAGTAATAACTAAGTAGTCTTCCAGCTCTTCTGTATCTTTCAATAAAGAATCATCTATAGCAATAGATTTTATAGTTCTGTTTGCAGTTAGTGTTACTTTTATTTTATCATCAGCAGAATTTTCATCAACCAAAACTGTATCTAATCTCTTTTTTGTTTCTTCTACCTTTTGTTGAGCTTCTTTTAATTTGCCCATCATTCCTGTAATATCTCCAAACATTTTTTTCGATTTATTTATTTTATAACAAATCTAATAAATCAAATACATTTATCTTCATTATTACTTAAAATGAAAGGAAAATTTCTAGAAGGCTTACAATTAAGTCTTATTTTTGTTCACGCCAAAAATTATTACAAATGAAGAGTACAAATGCCAAACTTCCAATTGCAGAAAAGAAACCAACAAAATTAGAGAAACATGGAGATGTTAGAGTAGATAATTATTTTTGGATGCGTTTATCAGATGAGCAAAAATTAGCTGAAATTAAAGATGAGCAAACTGAAAAAGTTACCAATTATTTAGAAGACGAAAACGACTATTATAAAGAAGTTACAGCATATACTAAAGATTTTCAAGAAGATTTGTTTCAAGAAATGAAAGGTAGAATTAAAGAAGATGATTCTTCTGTGCCTTATAAAAACAATGGCTATTTCTATAATACCAGATATGAGGTTGGTAAACAATATCCTATCTACAGCAGAAAAAAAGAGGATTTAGAAGCAAAAGAAGAAATTTTGTTTGATGTAAACGAAATGGCTAAAGGTTTTGAATATTTTCAATTAGGAGGTTTAAATGTATCACCAAATAATAAATTGGCTGTTTTTGCCACAGATACTGTGAGTAGAAGACAATACTTTCTAAGAATTAAAAATTTAGAAACTGGTGAAATTTATGACGATATTATAGAAAATACTACTGGTGGTTCAGTCTGGGCAAATGATAATAAAACCATTTTCTATACTAAGAAAAACCCAACTACATTAAGAAGCGAAAAGATTTTTAGACATGTTTTAGGGACACCGACTTCTGAAGATGTAGAAATTTATCATGAAGAAGATGATACTTTTGGAACCTATGTAACCAAATCAAAATCTAAAAAATATATCATTATAAGTTCTTTTGCAACAATGACAACTGAATCTAGGTATTTAGATGCAGATAATCCTACAGGAGAATTTACAGTTTTACAACCAAGATTAAAAAACTTAGAGTATAATGTTTCTCATTATAAAGATCATTTCTATTTTTTAACAAATAAAGATGGTGCTACTAATTTTAAGTTAATGAAAACGCCTGTTTCTAAGACAACTGTAGAAAATTGGGTAGATGTAATTCCACATAGAAAAGATACTCTTTTAGAAGATTTTTCTATTTATAGTGATTATTTGGTTTTAGAAGAAAGAACAAATGGTCTTAATAGAATACGCATAAAACGTTGGGATGATGCAGTAGATTACTACTTGCCTTTTGATGAAGAAACCTATTCAGCCGGAGTTTATGGTAGTCCTGAGTTTGATACTGAAGTAATAAGATATTCATACAACTCTTTTACAACCCCAAGTTCTGTTATCGATTTTAATATGGCTACCAAGGCCAAAGAAATTAAAAAACAGCAAGAAGTTTTAGGAGGTAAGTTTCATCAAGAGAATTATAAAAGCGAACGTGTTTGGGCAAAAGCAAGAGATGGTAAAAAAGTGGCTATTTCTTTGGTGTATCACAAAGACACTGTGTTGGGTGAAAATACACCATTGTTGCAGTATGCTTATGGTTCTTATGGATATACCATTCCTGATAGTTTTTCTACAACTCGTTTAAGTTTGTTAGACAGAGGTTTTGTGTATGCTTTAGCACACATTAGAGGAAGTGAATATTTAGGACGAGATTGGTATGAAGATGGAAAAATGTTGCACAAAAAAAATACTTTTTATGATTTTATAGATTGTTCTGAATTTTTGATTGATAATAAATATACATCAGCCAAACATCTATATGCAATGGGTGGTTCTGCAGGTGGTTTATTAATGGGTGCAATTGTAAACATGAAACCAGAAATTTATAACGGAATTATAGCTGCTGTGCCTTTTGTAGACGTAGTTTCTACGATGTTAGATGATAGTATACCACTTACAACAGGTGAGTATGATGAATGGGGAAACCCTAATAATAAAGAGTTTTACGAGTATATAAAATCGTATTCTCCTTATGATAATGTTGAAGCTAAAGAATATCCACACATGCTTGTAACTACAGGTTTTCATGACTCTCAAGTACAATATTGGGAGCCTGCAAAATGGGTTGCTAAATTAAGAGAATTAAAAACAGACACTAACTTATTGTTTTTAGATACAAATATGGAAACAGGTCATGGAGGAGCATCTGGACGTTTTGAGGCATTAAAAGAAACTGCAAAAGATTATACTTTTATTTTAGCACTAGAAAATAAGTTACATAATTAAAAGTACGTGCATTTTTTATAATTCAAATAGGAAATGTACTTTTGCACTCGATTGAAATGACAACAATGACAAGAAATCAGGGCATAAAAGATTCTATCTTAGATTTAGTAGGGCAAACTCCACTTGTAAAATTACAAAGAGTTACCAAAGATTTAAAAGGATCTTACTTCGCAAAATTAGAAGCTTTTAATCCGGGTTTATCTCAAAAGGATAGAATTGCATTGCACATCGTAGAAAATGCAGAGAAAAAGGGTATTCTAACAAAAGGAGCTACTATCGTAGAAACTACTTCTGGTAATACTGGTTATAGTTTGGCTATGATTGGTTTGGTTAAAGGTTATAAATGTATTTTAGCAGTATCAGATAAATCATCGCAAGACAAAATTGATTTACTAAAAACAATGGGAGCAGAGGTGCATGTTTGTCCAGCAAATGTTCCTGCAAGTGACCCAAGATCTTATTACGAGGTTGCAAAGAGAATTCATTTAGAAACTCCAAATTCTGTTTACATCAATCAATATTTTAATGAATTAAATAGTGAGGCACATTATAAAACCACTGGGCCAGAAATTTGGAAACAAACAGAAGGTAAAATAACACATTTAGTTGTTGCTAGTGGAACAGGAGGTACTATTTCTGGAACAGGAAAATATTTAAAAGAACAAAATCCTAATGTTAAAATTTTAGGTGTAGACGCTATAGGTTCTGTATTAAAAAAATATCATGAAACTGGTGAGTTAGATTTAAATGAGGTTTCACCCTATAAAATTGAAGGTTTAGGTAAAAATCTAATACCTACTGCTACCAATTTTGATGTTATAGATATTTACGAAAAAGTGTCAGATAAAGAATCTGCTTTTGCTGCTAGAGATAT
>JBDNBB010000169.1:0-12357 GCA_039768135.1 Polaribacter sp.
AAGAATTGGAAATCAAACTGCAGTAAGTGTATCTTTTAATAATCAAGATACTCTTGAAAAGTTTGCAGGAAGAATTGCAGAACAAATTGCTACAGATTCAATTGCTATTTTAAATTCCTTTAAAAATGAACAATTTTTAAAGGAGAATAATCTAACAGAAAAATCTGTTCTACAAATTTGCATACCTAATAGTTATGAATTCTATTGGACAGTTTCAGCTGATCAGTTTAGAGATAAATTATTAACTGAATATAACCGATTTTGGAATAAGAATAGACTAGCAAAAGCTAAAGCTTTAAACATGACACAATCTGAAGTAATTACCCTAGCTTCTATTGTACAGAAAGAAACAACAAAAAAAATTGAAAGACCAATTGTAGCTGGTTTATATATAAATAGATTAAAAAATAGTTGGCCTTTACAAGCAGATCCAACAGTTATTTATGCTATAAAAGAAGTTAAAGGTCAAGATTTTGTTGTAAAACGTGTTTTAAATGTTGATTTAGAAATTAACACACCTTACAATACTTATAAAAACAGAGGCTTACCTCCTACTTTAATTAGTATGCCAGACATTTCGTCTATAGATGCAGTTTTAAACTATAAAAAACATAATTACTACTATATGTGTGTTGATATAGAGAATTTTGGATATCATAAATTCGCAAATAGCTTGACTCAACATAACAGAAATGCAAGAAAATATCAGGCTTGGCTAAATAAAAACGGCGTAAATAGATAAGTATTTATCAAATCGATCTAAATATTTATGTTTTATTAGATTATTCTTAAGTGTAAAGGATATGATTACTACAAAGTCTTAATAAAAACACTTTTATACAGTATTATACACAATTTTTACAAAATTAATCTATTGATTATCAGTGTTTTTAAAAATTAACTTTAAATTTGCAACCGCAAAACAAAGATTATTATGATCGAAAAGTTTTTATTTTTAATAAGTATAACTTTAATACTCTTAGTGATTACTAAAGAAACTGAAAAGAAAAACCTTATTGAAGCAGATACAAATCCTATCTATGTAGACTATAACATCCCTTATTTGCAAAAAAACTTTGTGGCTTTTAAAGAGGCAGTTGCTTTTAAAGAGTCTCAAGGAAAATATAAAGTAATCAACACTTTAGGTTATTTAGGTAAATATCAGTTTGGAAGAACTACTCTAGAACGCTTTAGAATATATAATACAAAAGCTTTTTTAAACAATCCTGAGCAACAAGAAAAAGCATTTATTGCTTTATGTAGCGTAAATAAATGGATTCTTAGAAAAGACATTAAACGTTCTGTTGGAAAAACTATTAACGGAATTAAAATTACAGAATCTGGAATTTTAGCTTCAGCACATTTAAGTGGTGCAGGAAATGTGAAAAAATTTTTAAGAAGTAATGGAAATGTACATTTTAAAGATGCATATGGAGCAACGATACAAATGTATATGAAAAAATTCTCTGGTTATGATGTTAGCTTTATTAAAGCTAATAGAAAAGCAAAAGTATAATTACTACTTCTGAATTATAAAAATAGCAGGCTTTTTGTGTAAATCTGGCTGTAGGTGTTTCCAATCTTTTATAGAATGTGTTTTAATATATTCACTAGGTAAAGTAATATCTGCAGCAATACATAAAGATGTACTTGGTGATAAAGTGGCTTTTAAATCTGTTAACATTTTTTCATTCCTGTAAGGTGTTTCAATAAAAATTTGAGCTTGATCTTTATCTAAAGAAAGTTTTTCTAAATCTTTAATTGCCCTTTTACGTTCTCCTTTATCAATAGGTAAATAACCATTAAAAGCAAAGCTTTGTCCATTCATACCAGAACTCATCATTGCCATTAAAATAGAGCTAGGCCCAACTAGGGGCACAACTTGAATGTTCTTTTCATGTGCCAACTTCACTATAGTTGCTCCTGGATCTGCGATAGCTGGAACCCCTGCTTCAGATAACAAACCTACGCTAAAACCTTGAGCACAAATATCTAAATACATTTGAGTTTCTTCTTCTACAGCGTATTTATCTAACAACTTTATAGTTAAATTTGGTTGTGGTTTTTTTGGTGTAATTTTTTTAATAAAACGTCTTGCTGATTTTTCATTTTCTACAATGTAATAATCTATTTGCTCTACTACCTTTTTAACAGACAGTGGCATAACCTCTAAAGGTTCAGTTTCTCCTAAAGTAGTTGGTATTAAATAGAGTTTACCAATCATAGTAAATAAAATTTTTGATTAATTATAGTTTTGATGCTATTGCTGAACAAGCTTCATCTAACATATTATATACATTTTCAAAGCCATCATTCCCCCCATAATAAGGATCTGGAACTGATAAATTTTGTGAAGTTTCAGACTCATTCAAAATCAAATGAACTTTAACCTCATCTTCACAATTTCTAGCAAGACTTAAAATATTTTGATAATTGCTTTCATCCATAGCATAAATGAAGTCAAATTTATCAAAATCTTCAACGATGAACTTTCTTGCTCTTTGGTTTGTAATATCGATATCATATTTCTGTGCAACCTTAATTGAACGTTCGTCTGGTAAATTGCCAACATGGTATGCTGCGGTTCCTGCAGAGTCTACAAAAACATCTTTTGAATTAATTTTAGATTGTAAAATTCCTTCTGCCAAAGGTGAACGACAAATATTCCCTAGACAAACCATGAGTACTTTAGTCATGATAAAGATTTAGAAGGTTAACTTCTTAGTAAGATCGTCTACGTATTTTTTAAACTGCTTATCTGTTTCTGTAAGATTATCTACAGTTTTACAAGCATGTAAAACAGTTGCATGATCTCTTTGCCCTATTTGATTACCAATACTCGCTAAAGAAGTTTTAGTTAATCTCTTCGCAAAAAACATGGCTAATTGACGTGCTTGAACAATATGACGTTTTCTTGTTTTAGATTGTAATGTAGCTACGTCCATATCAAAGTACTTAGAGACTTCTTTTTGAATGTAGTCTATAGATACCTCTTTTTTAGTATTCTTAACAAACTTATCTACAATCTGTTTTGCCAACTCTATAGAAAATTCTCTTCTGTTAAAAGATGCTTGTGCTATCATAGAAATAATAACACCTTCTAATTCTCTTACATTAGATTTTATATTCTTAGCAATATATTCAATAATCTCTTCTGGCATTTCTACACCATCTCTAAACAATTTGTTTTGAAGAATAGAGATTCTAGTTTCATAGTCTGGTGCTTGTAATTCTGCTGACAATCCCCATTTAAAACGAGATAATAAACGTTGCTCTATGTCTTGCATATCTACAGGCGCTTTATCTGATGTCAAAATAACCTGCTTTCCATTTTGGTGTAAGTGATTAAATATATGAAAAAACACATCTTGTGTTCCTGCTTTACCAGATAAGAACTGAACGTCATCTATAATTAATACATCTATCATTTGATAAAAATGAATAAAATCATTTCTTGTATTCGATTTTACAGAATCGATAAATTGTTGTGTGAATTTTTCTGAAGATATATATAAAACAGTCTTGTCTGGATATTTGTCTTTAATATCTACACCTATGGAGTGTGATAAATGTGTTTTTCCTAACCCTACACCTCCATAAATTAATAAGGGATTGAATGATGTTCCACCTGGCTTATTTGCAACAGCCATTCCTGCAGAACGTGCCAAACGATTAGAATCTCCTTCTACAAAATTAGCAAAACTATAATTTGGATTCAACTGAGACTCAATCTTTACTTTTTGTAAACCAGGAATTATAAATGGATTTCTTAATTCTCTTTTATTAGATTCTAAAGGGACAGTAATTTTTTGTGGCTTTAGGGGATCTCTATTAGAACTTGGTATTTTAACAGTTTGAGGCCTATTGCTACTGTAATTATTTTCCATCTTTACGTCATAAATCAATTTGGCATCATTCCCTAATTGCCTTACTAACGCAACTCTTAATAACTTTATATAATGTTCTTCTAACCACTCGTAAAAAAATTTACTAGGTACTTGTATGGTAAGTGCTTCTCCAGAAAGTTTTACAGGTTTAATAGGCTCGAACCAAGTTTTATATGCTTGTGGTTTTATATTATCCTTTATGAAAGATAAACAGTCGGTCCAAACGGATTCAGGGGAATAACTCATTGGTTAATTGTCATTTTCTAAATTAAAAGTTTTTCTGGATAAGATCCTTTTCAATAGCCCTACAAAAATGTGAATAAAAAACAGTAAAAAAAAATGATTTCGCTATTGATTATTAATTATTTTTTACGTACTATCACAATGGATAAAAAAAAAGAATAAATTGCAGCAATCAATTACAAAAACTAGAGTAAGATATTCAGAAACAGATCAAATGAGCGTAGTTTATCACGGAAATTATGCGCAGTACTTTGAACTAGGCAGAACGGAATGGCTTAGGGATCTAGGTATTACCTATAAAAGTATGGAAAAAAAAGGAATTATGTTACCTGTAATTTCTTTAACTTGTAATTTTAAGAAATCTGCTTTGTATGACGATCTTTTAAAAATTACTACTTCATTAGTAAAGAAACCAATGGTAAAAATTGAATTTATATATGAAATAAAAAATGAAGAAGATCAACTTATTTGTACCGGAAACTCTGTACTTGCTTTTATAGATATTAAAACGAATAAACCTATTAAATGTCCAGAGGATTTATTAATAAAACTAGGATTCTAATTTTAGAATATCAACTTTATATAAATTATCAAAAATATCAAAAATAGCTTTTGACTCTTTTTTTCTAACTGATACAACATATTCACAAGTTAAATCCATTTTTTGACTTATTAAATTGATGTTCTTTTCTTTTAAAACACGCATCACTTTATTCATCATATCATATTCGAAATTTAATTGATAAGAAACATCTATGGTTTTTTTAACAATTTCTGAGGCATCTAATGTAATTTGAGCAGATGTTTTATAAGCACTTATTAAACCACCCACTCCTAATTTTGTTCCACCAAAATAACGAACAACAACTATTAAAATATTAGTAACTTCAAAAGATTGAATTTGACCGTAAATAGGCATTCCTGCAGAATTATTAGGCTCTCCATCATCATTCACTCTATACTTAACATCTTTTGTTCCTATTTGATAGGCATAACAAAAATGACGAGCAGAATAATGTGTTTTTTTTACCCCCTCTAAACAGTCTTTTACATCCTCTTCATTAGTTACAGGAAACGAAAAACCAAAAAACTTACTGCTTCTTTCTTTAAATAAAGTTTCTTTTGTAGGTTCTAAAATGGTTTTATAACTGTCTGAACTCATTAAGCTAATGCTACAATTATGATTCCTAAAATAGCCAAAACTACACCTAACTTATTTTTTAAGGTAAACTGTTCTTTAAAAATTAGAATACCTACAAGTGTAGATATAATTACAATACCTACATTATTAATTGTAAAAAGTGTAGAACTTTCAAAACCTTCTGTTTGCAGCGCTTTTATTAAAAAGACTATAGAAAAGTAATTAGGTACACCCAGAATTAAACCTGCGATACAATTTTTAAATCCAAATTTCTCTTTCTTTCTAATTGTTTTTATAATAAGTATGATTCCTGCAAAAAAGGCTGCTATAGCAAAAAGACTTCCTGAAAAAATAGAAACATCTACTTTATCTACAAATTTAGTTTCTATATATTTTAATGAAGTGTCTATAGTACCTGACCCGAAAAAAAGTAAAATAGGGAATAATAACCCTGCATTTTTAGCAGCAATTTTACCCTCATTTACAGAGGTCAAATACACAGCTATTAACGCAATTACAATTCCTACTACTTTTAAAAGTGTTACTGATTCATTATAAAGAAAAACTCCAAAAAAAACAGGGATAACCACAGACATTTTGCCTGCTACAGAAGCTACTGAAACTCCATTTTTCTGAGCAGTCATAGCCATTACAAAAAAGATTGAGACAAAAAGAGCTCCTAAAAATAACGCTCCTAAAAACCAAGGCTGATTTGGGATTTCACCTATTGAAAAATCTCTTTCTGCAAAAGAAAACCCTAAGATAAAAGCTACAATATAGTTGATGAAAATTGCCTTTAGTGTATCAATTTTATAAATACCAAAATATTTGAAAATTACAAATAGTCCAGTAGAAATTAATATGCTTAGTAATAAGTAAATCAAAGACTGTAGTTTTTAGTAAATAAATTTGTTACATCTTCTGTTTTAGGATCTAAATTCCAAACCTGAACACCTAAATTACTTGCAGAATCTGTATTCTCTTTTAAATCATCTACAAATAAAGTTTCAAATGGATTTAGATTATTTTGTTCTAAAACAAACTCATATATTTCTGAATCTGGTTTTCTAAAATGAATTTCGTGCGATAGATAAAATTGCTCAAAAGCATTTTTGAATTCGTTATAAAACTCAGTTCCTAAACTATTTTGAATCCATTTTATATGTAAATCATTGGTGTTACTCAATAAAAACAACCTATACTTTTTCCTTAATGATAATTCTTTAATGAAATCTAATCTTCTTTTTGGGAAATCCAATAAAACTGCATTCCAAGCATTAACAAGTTCTTCTCTATTTAAATGAAATTTTTGCTCATAAAAATCAATAAACTCTTCTGTAGAGATTAATCCTTTTTCATACTGATGATACACGTAAATCATATCCTCAGAAATTTCGGTAACCCCTAAAGCAGCCATTGCTTTATAAGTCCCTTGTTTATCTAGGTTGATGAAGATATCACCAAAATCAAAAATTATGTTTTTAATCATTTATATATACTTTTAAAGTATTGTTTTTAATTTTTTGTTGGTGAGATAATTCCGCGTCAAACTCAGGACCTTTTATACCTTCTTTAAGTTCATGATCACCTTTAAAAACGAAAGCCTCATCCCATAGGTTTTCATTTATAAAAGCTTGCAGCGTCTTTGCTCCTCCTTCAACAATTAAAGACTGAATTTTATGCATTTGCAAAACCGCTATAATTTGCTCAACCACATTAATCTGAAAATCAATCTGTTCAAAAATTATGTTTTTCTTCTTTAAAGTTGCATCGGATTTTTTGTTAGTAATAAAAATAGTTTTTACTGAATTATCAAAGACATGCAAAAATTTAGGTAGCCTTAAATTTTTATCTAAAACTACCCTTACAGGATTATTCCCTGACCAAGACCTAACATTTAATTTAGGGTTATCTGCAATTACAGTATTTGTACCTACTAAAATAGCGTTTTCTTTGCTTCTAAGCTTATGTACAATCTGTTGCGAATACTCATTTGAAATCCAAACAGGTTGCTGTGCTTCTTTATGATTTGGAGCTATAAAACCATCTTTAGATTCTGCCCATTTTAAAATTATATAAGGCCTTTTCTTATTTTGATTGATAAAAAAACGTTTATGATGTATTTTGCATTCCTCCTCTAAAACACCTACTATCACTTTAATTCCTGCATTTTTTAATCTTTCAACACCTTTACCTGCAACCAAAGTATTAGTATCTAAAGTACCAATTACCACTTTTTTAAAATTATGTTTTACAATTAGATTTGCACAAGGTGGAGTTTTACCAAAATGGGAACAAGGTTCTAAAGTAACATAAATTGTGGATCCTTTTAATAAGCTCTTATCTTTTACTGCATTAATTGCATTTACTTCTGCATGATTATTTCCGTAATTAGAAGTAAAACCTTCTGCAATTATTTTATTATCATGCACAATTACAGCACCAACAGAAGGGTTTGGTCTTGTAGTCCCCAAACCATTTTTGGCAATTTGTAAACATCGTTTTATGTAAACTTCGTGATTAATAGCGTATTATATTTTTAATAAAAATGAACTAATTTCTAAAACAAACTTAAAAAATATAGTAGCTAATTTATCTAATATTTCTTTAAAAAATTAAGTAAATTGCTACAGCAAAAATACAGTATTAAATGACAAGTGAAGATTTTATCATTAGAGAAATTGAACCAGAAGATGATGTAGCTCTTGCTAAAGTTATTCGTGAAGTAATTCTAGAAATGGGAGCTCCAAAAATTGGTACAGCTTATGAAGATGAGGCTACAGATAACATGTACAAACAGTATCAAAAAACTAAAAGTAAATATTATGTGCTTACTCATAAGAACATCGTTGTTGGTGGGGCAGGTATTGCTCAGTTAGATGATTTTGAAGGAAACACTTGTGAACTTCAAAAAATGTATTTTTTACCTATTGCAAGAGGAAAAGGCTTAGGCACCATACTTATTAACCGATGTTTAGATAAAGCAAAAGAATTTGGATTTACTCATTGTTACCTTGAGACACTGCCATACATGAAAGCTGCTGTAAAATTATATAAACAAAACAATTTCAATCATTTAAAAGAACCATTAGGAAATACAGCACATTATAATTGTACAATATGGATGATTAAAGAGCTATAGTCTTTTAAAAAAATCTAATTATAATATATTTCCCCCTTACTTCTATTTTAAACCTTTATCATAAGCATGACATTAAAAGAATACAGATCTTTTTTTACCGAATCGTTACTTACGATTTATCCAAAAACAGAAATAGAGACATTCTTGTATTTATTAATTGAGGAATATTTAGGACTAAATCGTATTGAATTTGTAATACAACCAAATTATGAAATTAAAGAGGAGGAAATACAGCTTTTAAATAAAGGGCTGGAAAGGTTAAAAAAAGAGGAACCCATACAATACATCATAGGACATACTGAATTTTTTGGATATTCTTTTATTGTAAATAAAAACACGTTAATCCCTAGACCAGAAACAGAAGAACTAGTTGAATGGGTTTTAAATGAAATTGAGAAACCCACTTTACATCAAAGAAAAATAAATTACATTTTAGATATTGGAACCGGCAGTGGATGCATTCCAATTTCAATTGCAAAAGAAAATAAAAACACAAATTTAACTGCAATTGATATTTCTGAAGAAGCTTTAAAAACTGCTAAAAAAAACGCAGAAAAAAACAAAGTTACTATTCAATTTACAAAAGCAAACATTTTAACTGAAGCTAAACTAGACAAGCAATATGACATCATTATTTCTAATCCTCCCTATGTTAGAAATCTTGAGAAAAAAGAAATTAAAAACAACGTATTACTAAACGAACCCCATTTAGCTTTGTTTGTTGAGAATAAAAACCCATTGATTTTTTATGATAAGATTGCAGATTTAGCTAAACAATATCTAACAAAAAAAGGAAAACTGTTTTTTGAAATTAACCAATATTTAGGAGAAGAAACAAAGCAACTTTTAATTCAAAAAGGGTTCAACAATATTGAACTACGTAAAGATATTTTTAAAAATGATCGGATGATAAAAGCAACTCTTTAATACAAAAAAGCCAATGAAATTTCATTGGCTTTTTTTAAACTTATTTATACTTTTATTTATTTAAATACATTTTACGCCTTGCATATAAATCGTAAAATTCATCGTCTTTTAAACTATCTATAAATAATATACTTTCTCCTGTAGATTTCATCTCTGGGCCTAGCTTTTTATTTACGTTTGGAAACTTGTTAAATGAGAATACTGGTTGCTTTATCGCAAAACCATCTAACTGCGGATTAAAATCGAAATCGGTTACCTTCTTTTCACCTAACATTACTTTTGTAGCATAGTTTACATAAGGTTCTTTATATGCTTTTGCTATAAAAGGAACAGTTCTAGATGCTCTTGGATTTGCCTCAATAATATAAACTACATCATCTTTTATAGCAAACTGAATATTTATTAAACCAACTGTTTTTAAAGCTCGTGCAATTGTATGCGTATGATCTTTAATTTGTTGCATTACAAATTCGCCCAAGTTAAATGCTGGTAAAGTTGCATTAGAATCACCTGAATGTATTCCACAAGGTTCTATGTGCTCCATAATTCCTATGATATATACATTACCATCTGCATCACAAATTGCATCAGCTTCAGCCTCTATTGCTCCATCTAAATAATGATCTAGTAATAATTTATTACCTGGCATTCTTCCTAATAAATCAACAACATGCTCTACAAGTTCTTCTTTATTAATAACAATTTTCATTCCCTGACCACCTAATACATAAGAAGGTCTTACTAATATTGGAAAGTTTAATTGATCTGCTAAAGTTAATGCCTCATCTGCAGTTTCTGCAATACCAAACTCTGGATAAGGAATGTTATTTTCTTTTAACATTGATGAGAATCTACCTCTATCTTCTGCAATATCTAGTGCTTCAAAAGAAGTACCTATAATCTTAATTCCGTATTTTGTAAGTTTCTCTGCTAATTTTAAAGCAGTTTGCCCTCCTAACTGTACAATTACTCCTTCTGGTTTTTCATGACGAATAATGTCATAAATATGTTCCCAAAAAACTGGTTCAAAGTATAATTTATCTGCTGTATCAAAATCTGTAGAAACAGTTTCAGGGTTACAGTTAATCATTATAGTTTCATAACCACACTCAGCTGCTGCTAGAACTCCATGAACACAACAATAATCGAACTCAATTCCTTGCCCAATTCTGTTTGGTCCAGAACCTAAAACGATTACTTTCTTTTTATCTGAAACGATACTTTCGTTTGCAATGGTAACTTCTCCATCTGCAGTTTCTATTTCATTTTCGAAAGTTGAATAATAATAAGGTGTTTTTGCAGTAAATTCTGCAGCACAAGTATCTACTAACTTATAAACTCTTTGAATTTTAAGTTCTTCTCTCTTGCTATACACCTCACTTTCTAAACAATCTAGCATATGTGCTATTTGTCTATCTCCATACCCTTTTTGTTTTGCTTCTAACAATAAATCTCTTTCTATTGTATCAATAGTAAAGGTTGATATTTCTTTTTGTAGTTGAAATAACTCTTCATATTGCTTTAAATACCACATGTCTATTTTAGTGATATCGTAAATTTTACTTAGAGGTATTCCCATTGCAATTGCATCGTAAATTGCAAATACTCGATCCCAACTTGCGTTAGTTAATTTTTCTATAATTTGGTTATAGTTGGTATATCCTTTACCATCAGCTCCTAAACCATTTCTTTTTATTTCTAAAGATTGAGTAGCTTTGTGTAACGCCTCTTGAAAAGAACGTCCAATACCCATTACTTCACCTACAGCTTTCATCTGTAAACCTAAAGTTCTATCTGAACCTTCAAATTTATCAAAGTTCCAACGTGGAATTTTTACAATTACATAATCTAATGTAGGCTCAAATAAAGCTGATGTAGATTTCGTAATTCCGTTTTCTAATTCATCTAATGTATACCCAATAGCTAATTTTGTAGCCACTTTTGCAATAGGATAACCTGTTGCTTTAGAAGCTAAAGCTGAAGAACGAGAAACCCTTGGATTAATTTCAATAGCAATAATATCTTCTTTTTCGTCTGGAGAAACTGCAAATTGGACATTACATCCACCTTCAAAATCACCAATTGAACGCATCATATGAATAGCCATGTCACGCATTTTTTGATACGTTTTATCTGACAAAGTCATAGCAGGAGCAACCGTAATAGAATCTCCTGTATGAATACCCATAGGGTCCATATTTTCGATAGAACAAATAATAACAACGTTATCATTTTTATCTCTTAACAACTCTAATTCATATTCTTTCCAACCCATCATGGCTTTGTCAATCATCACCTCATGAATTGGTGATGCTTCTAAACCTCTACTTAATAATTCGTCAAAATCTTCTGGCTCATATACAATTGATGCACCTGCACCTCCTAAAGTATAAGAAGAACGAATTACTAATGGAAAACCAAAACGTTGTGCAATTTCTTTTCCTTTTAAGAAAGAAGTCGCTGTTTCTTGAGGAGCCATTGCAACCCCTATTTTACCCATTAATTCTCTAAACTGTTCCCTATCTTCTGTTACATTAATGGCATTAATGTCTACACCAATCATTTTTACATTAAAATCTGCCCAAATACCTTTGTCATCTGCTTCTATACAAAGATTTAATGCAGTTTGACCACCCATTGTTGGCAAAACAGCATCAATTTGAGGATGTTCTTTTAATATTTGAATAATCGATTTGGTAGTTAAAGGTAACAAGTATATATGATCTGCCATAGAAGGGTCAGTCATAATAGTAGCAGGGTTCGAGTTAATTAAGATAGTTTCGATACCATCTTCTCTTAAAGAACGTAAAGATTGTGAACCAGAATAATCGAATTCACAAGCTTGCCCAATAACAATAGGTCCAGATCCGATAATTAAAATTGATTTGAGGTCTTTTCTTTTTGGCATTGTATGTTGTTGTATTTATTTAGTTTGACAAAAATAGTTAGGGTTTGGGTATAAAAAAAGGTGTTACTTAAAAAAGTAACACCTAATATATTAACAATTGTTAATCATT
>JBDNBB010000170.1:0-16719 GCA_039768135.1 Polaribacter sp.
AAGTTGTTCTTTTAAAATTGCTGATACTTCAGCTGGTTTAATACTTGCCATCTTTTCTAATTTGATGTATTATTAAATTTTTGGAATGTAATGACTATTGTCAAATTCCTTTTTCAATTCACTTAAATGATTAGAGATACTTGCATCATACTGCACATCTCCAACTCTTAAAATAAAACCACCTAATATTGAAGGGTTAACCTCATTTACTAAGTTTGCTTTATCACCTGTTAAAGCTACAATTTTTGCTAATACTTGCGCTTCAATTTCTGGAGAAATAGGCACAGCTGTTGTAACTTTAGCTACTTGTGTATTTTTATCAAAATCGTATATTATTGAATATTGCTTAGCAATAGCCTCTAACATAGCGATTCTTTTATTTTCTTGTAAAAGATTAAAAAGGCCTAATGTAATGTTGTTTATTTTGCTAGAAAATGTAGCTTTTAAAACATTCATTTTATCTGCAACCTTTATAACAGGACTTTCTAAAACTACAGAAAGCTCATTACTGTCTTCTATAGTAGCTGCAATTAGCTGCATATCTTCATGCACAGCAGATTCATCATTAGAATCTTTAGCAAGATTTAAAATAGCTTTTGCGTAACGTAATGCTGCTCTTGCGTCTTTCATAAAATTAGTTTAAAGTTACGTCTTTTAAAATACCTTCTACTAAATCTAATTGATCTTTTTTAGAAGACAATTCTTTTTTAATTACAGACTCTGCTATACCAATAGATAATTCTGCTACGTTTTTCTTTAATTCTGCTAAAGCTGCTTGCTTTTCTTGTTGAATTGAAGCTTGTGCAGTTTCGATTAACTTAGTTGTTACTTCCTTTGCATCTTCTTTTGCGTCAGAAATAATTTTGTCGCTAATTTCTCTAGCCTCTTTCATCATCGCTTCTCTTTCTGCTCTAGCCTCTTTTGCTAACCTTTCATTATCTGCAGTTAAATTTTGCATTTCTTTACGTGCATTTTCTGCAGCAGCCAAAGCGTTTTCAATTCCAGATTCTCTTTCTTCTAAAGAGTTTAAAATTGGTTTCCAAGCAAATTTCTTCAAAAGCACTAGTAAAACAATAAGTATAACTAATTGAAGTGCGAATAAACCTACTGAAAAATCATTAAAAATATCCATATTGTTATTTATTTTTTTGTCTAATTTTAAGAATATATCTGTAACCAACCGTTACAGATATATGTCTTGTTTTTGTATCAGATTATTTACCTAAAAGTAAAGCACCAAATGCTAAACCTTCTAATAATGCTCCAATAATGATCATCGCTGTTTGGATCTTTCCTGCTGCTTCTGGCTGACGTGCAATACCTTCCATTGCTTTACCACCAATTTGACCAAGTCCGATTCCACCTCCGATTACGATTAATCCTGCTCCAATTAAATTGTACATACTAATTGATTTTTAAATATTAATTAAACAAACTCTAATTCTCTTTTTATATTCTCCTTTATGGAGATTCTAACTTTAATCAGTACTAGTTTAAATACCAAATCTAGGATTTAATACTCAACTAATGGTGCTCATGTTCTTCTACAGCCATTCCAATAAACAATGCTGACAACATTGTAAAAATAAATGCTTGTAAAAAAGCCACTAATACCTCTATAACCGTTAAAAACAAGGTTAAGAAAAATGAGATCCCTGTTGCACCAACAGTCCCAAATTCAGCTTTTAATAACAACATTAAAGCTGCAATACCCATTACTACTGAGTGACCAGCTGTAATGTTAGCAAATAAACGTACTAATAACGAAAATGGCTTTATTAATAAGTACCCTGCTAACTCTAAAACAGCAAGAATAGGTCTTAATAATTTAGGTACTCCTGGCATCCACAATGTGTGCATCCAAAAATCTTTACTACCATTAGTTATATATATGATTAAAGTAAAAATTGCCAAACACACTGTAATTGCAATTTGTCCTGTAACGTTAAATCCGATTGGAGTTAAACCCATTAAGTTTAGTATCCATATAAAGAAAAACACCGTTAAAAGATAAGGCATAAATTTTTTATACTTCTTTTCACCAATATTTGGTCTTGCAATTTCATCTCTTACATATAAAACTAAAGGCTCTAAAGCACGACCTAACCCAGTAGGTATCGATTTTGTTTTATATTGCTTTGCTAATCTAGAAAAACCGAAAAAGATTAAAAAAGCTGCAATTAAAATACCAACAACACTTTTGGTAATAGAAAAATCTAGTACTTTGTGTGCATTTGTTGCATGATGTGCTTCATCAAAAGAAACAGAAGTTGCTCCATTCTCTAATTCGTAAATTTTAGAATGAATTTTAGCAAACTTTAAACCACCTTTGTCCACAACTACATGACCATCGTCATTATGATGAAATTCAGCAGACATAAATGTAACTAAACCTTCAGTTGTCCAAATAATAACTGGTAATGGAAAACCAATATGCTTTCTTTCCCCTTCGTCATTTGTATATGAAAATAATGAAAAATCATGAGAATCTGCTAAATGATGTTTTATATAATCATTAATCTCCTCTTTCGTATTTACACGACCTCCATCATTTTGGTTGTCATGCTTTTTATCAGAATCAGATGCAAAAATTGTAGCCGAAAAAAGAGCTATTAATGCAATTGTAACAAATTTGATAGATTTTTTTGCAATCTTCATGGTAAAAATATGCTTTCTAAATTCGGCGCAAAAATAGGTAATAATTCAAAACTACAAACGCTTTTTTAAGATATTTTTTTATATTCTTTTTTCTGTAGTATTTGTACCACGAAAAAAGCTTCTGTTAATAAAAAAATCAATAGCGGAATCACAAGCGATATTCTTGCTGAAAATCCTAACATTTCGTTGGTAATTATTGATTTATAAAAGATTATAGAAAATAGTAATATTTTTAAAAGTATTGTGCCTAGATAAATAAACCCAAGTTGATCTAGAATCTTATTAACATTTGAGAGTGCTAGTAAATTTACACAAACAATAAGCGAAAAACCAGCATGAAACAGGTAGGTTTTTTGCAAAGAAAAAGGCAATAAAATTTTATTGGTTTCTAAATAAGTATTATGTAAAAACAAGCCTAAAATATATAATAAAATACAGGTAAGTGTGTATGTTATAAAATTTTTAATCATTAATTTTTTGGGCTTGTTTGATTAAAGTATACATAGCCAAAAAAACTGAAAGTAAGGTTATAGTTTTCTCTAGGTAAGTAGTTTTAAACTTAACGTCTAACCATTGCCCCAAAAGAAAACCAAAATATATAGTAGCACCCATTTGCAGACCTGCACCCGAAAGCTGTAATGCCTTATTTATTGGTTTCTGTACCTTTTTATGCGATTGTTTTTTTGGATTCTTTTTTGCCATCAGATAATTTTATTTCTTTAGAAGGCACCTTCATACTGCATGAGGCATTAAATGTTGCTCCTGGCTCTACAGATAACCTACCTACAACTACATCTCCAGTAATATTTGCGGTTTCTTTAAGTGTTAAGGTTTTTTCTACTTTTAAATCTCCAGAAAACGCTCCTTCTACATCTGCATTTGTGGCAGAAATAACACCCTTTACATTACCAGAAACTCCTATAATTACACGTCCATTTGTTTTTAAATTCCCTTCTAAGATTCCATCTATTCTAAAATCTCCTTCTGATAAAACTTCTCCAACAATCGTTGTGTTTTTTGCTATTAGGTTTCTTTCCATCACTTCTGAATTGGGTTTTTTGTTGATTTCTTTTTTAAACATTTTAACTATTTTTTTAATTGTGCTAATATGTCTTTTGCCTTTTCTGCTTCTGGTGTACTTGCGTAATTAACAATAACGAAAGTGAGTGCATCTTCATACGTTTTCTTGTCAGTGCTTTTCCCAACGGCTAGTGCTTTTAACAATTCGAACTTTGGTAATAAAACAGCATTAGGAATTGTAGGTAAAAAAGCATCTATTTGATGAATTACTTCTGAAAAGTTATTGTCTTTGTAGGCGTAATATAGCATTTTGTATTTACTTTCCACGTCACTGACCTTTACATCATCTTCGAAAACAATATTTGGGTTTAAAATAATTTGCGCAAATTTAGTTTCAGGGTACTCTGTTAAAATTTTATTTTTATAAATAAGTGCTTTGCTAGTTTCCCCTAAAGTTGTGTATAATTGATATAAGTGCCAATGTATTGGTAAAATAAATGATTCATCTTTATTTTCATCTTTAGCACGAAGTAACCTTTGTGCTGCTAACGGGTAATTTTTAAACTGTTCTTTGTAAATTAATCCTAACTCGTACAAGGCTTCATTTCTAGCAATCGCCAAACTATCAATCACTTTTTTTTCAGTTGGAATTGTATTTAAATAGGTTTCTAAGTCATATTTGACATTTATTTTTGCGGCAACTACAGTATCTTTTATAGATTGGATATTACTTGCCTTTTCAGACCATCTCCAATTATCTTCTAAGACTCTAGAACCCCAGATTTTTAAAAATTCAGATTTACCAAAACCTAAAGACTGACTATTGTAAAAGTACCATTCTCCTTTTTTTGCTGAAGCTAAGCCTGTTGCTGCACCCCCAAAAGCCATTTGATTAAGACGACGTTGAGCTGCAGCTTCATCTTCTTTTTTTAATTTTTCGATATAATTCTGAAAAAAAGCTGTTTGCGCTTCTTTAGAAAGAGCTACTATTTTTAGAATACTATCATTAGTAGCTAAAGTGTTTTCGAATTGAATTAAAGATGCTAAATTTTTATATTTACGCTTAATTCTACGAATTCTTAAACTCAGACTATCTTTAGAAAACTGTAAAACACTATCATAATAAGCACTAGCGTTTTGGTACAATGATTCTTTAAAGGCCAAATTTCCTAAATTCTCATAGGTAAATGTTTTCTGCTTTTCTCCTCCATTTTCTGCGCGTAAGGACTTATAATATAGTTTTTTCGCAAGCTGAATGCTATCTTTTTTCTCCTGCAAAACACCAGATTGATAATATAACTGATCTAAATAAGGCTTGTTTGCCCTATCTTTAATTAGTTCTTGAAGTGTATTTAAAACCTCAACAGAAGTAGAATCGTTTGTGGTATTTTTTGCCAAAGCAATTTGTGCATGGATTTTATATTTGTAAGGCGCTTTTTTAAAGTTTGCCAATTTTTTAAATACCCAACTTGCTGAATCTTTTTTATTTTCTGAGCTGTACAATTGTCCTAAAACAAACAAGTTTCTAGCTGCTTGCGCTTTGTTTTCTAAAGTTCTAGTTGCTAATAAGAGGTGCTTTTTTGCATTCTGTAAGCTATCACTTTTTAAGTAAGCCATAGCTAACGCTGTATGACCTTGTTCTTTAATTTTATTTGGTAATTCAGCCTCTAGAGTATCTTTAACCACTAACAACAACTTCATAGATTCTATTGCCGTTTCTTCATTATCTAACCTAATATTTGTTTTAGCTCTCCAAATTTTTGTTTCAGCGATTAAGTTAGCATTAGGATAATTGGCAATCACATAATTAAAAGCCTCTACAGCCGGTATAAAACGTTGCTGGTAATAGCGAGATTTTCCAAGCAGTAAATAGGCATCATCTATTTGCCTATTTCTTTCCATTCCTTCTATATTCATGCCATGTGTTTGTATGGCTTTTACTGCTTTTTCTTCTGCTCTTTCGAAAGTAGTTGTCTCTTTTTTGTCTGAAGAAGAGGAAAAGCCAGCACCAGGCTTGTTGTTAAAAGATGGTACTACTATTTTGTCTTCGTCAAAAGTAATTGGCTCTATAGGAATTTGTGAAAACCAATCCTCTTTATAAGTCTCATCTATTGCTTTAATTCCATCTTGAAATGCTGTATTTCCATTAAAAAGAATATTATACTCAGAAGTTAAAGCATGATAGTTTCTACTAATAATAGTATCTTTTTTTGTGCTACAAGAAACGATTGCATAACAAACTCCTAAAAAAAGTACTCTAATTATTATTTTCAAAATCTGCAAAGCTATTTTATTCTTAACATGAATATACATTGTATTTACAACTCATTTAAAGCGAAAATAGTATAAATTCTGATTGTAAAAATAACAATAAATTACAGATTAAAGTGTTACACTGCAAAATAGCTTTCTAGTTCTTGTAGTGTTTCTTCAGAAGTTACAATATCTTTAACAATATTTCCTTTGTCTAAAACTACAATTCTTTCGCACACCTCTGTTACATGCGTTAAATCGTGGCTAGAAATTAAGACTGTAACTTCTCTATTTTCGGTGAGTTGACTTATTATTTTTTTTAGTCGAATTTGTGTGGTAGGGTCTAAGTTGGCAAAAGGCTCGTCTAGTATTACCACTTTAGGGTTTCCCATCATAGCAGCTACAATGCCTACTTTTTTCTGGTTTCCTTTACTAAGATCTCTCAAGTATTTCTTTTTGCCAATAATTTCATTATTAAAAAACTCGTTAAATTCAGCAATAAATGTAGTAACATCTGCGTTATTCATTCCTCTTAAATCGCCCACAAACTCAAAGTATTCCTCTGCTGTTAAATAGCCAATTAAAAAAGATTCGTCTATAAAAGAGCCCGTAAATGATTTCCAATCTTCACTGGTATTTACTTGTATATCATTATTTACAATAGCACCTGTTGTTGGTCTAATTAAATCTAATAAAATATTAAAGTACGTTGTTTTACCAGCCCCATTGTTACCCACTAAACCAAAACTTTGACCCGTTGGAATTTCTAATTCGTTAATGTTTAAAACCGCTGCTGATCCGTATTTTTTTGAAAGTTGTGTAGTTTGTATCATGGCTTGTTTAGTTTTCTTGATTAAATGCGTGAATCATTACATACTTATTTGTAATGTATTTTTTTGTGATGGCTGTCATCAGTTTTTTATGAAGTGCAATACCAATAAAACCGAGAACAGCTAACGTAATGGTTGCAATTTCGAAACTTATCAACCAATTGAGTAATGCGAAAATACCCATTGGCAAGAGCATTAAAGGCAAACCAATTAACCATTGTACAGCTCCTGTTCCTTGGAAATTAAAGGCTGCTTTTTCATCTAAATTGATTTTTTTTCGGTTGAACGTTCCTCCTAATAAAATAACATGTGTGTTTACCCCAAGATTATAAATCATGGCTGCGAAATGGACAAAAAGCACTTTCCAACCGAAAAAAACATACGGTATACCTAATACAAATAATGCTGCTACACTTATACTCATAATTGTATATTTGGATTCTAAGTAGCGCTCATACTTAAAATTCTGACTCATTAGCATTTTATAGTAACCACTATCCCAAGCAGGAATAAATTGTCCAAAATTAATTAAGAAAGTCCCTGTTGAGAAAACACCTACTAAAACAAACATAAAGTCCATGTCTTTGTACATTGGGTTAGGGTAAAAAAACAAGCCATACAAAAGTCCCATTAAGAGCATCCAAACACCAGATTTAGTTCTTTTATTACGCCACATTAAACGTAAATCGTTTTTAATAAATGGTGCTAGATCTCCTAATTTGTCCGTAAAAGAAAGATCTGCAGCGTTTACCTCTTTTGTTTTTTCAGAAATAAGCGCATCTAAATAAACTTCATTTCTTAGTCTATTGTAATTTTCTCGGTAAAGAAGAAATACAAGTAAAACAGCAGCTAAAACA
This sequence comes from Polaribacter sp., assembly GCA_039768135.1. Taxonomy (GTDB): domain Bacteria; phylum Bacteroidota; class Bacteroidia; order Flavobacteriales; family Flavobacteriaceae; genus Polaribacter. The sequence continues at coordinate 7,619 of JBDNBB010000170.1, forward strand.
ACTATTGGGTTTTGATACAAAAAATCGAATCCTTTACCAACAAAAGCCGCAAGATTAAACCAGTTAAAATAATTGATTAAAAAACCACAACATAGTAAGGTAACCAACCCAATAAAAACTCTAGTGTCTTTGTTTACTAAAAAATTGATGAAATTTACAGATTGAATGCCACACATCATTGTAAGTAACCAACCTAAAACACCCCATAAATCGTATCCTTGCATTATTAAAACCACAGAAAATGGAATGTAAAAAAACAAACTCATTAAATTAAAAAAAGAAAAGGACGACTTTAAAAGGATATAGTGTACAATTTTACTTTTTGAAATGGGTAAAGTAAGCATAGGTTTAATATTCATAACCGGAAGCTTTTGCATTAGGTATCTAAATATTAAATCGGCCACAAAAGCATATAATAAAAAGGCATTTACCACTACTAACGGATCTTTATCTGGAAACATCTCTTTTAAAATCCAATATCCCCCTACACCAATAGCTAAAAAGCTGAGTATAAAATACAATGCAAAAAGGACTAACAAGATGTTTAGAAAAATACTTTTTTGCCAATTTGCGGCTCTAAAATATTGTTTCCATTCTAAATTTAAGAAATGTGAAATCATAGGTTTGGTCGATTCAGTTATATATAAGTAGTTAATAGCTCTTTTTTGTTACAAGTTTTTAACCATTTTATATTCAGGATAGGTTTCTTGCAGCAATTCTTCTGCTTTTTGAGGCAATACATAATTAGCAACATAAAAGAATATTACTAAAACAGTAACTGTTAGAGCAATGAATACTAACCAATACATATTTAACCCAGAAAAATCGAATTTTGTAAGGTTTATAAAGTTAAAAAGGTTGATAAAAGTAAAACCGGTAAAACTATTTTTAGTGGTACCAATCATAGCTTCTAATAGAAAAATCTTTTCATCTGTTTTTTCTTTTGCTTTGTGTTCTTTTCTAATTTTATACACAGCAATCATTTCAAAAACTACTAAAATTAACAATACACTTACTATTGCAATTTCTGCAAACGGAATTTGAATCAAAAACAAAACACCAAAAAATATGAGTAAAGTTGTAATGAGTTTCGGTAATGTAAACCACTCTTTTGCAAAACGCAATAGAAGTTTCCAATAACGTTTATTCATTTGCTTTTGTTTGGCTTCTATGACATCCATAAAGCCAAAAATTCCAAATTTTTTAAACGATTTATCTCTAGCTTCTTCAAAAGTAATCTTCGGGTATTCTAGCCATATTTGCTCAATATCATTGGCCATATGATCTACCAATTCTGTTTGCACATCATGATGGTACACATAATGCTGCCTTGTAAATTTATATAAATTATCTATTTGACTTTCTGTTAACTTCATATCAATTAATTATGCCATTTTATACTCAGGATATGTTTGTACCAATAACTCTACTGTCTTTTTAGGAATTACAACTAAAGTGATGTAACTAATAATTAAAAAGGCTGTAATTAAAATAGCAGAGAAAGCTCTTTTAAAATCGCCCATAGCTAAAAATTCTTTTGCACTAGCGATTGGGAAATCGAAAAAATAGATAAAGATTAGCGATGTATTTCCCAAACCTTGCATGTTTAAAACATGCTCAAAAAGCCATTTTTTTTGAGTTTGTTTTTGTTTTCGTTTTAATTTACGAGCATTATTAATAAGCATAATAAACTGAGTGATAGTGCTTGTAATGAATATTCCTAAATAAATTTGATAACCAAAAGGATAGTGCTGCAGTTCATAAAAACCAAATAAAAGTAAAATTGTTAAAACTATTTTTGGCAAACTCAACCATTCTTTCGCAAATTTTAAAACGAGTTTAAAATATTTTTTTGTCATTTGGTTTTCTTTGCTTTCTACAACATTCATAAAGCCAAAAATTCCAAATTTTTTAAAGGATTTATCTCTAGCCTCTTCGAAAGTTAAATTTGGATTTTCTACACAAATTTGCTCAATATCATTCCCTAAGTGATCTACCAACTCTGTTTGCACATCATAATATACTACATAATGCTGTCTTGTAAAGTTGTAAAGGTTTTCTATTTGAGATTCGTTCAGTTTCATAGACTTAATTCTTTTCTCAATTTTTCTACTTTTTGTATAGACTCTCTAAAAAGTTGATAACCTGAAAATGTAGCTAATGTAAAAAGTGGAAATAGTAGTAATAAAAATATTTTCTGATAAAAAACATCAAAATAACTTGAAAATTGCAAAGGTAGATTTACCATAATTAATGCAAATCCAAAATAAGAAATCCCATAATCTAAATGCACAGACCTACCATATTTTTTAAACCACAGTTTTGTTGTTAGTATAAAAAACGGAATAGAAACAATTAAAAAACCTGAAAAGTTTAGCAATTTAAAAGTTTTGAAAGGTAAATAATCAAACAAAGAATAGTTAATTACTACATTAAATAATATTAAAAGTAAAGTCAACGGATTTTTTAAATAATTTTTAATGATTTCAAAATATTTTTTTCTGTAATACTTGTTTACATTTTGCCAACCATTGGTGTTTAAGGCAGCTAAATTATAGAAGTATCCAATTCGTTTTAAAGAGTTATTGAGTTCTTTTGTGAAATCATCACTTTTTGCATTTTGCTCTAAATCTGTGGCAACATGATCTATCATTTCTAAGCGTAAATCCCAGTATTTAATACCTCCAGATTTTAATCGCTTGTCTATTTCCGTAATTTGCTTTTTAGTTAATTCCATAGCTACAAAGTTTTATAGTTAGAAATTATTGTTAAATGCTTTTTATAAAATCGATCACAAATAAAAACTACAGCAAAACCTGCAAATGTAAAGCCAGTCATGACTGGGTTTAAAAAACCATCTTTTTCAAAAACACCAACTAATAAACTTATTACTAGAAAAATTAGTCCAAAATATTGAGTTCTTAATACAAAACTTGCTGTTGTTTTAACCTTGCTTTGCTTAACTCTTATAAATATATATAGTACATAAACAATCATACATAAAATAAAAGACATCAAAAATCCGTTAGCAAAATTTACAAAATCTTCAGAAAAAGTAATATCTGAATTTTTTAACACAATTATTGGTAAAAAATAAGAAACTGCGTAAAGCAAAAAATACAATCTGAATTGTTTAATTGCCTTTTTTATAACAATTTTAGACTCTGAATATTGAATTCCGAAATACAAACTAGAGGTCATTTTAAAATCATCTTTCCATTTTAAAGCGACCATTTTAAAAGCCTTATCAAAAGTAATGGTCTTATTCATCAAAATTTCAATTTCAGAAATCATGTGATCTAAAACTTCAATTTTTAAATCTAGATAATCAAAATTCTTAACGTCTAAAAAATGGTGTACTTTATCTACTTGTTCTTTAGTTAATTCCATAGCTACAAAAATTATTCTAAACCAAATTTAGGGTTCACCAAATGCTGCATTGTTTTTAAAAACTCTTGCATTTCTTCTAATTTATTGGCAGTTTCTTTAGTTCCATTTTCTGTCAATTTGTAATATTTACGCAATCTATTACCCACTTTTGCAACCTCTACATCTAGCAAACCATCAGCCTCTAATTTGTGCAAAGCTGGGTACAAAGCACCTTCTGTAATTTTTAATTCACCTTTGGTTAATTCTTTAACCTTCTGAGTAATTTCATAACCATACATTTTAGTGTTACTTGCTAGTAATTTTAAAATGATGGTTTGTAATGAACCTTTATATAATTTCTGATTTCCCATAAGTGAACTATTTAACTATAATAATGACAAATATATACATAATTTTCTAATGCATAAAAAACTTATGTATACAAATTTTTTGCCTAAAAAAGCCTGAAAATATATTTCAGGCTATAAATTGTGAAGTAGACTCTACTATTTCTCTACTTTTAAAACTTCGCTAATAACTCTTTCTAAATCTGCTTTTGGTAAAGCTCCATTTGCCATTTGTGGTTCTCCTTCTGCAGGACAAAATAGCATAGAAGGTATGCTTCTAATTCCAAATGCAGCTGCAAGTTCTTGCTCTGCTTCTGTGTCTATTTTATAGATATCAATTTTATCTCCATATTCTTCTGAAAGTTCTTCTAAAATTGGTGCCAACATTTTACATGGCCCACACCAATCTGCATAAAAATCTATTACAGCAGGTCTTTTACCCTCAAACTTCCAATCTTTATTTTCTTTAAAATTAAATACCTTTTCTAAAAACGTTTCTTTCGTTAAATTCTCTGTCATATTGTTTTATAATTTAGTACAAATTTAGTCGAAGCATATTTAAAATTCTTACAAAACACCATATTTTGAAATTTATATGTTAATTTGCTGTAACATTTTTAGAATTAAGCAACTAATAATCAATTAATCAAAAATAGAAATAATGAAAAGCGTTCAAAAACTATTGTTCACAACTGCTGTAGCTTCTATGGCTTTTGTTTCTTGTAAAAATGATAAACCAGAAGAGAAAGTAGCTGGTATTGTTTTAGAAAATATGGATACTTCTGTAAAACCTACAGATGATTTCTTTAGACACGTAAACGGATCTTGGCTAGACAAAACCAAAATTCCTGACGACCAAACTTCTTGGGGTGGTTTTAATCAACTTCGTAAAAAAACAGATGCAGATGTTTTAGAAATTTTAAATGACGCTATTGAAGAAAGAGATTTTCCAAAGATTAAAGATGCACAAGGAAATGAAATAGATTCCGATCAAGAAAAAGCAGTAAATTATTATGAAACCATAATGGATACTGTTGCTAGAAACAAACAAGGCAAAGCACCAGTAATGCCTTATTTATCTAAAATTGATGAAATTGTAACAAAAGCAGATGTAGAAACCTATTTAACAAATATGGCTCCTTATGGAGGAGGAGGTTTCTATGGTTTTGGCGTTTTTAATGACCTTAAAAACAGTAGCCAGTATGCAGGGTATATGAGTGGAGGTTCTTTAGGCTTAACTAGAGATTATTATGTTGATGCCAATGTTAAAGACAAACTAGAAAAATATGAAATTTTTGTAGCTAAAATGTTACAAGAATTTGGTGATGATGCAACAACTGCAAAACAAAATGCGGCTACAATTGTGGCTTTCGAAAAAAGTTTAGCAGAACCAATGATGACCAAAGAAGAAAGCAGGGATATTAGAAAACTTTACAACCCAATGTCTATAGAAGAACTTCAAAAATTAGCACCTGCCATAGATTGGCCTACGCATTTAGAAGGTATTGGTGTTGGAGACATAAAAACTGTTATTGTAACAGATTTAGGCTACTTTAAAGCAATGAGTAACATTTTTGAAAATAGCTCAGTAGAAGACATCAAATTAGTATTACGTTGGAACACTATTAACAGTGCTTTAAGTGCGCTTTCTACAGATTTAGAAACTGCAAATTGGGAGTTTTATAGTAAAGAAATGCGTGGAGCAAAAAAACAACGTGCAAGAGATGAACGTGCTTTAAATAATTTAAATGGGGCTGTAGGTGAAGCTTTAGGTAAATTGTATGTAGAAAAAATGTTTCCTCCAGAGGCTAAGAAAAAAGCAGAGGAAATGATTGATAATGTAATGCTTGGTTTCGAAAAAAGAATTGCACAATTGCCTTGGATGAGTGAAGTTACTAAAGAAAAAGCTTTAGAAAAATTACACAAATTAACGGTTAAAATTGCGTATCCAGATGTTTGGAAAGATTATTCTGAATTGCGAGTAAAAGGCTTAGAAGAAGGTGGGTCTTATTTTGAAAACGTAATTAATGTTACAAAATGGGAATACAATCAAAATATGAGCAAATTAGGTAACGAAGTAGACAGAACTGAATGGGGTATGTCTCCACAGACTGTAAATGCTTACTTTAACCCTGTAAATAATGAAATTGTATTTCCTGCAGCAATTTTGCAACCTCCTTTTTACGACTACAGAGCAGATGAAGCTGTAAATTATGGTGGAATTGGAGCTGTTATTGGACATGAAATATCTCATAGTTTTGATGATTCTGGAGCACGTTTTGATGGTGATGGAAATCTAAAAAATTGGTGGACAGATGCAGATTCTGGAGAATTTAAAAAAGCGGGTAAAAAACTAATAGATCAATACAGTAGTATTGTTGCTATAGATAGCATGCACTTAAATGGTGAGTTTACCTTAGGGGAAAACATTGGAGATCTAGGTGGTGTGCAAGCTGCTTATGAAGGGTTGCAAATTTTCTTAGACAAGAATGGAAGACCAGGAGAAATAGATGGCTATACTCCAGAACAACGATTTTTCCTTTCTTGGGGTACCATTTGGAGAACTAAAATGAGAGATGAGGCTCTTAAAAATTTAATAATGACAGATACTCACGCTCCTGGAATGTTTAGAGCTTATATGCCTCTTAAAAATGTAGATGCATTTTATGCTGCTTTTGATGTAAAAGAAGGTGACAAAATGTATTTAAAACCAGAGGATAGAGTTCGTATTTGGTAATTCAGCAACCTATTTTAAATAAAAAAACACCTGAGACTTCTCAGGTGTTTTTTTATTCACAAAAATGTGTTTTAATCTTGTAAAAATACCGTCCAATTTTGCGTGTAACTTTCTTTCGAGTTTAACACTCTTAAACCCTCTAGGTTGTTAAAATTATCCGGTAAGCCAGTTAATGGCTCTATTGCTACTAATGGTAAATTGTTGGGTGTAAATACCTGAAAGTAATATGGCGCTTTGTCTGTAATAATTTGTAAAAGATGCGTTGACATTTCTAATGTAACATTGTTTTCTTTTACAAGAAAACAATCGTCTAATAGCGTTTCTTTAAGTGAAATTGGCTTTCTAATAATTGTTTCCTCTAACTGTGTTGGAATCATATCAGAATTTACAACAGCTTTTTTTAAACTGTTTAAACGAAGAGTTGTATTTTCTATATCTTCTAATTTAAAGTAAGGGTGCCAGCCTAAACCAAACGGAAATTCTTTGGTGTCAGTATTAGTTACCTTAACTGTTGTTATAAGTTTCTTGGCATATAAGGTGTACGTTATTGCAATTAAAAAGGTAAAAGGGAATCCAGAATTTGGTGAAGTTTCTAAATACTCTAAAGTTATTGCACAATAATCTTGTTGTTCGTTTACAGAAGTAATTTGAAAATTCTTGTTGTAAACCAAACCATGAATTGCATTGTTTTTATGGTTGCAATTCAGTTGATATTCTTTAGCTTTAAAACTATAAACTCCGTTTTCTAACCTACCTGCAAAAGGAAATAAAATAGCGGAAGCATACGAGTCTTTATACTTAAAATGAGCCTGCTCTTCTATTATGTTTTTTGCATTTAAATCTAAATTTACAACTCTTGCGCCCTCATTTAAACAAATTTTAGCAATTGATGTTTTAGATGCATTAGATAATTCTACAATTGTAAAATCATTCTCTTTTAACTCATTAATTTTAAACACAGCAACTTTTTAAATTTGAATAACTATTTTAAGATTTAAGACTTGTAAAACCTACTTTGTGACCCCAAAAAGCATAATAGAAAATAATTAAGTAACAGGGTAATAAAATCCAATATCCAAAAGAGGCAGCCTCTGCCATAGCTGAAACTTCACTTACACCATCAACTATTAAGCTTCCCTTTTTATTGTCTACTAAAGCACCATATAAAGGCGGGATTATTGCTCCTCCAGAAATTGCCATAATTAAAAGTGCTGATGCTGTTTTGGTAAATTTACCTAGTCCCTTTAAAGCCAAAGGCCAAATTGCTGGCCAAACCAAAGCATTGGCAATACCTAAGGCTGCAACACATAAAACGGATGTAAAACCAGAGGTAAACACAATGCAAAAAGAAAGTAAAACACCTAAAACTGCACTTGCTTTTAAGGCAAAAGCTTGACTAATGTATTTTGGGATTAAAATAACGCCTAATGCATACGTTGCAACCATAGCCATTAAGGTAAATAAGGTAAAAAACTTGGCTTGTTCCACAGGCATGTCTAGAGATATACCATATGCAATAATGGTATCACCAGCTACAACTTCTACACCTACGTAAACAAATAGCGCCAATACACCCAGCCATAAATGTGGAAACTGAAAGATACTTGTTTTTGCTTTTTGCGCTGCTGTATTTTCTTCTATTGGCGCAGCTTCTACATTTGGTAAAGGTGCTTTTCTAATTAAAATACCAAGCACAAAAAGCACTACAGCCATTGCAATGTAAGGTGCAACTACACTATCTGCCATTGTATCTAATACGCTAGCTTTTTCAGTGGCATCTACTTCAAGTAATTTGTCTTTTATTTCATCTATTCCAGATAGTAAAATAGCCCCAAAAATTACAGAGCCTAATGCTCCTGCAACTTTATTAGCAATACCCATTATTGCAATACGTTTTGCAGCACTTTCTAAAGGGCCTAAAATAGTAATATATGGGTTAGACGCAGTTTGTAACAAAGTCATTCCTGCTCCTTGTATAAAAATAGCCGCTAAAAACATCCAATAGGTTCTTGCATTTGCTGCTGGTATAAAAACCAATGCTCCTATTGCCATAATTATTAACCCTAAAGACATTCCTTTTTTGTATCCTATTTTATTAATTATAGAAGACGCTGGCAAAGCCATTACCACAAAAGAAATATAAGAGGCTGAGGCTACTAAATAAGATTCTGCATCTGTAAGCTCATTTATGGTTTTCATAAACGGAATTAATGCCCCATTAATCCAAGTAACAAAGCCAAAGATAAAAAACAGGCCAGCAATAATGATAATAGGTACTAAAGTCTTATTTCTAGAAGGTATTGTGGTCATTTTCTTTGAGTTTGATTGGAAGTAAATATATAAAATAACCTTGATTGTCTTAGGTTTTGATTTTATTTTAAAAGCGTAGCTCTAGTATACACTACATATGTGCCTTAAAAACAAGTTATTAAACCGTATGTTATGTCTACAAATAGACTACATTTTTTTAAATTAAGAGAAGAATAAATATATTTACATAAATTCTTTATAAAAACAATTAAAAATCATAGAATATTTACTAAATCAAAACTGGTTTAATTTCAGTATTTATAACTATTTAAGCATACCTAGTATTTCATAATGAAAGTTTTTTTTCTTTTTTTTCATACATGTTAATGTAGATTCAG
>JBDNBB010000171.1:0-11008 GCA_039768135.1 Polaribacter sp.
AAATTTCAAACAATTTCGATTATAAAGGAAGTTTAAGTTTATTACAAGGTGACGACTTAACCAATAATAACCCTTTAATTCATATGCCTTCCGCTAATTTTAGCAATAAAATCACCTATACAAACAACGATTTTCATCAACTAAAAATTGGTGTAAGTCAAAGAACAACATTAAAGCAAAATAGATTTCCAGATTTTAATTTCACAGCCTTAGACCCAGTAAAACAGGAACAAGTATTTGTAGACATTAGTTCTACTCCAACAAGTTATACACTTTTCGGATTCAATTCTTCTGCTGTTTTTTATCCTTTTAAAAAAGGAAGTATGGAAGTAGGTTTTAATGTAGACAATCTATTTAATGTAAGTTATAGAGAAAACTTAAACAGACTTCGTTATTTTGCTGATGACTTAGGACGAAATTATAACTTAAAAATTAAACTAAATTATTAAAGAATTAAAAAAATGAAAACAATAAAATTATTAGCAATAGTATTTATTTCAACATTAGTATTCACAGCATGTAGTGATGATCATGATGATGATCATGACCATAGTGATGAAGAATTAATAACAACAGTACTATATACTTTAACAGATAGTTCTGGTTTTATAACTTTACAATGGGAAGATTTAGATGGAGATACAGGAAATACACCAACAATTACATCTGGTACTTTCACTGCAAACACAATATATACAGGAACTGTACAATTGTTAAATAGAACTGAATCTCCTGCAGAAGATATTACTATCGAGGTTAAAGCTGAAGGTGATGAACATGAGTTTTTCTATTCAAATACAGCAGGTTTAACGATTACAAAAACAGATACTGACGGTACAAATCCTTTAGGAATTGAAACTACTTTAACAACAGGTAATGCAGGTTCTGGAACTTTAACTATTATTTTAAAGCACGAGCCTACCAAACCAAATGATGGTACAGCTGCTGGTGCAGGAGGAAGTACAGATGTAGAAGTTACTTTTCCAATTACAGTTCAGTAATGTATAACATTCTTGAAAAAGTCTGAAATTTTTAAAATTTCAGACTTTTTTTATATTATTTATTTAAATTTGCACCTCAAATAATTGTGCTGTTTTATTCTTTGCAAAAAATAAAAATGCTCATAACAAAAGCATTTTTATGTCTAAATTACCTAAAGAATACCAATTTTTAGATTTATCAGATTATGGTAGACCTATTGCAAAAGTAATTGCAAAATCTCTAAAAAACACAAGTATTACTCCTATTGATGTTACAATAGCCTTTATCATATCTGGTTTGCTAGGCGTTTATTTTATATTTGAAAACTACTATTTTTTTGCTGCAATTTTCATCATTTTTAAATCAATTTTAGATGCTGCAGATGGTGAACTAGCCAGGATAAAAAACACACCTTCATACACTGGTCGTTTTTTTGATTCTATTGCTGATATTATTCTAAACTTTATCATCATCATGAGCATTTGGCAATTAACCAACATACATATTGGGTATGCTTTGTTGGCTTTTTTTGGTATACAACTGCAAGGAACTTTGTATAATTATTATTATGTTATTCTACGAAATCGTTTTAATGGAGATACTACAAGCAGAGTTTTTGAAGATACTACACCTATTGCCTTACAAGGAGAAACTCAAAAATCGGTAAACATATTATTTAATATTTATAAAAAATTATATGGTGTTTTTGATCAGATTATTTATGCTTTAGACAGAAACGCCCCTAATGGAAAACCTTTACCTAATTGGTTAATGTCTTGCATTTCAACCTTTGGTTTAGGTTTTCAATTGTTAATTATAAGTGCTTTATTGGTATTTGATTTAAAAGAAATCATCATTCCTTTTTTTATCATTTATACAGGCTTAATCTTTGTATATATTCTAATTAGAAGAATATTCTTTAGCTAACGTATTTGGTGCTTTTTAAAGTACTTAATATAATAAAAGATGCTAAGAAAAAGAAGGCCAAACATAATACTGACCATTGCATAGAGTCTGTAATTGCATACAGTAAACCATATACAAAAGTCCCTAATACGATAGCTATTTTTTCAGTTACGTCGTAAAAACTAAAATACGTAGCATGGTCTTCTGTATCTGGTAATAATTTAGAATAGGTAGATCTTGTTAAAGATTGTATTGCTCCTAAAACTAGGCCTAAGATAGCACCTAAAGAATAAAAGTAAATAGAAACATTTGGTAAGTCTTTATGCAGCATAAATGCACAAAAACATACAACCATCCAAATAACAATAGTTACTTTAAGCGCAAAGAAATTACCTTTACTTTCAGATAATCTAGAAAATAAGAATGCTCCTAAAATAGCAACAACTTGTATTAATAAAACTGTAACTATTAAATCTATGGTTGCTAAGCCAAGCTCTGTAGAACCAAAAATGGTAGCTAATAATATGATGGTTTGCACACCAACACTTAACAGAAAAAAGGAAATTAAAAAACGTTTTAATGTAGGGTAGTTAACCACGTCTTTTGCCACAATTTTTAATTCTTTAAAGCCTTTCCATATATAATCTTTCTCAGGTTTTTTATTATAAATATCATTAGGCAATTTTTTAAATGTTATCTGTGCAAAACCTAACCACCATAAACCAACCATCACAAAAGACAATCTTGATGCTAAAGAAGCAGATATACCAAATAAATCTGGTTTTTGTATCATTATTAAGTTTATAATTAATAGAATTATAGAACCCACATAACCATACATAAATCCTTTTGCACTTGCTCTATCTTGTTGCTCTGGATTTGCAACTTCTGGCAAATAGGCATTATAGAAAACCAAACTTGCCCAAAAACCAATACTTGCTAAAATTGTAAATACAATTCCTATCCAAACGGTATCTAACCCATCAAAAAAATACAAACTCATTACAGATAAACTCCCCACTAGACAAAAGAATTTCATGAACTTCTTTTTACTTCCTGTATAATCTGCAATACCAGACAAGATTGGTGAAATAAGAGCAACCACTAAAAATGAGAATGACAAAGCATAGCTGTATAAACTATCTGGATGATCCCAATCCATACCTAAAAAAGAAACAGTTTCACCTTCTGTAACTGCACTGTAATACAAGGGGAAAACTGCTGTACTAATTACTAAAGAATATACAGAATTTGCCCAATCATAAAATGCCCAAGCATTAATTAGTTTTTGATCACCTTTTTTAAACATACATCTTATTTATAAAAAATCGCTCAAAATATTTTGAGCGATCACAATATAGAAATTTTATTTCTTTAAATTCTTAACTTTTTTGTGGTGTATTATATTGCGCTGCCAATTTTCTTGCAATTGGTAAATATGCTCTTAAATCTTGAATTCTAGATGCATTGTGTGGGTGTGTACTTAAAATCTCTGGCACTTTACTACCTGTGCTAGCTCTTTGACTCATTCTTACCCAAACCTCTGCTGCTTCCTTTCCATCAAAACCTGCCATGATCATAAAAATTAAACCCAATCTGTCTGCTTCTTGTTCATGCACTCTACTAAACTTTAACATTCCTAGTCCAGAACCAATACCGAAAGCTGTATTCCATATTACTTGAGATTTTTTAGGTTCTGAAGAAGTCCCTAATGCTAGAGCCATTCCTCCAAATTGCTGTAATTGTCCTTGAGACATTCTTTCCTGACCATGTTTTGCAAATGCGTGGGCTACTTCGTGCCCCATTACAGCTGCAATACCATCTTCATTATTACAAATTGGTAAAATACCAGTATAAAAAACGACTTTACCTCCAGGTAAACACCAAGCATTTACTGTTTTATCTTTAATTAAATTAAACTCCCATTGATAAGCGTCTGCTTCTTTCACCATATTATTGGCTCTCATAAATCGATCAACAGCATTAGCAACTTTTTTACCAATACTTTTAAGCTCTTTAGTCTTATTTAAATTTTCAGAAATTTTATTTTCAGATAAGAAAGTTGTGTATTGTGTAAAACTAGCAGGTAAAACTTTAGCATCACTAACAAAATTGACTCTTTTTCTACCAGAGATTGGAACAGTACTACACATTTCGAAAAGAAAGAGAAAAAGTAAAAGTGGGGTTATTTTTTTCATGATTAATATTTTTAAGATTTGGTTATCGTTTATAATTTTATTTAAATAATATTTGTAAAATTAATAAACATTATTATTCAACATACTGCAAAGATGTCAAATTATTTCAATAATCATAAATTTTCATCAAATATCAAAATACCAAAATTATTTAAAATTGGTATTGGAATAGTAAATGTTATTTCTAAAAGATTGACCTTAAAAATTGTTGTTCAAATTTTTTCTACACCCCAAAAGTTTAAAATTCCCACAAGGGAATTAGGAATGTTAGAAAGTGCTCAAAAAAAAATGATTTATTGCTCAGCAATAGACAAAAATATTGAAGTTCTATCCTACGGATTTTCTGATAAAAAAGTACTTTTAGCTCATGGTTGGTCTGGGAGGTCCACACAATTATTTATGATTGCCAACTACCTATTAGAACAAGGTTATATGGTTATTTCTTTTGATGGCCCTGCGCATGGAGCTTCTTCTGGGAAAACAACAAATTTGATAGAACTTATAGCATCTGTTGAAAGTATAACTGAAGAATTTGAACCTTTTATAAGCGGAGTTGGCCACTCATTTGGAGGTTTAATTTTAATGAATTTACAGGCAGAACAAGAAACTTTTAAATGTTTGGTAACCATTGGAGCACCAGACAAGGTAAAATATATTTTTGCTAACTTTATAGAAAATATTGGTTTACCTTCTAAAGTCTATAAAAATTTAATTATCTATTTTGAAAATAAGTACAACATTTCAGTGGCAAAAAAATCTGCAAGTTATGTTGCTAAAAACATCAAAACACCAACGCTAGTAATACATGATGCCCAAGATAGTGAAGTATCTGTTAGTGATGCCTTAAATATTAGAAAGCATCTAAAAAAAGGAGCGTTACTAATTACTAACGGATTTGGACACACAAAAATTTTAAGAAATAAAGAAATAACAAAAAATATAATAACCTTTATAACCCAAAATACATGAAAAAAATAGCAAATCTTTTACTCTTTATTTTAGTAGTTAGTTGTTCGGGCAATGCTCAAGAACCAAAAAAAGAAAAGAAAAAAATATTTAAAATAGAAAAAACAGCATCTGAATGGAAAAAAATACTTTCGCCTCAACAATATTATGTGCTTAGAGAAGCAGGGACAGAAAAACCATTTTCTAGTCCATTAAATAAGGTTTACGAAAGAGGTGTTTTTGTATGTGCTGGCTGTAAAACACCTTTGTATAAATCAGAACATAAATTTGATTCAGGTACAGGTTGGCCTTCATTTGATAGAGCGATTAAAGGCAATGTAGAACTTGATGTAGATTACAAAATTGGCTATGCAAGAACTGAGTTAAAATGCAATACTTGTGGTGGTCATTTAGGTCATTCTTTCGATGATGGCCCTGCTAAAACTACTGGTAAACGCCATTGTATTAATGGTAATGCATTAAAGTTTATAAAAAAAATTAAATAATATTTTAATTTATTATATTTCAATCGTAATTTGCCACAGAATTTTATAACCCTAAGATGATGTTATCTAAAATTTAGATCTTTGTAATTACTAATAAAACATCATTACAATTTTAAATAGCTTAGTTTATTGAAACTTTTCACAAAAAAACCTCACCTATTTTTCTTTTATGGAATACCTATTTTTTTAATTTTAGGTTTCGTAAAACGAAATGTACCCGTAGACTTAAGCATCTCTTACATTTATTATTTAATTAATGTAGACTTTTGGTGTTATGTATCAGCTGTCTATTTTGGTTTAATAGGCCTAAATTACTTAGCTTTAAATTGGGCAAATAAAACACCACAAAAAGTATTAACTGTGCTGCATATTATATTACAAATAGCTTCGCTACTACCCTATTTATATGCTATTTTCAATTTAGATGAAAATGGAACTTTACAAAAACAAACCTTCTTAGGCATCGATTTAAATAGCTTATTTGTTGTATCATTTTTTCTTTTTTTAATCTCCATATTTATCCATTTAATCAACTTTTTAGCCAGTCTTTTTTTAAAGAGAGATTAGGTTTTAAAATTTTTATAAGCGAACTGTAATTTGTAAATTTGTTTTTCCAAAAAACGAATATAAATTATGTTTAATAATTTAAGTGATAAATTAGATAAAGCTTTACACACCCTAAAAGGTCATGGGCAAATAACAGAGATTAATGTTGCAGAAACTTTAAAAGAAGTTAGAAGAGCATTATTAGATGCCGATGTTAACTTTAAAATTGCCAAAGAATTTACCAAAAAGGTACAAACAGAAGCTATTGGGCAAAATGTTTTAACGACATTAAACCCAGGCCAATTAATGGTTAAATTGGTTAAAGATGAGTTAACCAAATTAATGGGTGGTGAAACTGTCGGTATTAACCTTGGTGGCTCACCTACTGTTATTTTAATGTCTGGTTTACAAGGTTCTGGTAAAACTACGTTTTCTGGTAAACTTGCCAATTATTTAAAAACTAAAAAATCGAAGCAAGTATTATTAGTAGGTTGTGATGTATATAGACCTGCAGCCATTAATCAATTACAAGTAGTTGGTGAGCAAATTGGTGTTGAAGTATATGCAGAGGTTGGGAATAACAACCCTGTAGAAATCTCTGAAAATGCTATAAAACATGCTAAAGCAAATGGTAAAAATGTTGTTATTATTGATACTGCAGGGCGTTTAGCTGTAGATCAAGAAATGATGGCAGAAATCTCTAACATTCATAAAGCAATAACACCACAAGAAACATTATTTGTTGTAGATTCTATGACCGGGCAAGATGCTGTAAATACAGCTAAAGCTTTTAACGATATCTTAAATTTTGATGGTGTTGTACTTACAAAGTTAGATGGAGATACAAGAGGTGGTGCTGCATTATCTATTAAATCTGTAGTAAATAAACCAATTAAGTTTATTGGTACAGGTGAAAAAATGGAAGCGATTGATGTATTCTATCCAGACAGGATGGCCGATCGTATACTTGGAATGGGAGATGTTATTTCTTTAGTAGAAAGAGCACAGGACCAATATGATGAAGAAGAAGCAAGAAAATTACAAAAGAAAATTGCTAAAAATCAATTTGGCTTTGATGATTTCTTAAATCAGATTCAACAAATTAAAAAGATGGGTAGCATGAAGGATTTAGTGGGTATGATTCCTGGTGCAGGTAAAGCTATGAAAGATGTAGATATTGATGATGATGCCTTTAAAGGTATAGAGGCAATTATACATTCTATGACCCCAAAAGAGAGAAGTACACCATCTACCATAAATGCAAGCAGAAAGAAAAGAATTGCCAAAGGTTCAGGTACTTCTATTCAAGAAGTAAACCAGTTAATGAAGCAATTCAACCAAATGAGTAAAATGATGAAAATGATGCAAGGTGGTGGAGGCAAAAAAATGATGCAAATGATGCAGGGAATGCGTTAAACCAAGAACGAACAACAACACTATACAACACAACATATGGTATTATTAGATGGTAAAAAAACAGCTGCAGATATAAAGGAAGAAATTGCTTTAGAAGTTGTAGGTTTAAAAAATAAAGGACACAAAACACCACATTTAGCTGCAATTATTGTAGGTAATAATGGTGCTAGTATTACTTATGTAAATGCAAAAGTAAAAGCTTGTGAACGTGTAGGGTTTGAATCTACATTAATTCGTCTGCCAGAAGATATTTCTGAAAAAGATTTATTAAATGAAATAGAAGTTCTAAATGTAGATAATGATATAGATGGTTTTATTGTTCAGCTTCCTTTACCAAAGCATATCGATGAACAAAAGGTGATTATGGCAGTTCATCCTGATAAAGATGTAGATGGGTTTCACCCTACCAATGTTGGTAAAATGGCGCTAAACTTACCAACCTTTATTTCTGCAACACCTTTCGGAATTTTAGAATTATTAGAAAGATATAATGTAGAAACATCTGGTAAGCACGTTGTTGTTTTAGGTAGAAGTCATATTGTGGGTAGCCCTATGAGTATTCTTTTATCTCAAAAAAGAAAAGTAGGAAATGCTACAGTTACTATGTGTCATAGTAGAACTAAAAATCTAAAAGAGATTACACTACAAGCAGATATTATTATTGCTGCAATTGGTATTCCTGAATTTGTAAAGGCAAACATGGTAAAAGATAATGTAACTGTAATTGATGTAGGTATTACAAGAATTGCAGATTCTAGTAAAAAAAGAGGATTTAGATTAATTGGTGATGTTGCCTTTGATGAAGTTGCACCAAAATCAGATTTTATAACACCTGTACCTGGTGGAGTTGGACCAATGACCATAGCAATGTTATTGAAAAACACATTACTAGCCTGTAAACGTAAAGACAATTAATTTAAGAATACAAAAAGCATAAAAAAAGCTCTTTTAATTATATTAAAAGAGCTTTTTTTCTATTACGAATTAGGGTTTATTCTAATTAATATCTGGATTTAAATAATCTGGAACATCAGGATTATCTGGGTCACTAAAATCATTAGTTGGGTCTCCATCTCCATTTGCATCTTCATCTTTAGTGAAAACACCATCACCATCATCATCTACATCAAAATAATCAGGAAAACCATCTTCGTCTGAATCATCATTAACAACAATTCCATCACCATCTATATCTTCTAAAATAGATGGAACTCCATCGTTGTCATGATCTGTATCAGGTACTAAAGTTAGCAAATCGAAGTAAAACATTAAATTTGTATCTACTAAAGCACTAGACTGATTGTTTGGATTAGAAGAAGGATAAGCCAAACCAGAAGGAATAAAAAGTACTCCTTTACCTCCATTTAAATAAGTGATAGGGCCATTAAACGGCTCACCACTTGGACCTTTTTTTAACTCACCACCTTTTACTTGGGTAAACCCGTAAGACCAACCTTTAATAACAGATAACAAAGTAAACCAAATTCCAGAGGTATTATTGTCAAAGCTATTTTCCGAGAAACTAGTACCTCCCATTGTCCTACCATCGTACTTTACAAAAACTGAATCTACAACCGATGGAAAGCCTTTATCTGGGTCTGAACCTGAATCTCCTTGTCTAGCAACATATACATATAATTTATAGTCTATTGTATTTTCTGTAACTTCTAATGTTTTTAAACTAGATACATCATTAAACATAGCCACTTTACCAGAAACCAAAGGTTTTACTGAATCTAAATCCCTATCATAATAGTGGTTTTGTAAAAACTTTACAATAGAATCATTATCAGATTCAGCTAATGCAATATGATTTACATCTGCAAAAGGATTTACTATAAAGCCATCATCTTCGCAAGCATATACCAAAACAGCTAAAACGATTATTATAATTATATTCTTAATTTTTGTCATTTATACCTTAAATTTGAGCGCGCAATTTACCATTTTTATACCTTTGTAAAAAGACAAAACCTATATTTTAACTTTTTTTATGAGAATTGATAAATACTTATGGTGTATTAGACTTTTTAAGACAAGAAGTTTAGCTACTAATGCTTGTAAAAAAGGACAAGTAAAGTTAGCTGATGCCAATGTTAAACCCTCTAAAGAGGTATTTGGAAATGAACTGATAAGAGTTCGAAAAAATCAAATTAATTATCAAATAAAAGTTTTAGATTTACCTGAAAGTAGAGTTGGTGCAAAATTGGTAGATTTATATCGAAAAGATGTAACTCCAAAAGAAGAGTTTCAGAAAAATGAACTTTTAAAATATTCAAAAGACTATTATAGAAAAAAAGGGACAGGTAGGCCAACTAAAAAAGACAGAAGAGATATAGAGGGATTTACAGATAATACTGAAGAATTATGACCACTGAGAGCAATATAATTTTAGATAACATTCAAATTAACCAAAAAATAAAGCGAATTGCATATCAAATTTACGAGAACAACAGCAATGAAACCGAGGTTATTATAGCTGGTATTGTAGGTAACGGCTTCATTTTTGCTGAGAAGCTTGTAGCTACTTTACAAGAAATTTCTGCGCTTACCATTACCATTTGCGAAGTACATATCAATAAGAAGAAACCATTAGAAGCTATATCTACTTCTCTTGATGTTGCTGATTACAAAAATAAATCTTTGGTGTTGGTAGATGACGTATTAAACTCTGGCACCACGCTAATTTACGGTGTAAAACACTTTTTAGATGTACCTTTAAAACGTTTTAAAACAGCTGTTTTAGTGAATAGAAATCATAAAAAGTATCCTGTAAAGGCAGACTTTAAAGGAGTTTCACTTTCTACATCTATTAAAGAACACATACAAGTAGATTTTTCAAACCAAGAAGCTAAAGCCTATTTATTGTAACAACAATATCGCCTGAATTTCTTTAGCTACTTCTTTCTTCTTTTTCTGATCTATTTTAAAAGTCATTTCTGCCAATTCATAAAAAGCTCTTCTTTCAAATAGATGTTTTGCAACAAATTCTGGAATTTGTTCGTCAGATAAAGAGGCTACTAAAGGTCTATTTGCTTTCTTTTTGATTAGCCTTGCTGCCAGAGTAGGTACATTACCTTGCAAATAAATAGAAATTGCTTTACTATTTTTTATGAGTTCCATGTTGTTGGCATAACATGGTGTACCTCCACCTAATGAAAGTATAACGTTTTTTTTGTTTTCAAGAATTTCTTTAAGGTATAAATGCTCAATTTTCCTAAAATAAATTTCTCCTTTAGTGCTAAAAATATCTGCAATAGATTGATTTTCTTTGTCAATTATGAAATCATCTAAATCTATAAAACTGATATTTAAAGATTTAGCTATTCTTTTACCGATACTAGATTTACCTGAAGCCATGTAACCTAATAAAACAATCTGCATATTTTTTATTTTTTACAAATATCGTTAAAATTTTAACCTTTTTTCCATTTCAAATTGAAAGATTGATAGTATATTTGCACCTGTTAATTTTAGACCTGGTAGCTCAGTTGGTAGAGCATCTCCCTT
>JBDNBB010000172.1:0-5853 GCA_039768135.1 Polaribacter sp.
CAGACGGTTTTTTCTTAATGTACTTGTTGTTTTTCCAACCATCTTTAATGGTTTTAATATTAAATTTCGGAGTTCTTACAAATTCACTTTTTTTACCCAAATGCCCTTCTAAAACTGCAATAGTATTGTGTAAAGAAAAACCCATTGCTACAGAAAAGAAGGTGAAAAAAGCACCTATATATTTAAAGAACTTTACAAAACCACCTCCGTAAATATTTTTATACATATGCCAATAACACACAAAGAAAATAAGAGAACTTAGCACAAAAAAGCTCATTACATAAAAGTAATTTTTTAAATGTGCATACTCATTTTTTATGTAAAGCATTGGAATACTTAAAATAGCTACCAAAAAAATACAGGTAAACATAGAGCTGTTTAGCAAATGCAAAAGACCGTGTATTTTAGTTTTTAAAGAAATATGTTTGTTGGTAATTATTCTCTTTATCATTTTTTGGAAGTTCTCTGCCCCTCCTTTATTCCATCTAAATTGTTGAGATCTTGCAGCACTAATAATTACAGGTAATTCTGCTGGAGTTTCTACATGTTCTAAATATTTGAACTTCCAATTATTTAGCTGTGCCCTATAACTTAGATCAATGTCTTCAGTTAAAGTGTCTCCCTGCCAATTACCAGCATCGTAAATACATTCTTTTCTCCAAATACCTGCAGTTCCGTTAAAATTAATAAAGTGTCCTTTGCTATTTCTGCCTACTTGTTCCAGTGTAAAGTGGGCGTCTAACATAAACGCTTGTATTCTTGTTAGGGTAGAGTAATTTCTATTGATATGTCCCCATCTGGTTTGTACTACACCAATACTTGAATCTTTAAAATACGGAACAGTTTGGTAGAGCCAATCTTTTTTTGGTAAAAAATCGGCATCAAAAATAGCTATAAATTCACCTTTTGCCATTTTTAACCCTTCTTTTAAAGCTCCAGCTTTAAAACCCTCTCTATTATTTCTTCTAATATGTTGAATATCAATTCCTAATTCTTGAATTTTTTTAACATGTTTTGCTGTTTTTTCTACAGATTCATCTGTAGAATCGTCTAAAACTTGAATTTCTAATTTGTGAATTGGGTAGTCTATTTTTGCGATATTTTTTAAAAGTCGCTTCATTACATACAGTTCATTATAAACAGGAAGTTGTATGGTTACAAACGGAATTTCATCTGGATTTCTAAAATCAAATTTAGCAGTATTATCTTCTTTATTCTTGTGTTTAAGGTAGTTGATAAGAAGGTTTAATTGTGCTAATGCATACATGAAAATTAGCACTAAACAAATGGTGTAAATAAAGATGATTGCGTACTCTAAAATCATTACTTAAAACTATATTTAAAAATCCAGCTAAGAATTTTAACTCCTGCAAATATAGTACCTTTTAAAGTTCCTGAAACTTTTGAGACCCCAATTCTGTTTCGATACTTTACAGGTATTTCTTTATAACTTATTTTTTGCTTTAAAATCTTTAGCTGCATTTCTACTGTCCACCCATACGTTTTGTCCTCCATTTCTAACGCTAATAGTTTTGAGTAATTTATAGCTCTAAAGGGTCCTAGATCTGTAAATCGGGCATTAAAAAACACCTTCATTAAAAAGGTAGCTAACCAATTTCCAAAAATTTGTTGTGGTGTCATAGCACCCACTTCTCTCAATTCTTTTACACGTGCCCCTATTACAAAGTCAATTTTTTCCTGCAGTATGGGTGTAATAATTTCTGTTAACTGTTCTGGGTAATCAGAATAATCTCCATCTAAGAATACAACGATTTCTGGTTTTGTATTTTGTTGTGCAATATGACTTAACCCTTTTAAACAGGCGTATCCATATCCTTTTCTTCGTTCCTGTAATACTGTTGCACCTGCTTTTTTTGCCTTTTCTTCAGTATTGTCTGTAGAGTTATTGCTTACAACAATAATTTCATTTACAAATTCGGGGATATCTTGTATGACTTTAGCAATAGCATCTTGCTCGTTGTATGCAGGGATAATTACGGTAACTAAGGCATTCATTTTACTAAAATCGATGTTATTTTTATTAAAATATTCGCTTGCAATTATTTTTTGGCAGTAAAAGTATCAATATTTTATACTTATAAGACTTTTATGTTAAATAAATTATGAAGTCTTTGTTAAGTGAACTCTATTTTTTATTTACCAATTGCATTAAGTCAAAATCATTCCCTAACAAAATTTCAGTAGGATTAATTCTGCCTTCTTCAGGGCCATTTTCTAATTTCAGCACTCCTCTTGGGCACACAGCAGAACAAATTCCACAACCTACACAGCTAGATCTTACAATGTTTTCTCCTTTTTGTGCATAGGCTCTTACATCAATTCCTTGTTCACAGTATGTAGAACAGTTTCCACAAGAAATACACTGCCCGCCATTGGTGGTAATTCTAAATCTCGATTTAAAACGTTGCACTAAACCTAAATAAGCAGCCAATGGACAACCAAATCTACACCACACTCTATTTCCAAAAATTGGGTAGAAGCCTGTACCAATAACACCTGCAAACCATGCCCCTATTAAAAAGCTGTATGTATCTTTAATCCATTGCGATTTTACACCTAAAAAAGAAGAAGTTCCAGAAAAATAACAATACAAGGTTACTAAAGTCATTACCAAAGAAAAAACCAATACTGAGTGTATTAACCAGCGTTCTAACTTCCATGCATTTAAACTTTTGTTAGAATGTTGTCTGTAAGGGTCGCCCAAAGTTTCTGCTAATCCACCACAACCACAAACCCAAGAACAATACCATCTTTTACCAAAGAAGTATACCATAACTGGTACAATGATTAAGGTTAATACTATACCCCAAACCAGAATAAAAATTCCAATACCACCACTTTCGGTTAAACTTTTTAAATTCCATTCAAAAAAGAAATCATAGTCTAGAGGAAACGCATTTTTAAAATCATAACCTGGCATGTTTAAGCTGGTCATAATTTCCGGAATAAGAAAAGCAAAAACAATTTGAAAGAATAGTACCGAGGTTGTTCTAATAATTTGGTATTTGTTGTGTCTGTATTTAATATACATTCTAACCCCCATGGTTAGCATAATAGTACAATACAGAAAACCATAAACAAACCATTGTGAAGCTGCTCCTCCATTTAGAGCCTTGCTTATTGGGTCTAGCATAAAGGTCCAATTTACTACATAGTCTGCCATAAAATAGAGTACTAAGTAAAAAACGACGAGGTATACTAAAACCAACCAAGCCATAAAACCTCTGTTGGTTGCAGATTGCTGATAAATATGATTATTTTTAATACCTGGCTTTCCTAATAAAATAATGTTAGGTAGTATAAAAAGCAGTGCTCCAACAATACCGAGTCCAAAGGTAAGCATCCAGCTAAGTCCTGCATTTTCTTTTACAAATCCATTACCTGCTTTTTTAGCAATTTCAAAACTAATGCTGTGTGGTTTGCCGTTAATTTTATATTGATATTGAGCTCCTTTTTTCTTCCAGTTTTTCTCTGTATTGTATTTCTTAATTAGAGTATCATAATAAGCGTTATTATCAGCAACTGCTTGTCTAACTCTTTTAGAAAATTCAAATATAGACAAGGGTTCTGGTGTTACAATAGCTTTTTGTAAAGCTTCAGTAAAATGTTCGCTTTTATAGTTTTTTTCAGTCAAAAAAGCATCAAAGTCTTTCTGGTTCATGGAAAAATTACCTGTGAAAATACTCGATGTAAATAGTAAAAGAGCTATTAGAAAAACTGATAAGCCTAATTGTTGTAAAATTTTCAAAGAATCTGTTTTTTAAGGTGTATAATTTATATTTTAGAAAATATACGCTTCCAACTTTTTGGTTTTACTCTTAGTTGTGTATTGTTTTCTAAGTTGAATTTGTCTATAATTTGTTTTTCGTACAAGCTATAAAATTCAGGATCAAAATTAGCATCTTTTAAATGCTTTAAAACATATTGTATAGATTGTTTTTCGGTTAACCATTGATTAAATTTCTCGTGACGCATTCGAATTCCGAAGGTATTTATCCCTAAAAATTGTTGCGTTTTAGCATCGTAAGAAATGGTAATGCAACTATTTTGTTTGGAATGTTTCCACTGAAAATAGGTTTCATACTCTTTTTTATTTCTCTCGCTAAATACCCAACCATAGGTTTGGTATTCAATGTCTAAAAATTTAGCGGAGTTAAACCAATGTCCAGGGTTGTACTCTCTAGGTTTTCCACAAATAGTTTGTGCTAATGTTTCACCCATCATTCTTCCTGTGTACCAAACAGCTTCAATATTTCTTCGTAGACCAATAGCTTCGTTTTGCTCTGCACAATCACCAATCGCATAAACATCTTTTATATTGGTTTCTAAAAATCGGTTTACCAAAACACCTTTTTTAGTCTCTATTCCAGAATCTTTTAAAAAGTTGATGTTTGGCGAAACCCCTGCTGTTAAACCTACTACATTACAAGGTATTTCTTCGCCAGTTTCTTCGATAACAACCGACTTTACATTTCCGTTTTCATCAGATTTTATCTCTTTTAAATTGGTACTTAATCGTAGGTCTATGTGATGTTCTAAAATATGTGTATTAATCATCTCAGATTCTTGGGCAGGTAAAACCCCATTCCAGAAACTACTTTCACGAACCAAAAAGGTAACAGGTATGTCTCTACTTCTTAGCATTTCTGCCAATTCAATCCCTATTAAACCACCACCAACAATTACTGCTCTTTTACACACTTCTTTGTTAGGAGCATAGATTTCTAAGTTTTCTAGATCTTGCTTGTGGTACATGCCTAAAACTCCTTTTAAATCCTCTCCTGGCCAGCCAAATTTATTGGGTCTAGAACCTGTAGCTATGATTAGTTTATCGTAGGATAAAGTAGAGTTGTCTTTAAAACTTAGTAACTTATCATCAGTGTTTACTTGGGCTACATATCCTTCTTTTAAGTTGATGTTATTCTTATCCCAAAACCAATTTTCGTAAGGTTGAGTATGTTCAAATTTCATATGTCCCATGTACACGTACATGAGTGCTGTTCTAGAAAAAAAGTATTTGGTTTCAGCAGAGACAATAGTAATTTGTTTGTCAGAATTTTTTCTGATATGTCTTGCAGCTGTAACTC
The DNA here is from genome assembly GCA_039768135.1 of Polaribacter sp. Classification (GTDB taxonomy): domain Bacteria; phylum Bacteroidota; class Bacteroidia; order Flavobacteriales; family Flavobacteriaceae; genus Polaribacter. The sequence goes on from JBDNBB010000172.1 coordinate 5,109, forward strand.
CAGAAATTCCATTTCCGATAATTACAATATGTTCCATAATTAGTTGATTGATTCTTTACATTCTGTCGAAGCTAAAGTTAAGAACTTAAAAGAAATATCCAATTTTAAATGATTATAAATAAAAAGAGCGAATATAGCATTGTTTTCTCTCGAGTTAATAAAAGTCCAGTCTCCTTTTTTATTTTTAGAAAAATTTGTATTAAAAAAAGCTGTATTTTTAAGTCTTATGAATGTAAAGTGTACTATTTTAATTCTAGGTATCTTTTTAAGTATTTCCTCTAAAATTTTGTCTCAAAAAATAAATGGATTAAGCTTTGTGGCTTCTAGAGAACCAATTAATCAGCAACATATTACTCCTGTTTTAAAAACAAATAGCAACTATGTAGCGTTAATGCCTTATAGTATTATTAGAGATAAAGCTATTCCAGAAATTGAATTTAACACTAAAGGAGAGTGGTTTGGCGAAACGGAAAATGGATTACTACAGTATGCCAATGAGTTTCAAAAATCAGGAATTCATATTATGGTTAAACCACATATATGGTTACGTAGAGGGGGTTTTACAGGTAATTTAAAACCCAATACAGAAGAAGGGTGGAAGTTATTGGAATCTTCTTACAGAAAATATATACTTACTTACGCAAAAGCCGCAGAACAGTTAAAAGCAGGTTTACTTTGCATTGGGACAGAGTTAAAAGAGTTCGTGCTCAATAGACCCAATTATTGGAGCTCCTTAATAAAGGAA
>JBDNBB010000173.1:0-6958 GCA_039768135.1 Polaribacter sp.
ATAAAAGTATAGACAGAGTAACTTTAATGTCTATTTTAGAAGAAGTTTTTAGAGCTGCTTTAAAACGTAAGTTTGGTTCAGATGATAATTTTGATATTATTATAAATCCAGATAAAGGAGATTTAGAAATTTGGAGAAATAGAGTTGTAGTTGCAGATGGTTTTTCTGAAGATGATAATGAGGAAATTGAACTTTCTGAAGCTAGAAAAATTGAGCCTGACTTTGAAATTGGAGAAGATGTTTCTGAAGAGGTGAAATTAATAGATTTAGGAAGAAGAGCAATTTTAGCTTTACGTCAAAATTTGATTTCAAAAATTTACGAGCATGATAGTACAAATATCTTTAAACAATTTAAAGATTTAGAAGGAGATCTATTTAGCGCAGAAGTTCATCATATACGTCATAATGCAATTATCTTATTAGATGATGAAGGTAACGAAATTGTACTTCCTAAGAGTGAACAAATTCGTTCTGATTTTTTCAGAAAAGGAGATAATGTAAGAGGGGTTATAAAAACTGTAGAATTAAGAGGAAATAAACCTGCAATTATTTTGTCTAGAACATCTCCGACATTTTTAACGAAATTATTTGAACAAGAAATTCCAGAAGTATTTGATGGATTAATAACTGTTGAGGGTGTGGCAAGAATACCTGGAGAAAAAGCAAAAGTCGCTGTAGATTCTTACGATGATAGAATAGATCCTGTTGGAGCTTGTGTAGGGGTTAAAGGATCTAGAATTCATGGTATCGTTAGAGAATTGGGTAATGAGAACATTGATGTTATTAACTACACTAAGAATGAACAGTTATTTATATCAAGAGCATTAAGCCCTGCAAAGGTTACATCGATGGAAATTACCATGTATGAAGAAGAAAAAAATGGTAAAAAAGGTCGTGTAAGCGTTCTTTTAAAACCAGAAGAAGTGTCTAAAGCAATTGGTAGAGGTGGAGTTAATATTAGATTAGCAAGTGAGTTAACTGGTTACGAAATAGACGTTCAAAGAGAAGGTTTAGAAGAAGAAGATGTAGAGTTAACTGAATTTATAGATGAAATTGAAGACTGGGTAATTACAGAATTCAAGAAAATTGGTCTAGATACTGCGAGAAGCGTGTTAGAAACTAGTGTTGCTGAATTAGTAAAAAGAACTGATTTAGAAGAAGAAACGATAATTGATGTTCAAAGAATCTTAAAAGAAGAATTCGAGGACTAATTATACTAAAAAACAAAGTAAAAATTATATTTTTACAATTATAAAGTTAAAAGAATTATATGTCTGTAGGCAAAACAATGAGGCTTAATAAAGTTTTAAGAGAGTTAAACATTTCTCTTGATAGAGCTGTTGAATATTTAGCGAAAAATGGTCATGATATAGAAGCAAGACCAACCACTAAAATATCATCTGATATCTACCAAGTGTTACAAGATGGCTTTGAAACAGATGCAAATAAAAAAGCTGCATCTAAAGAAGTTGGCGAAGAAAAACGTAAAGAGAAAGAAGCAATTCGTTTAGAACTTGAAGCTAAATTAGAGAAGAAAAAAGCAGAAGAGGATAAAAAAGAAGAAGTTCTTAAAGCCAAAGCAGAAAAATTAGAGTTTAAAACAGTTGGTAAAATAGATATAGAAACTGCCGGTAAAAAAGCTGTCGAAAAGAAAGAATCTCCAGTAGAAGAACCTACTTCTGAAGAGCCAATTAAAGATGCTTCTGAAAAGCAATCTGAAAAGCCTATTGAGAAAGAGATCATAGAACAACCCAAAGAGGTTGTAGAAGCTAAAGTTGCTAAAGCAGTAAAGAAAGAAATAAAAGAAAAACCTATCTCTGAGATAGAGAAAGCATCAAGACCTGTAAGAGTTCCAGAAGTAAAATCTGAAGCTAATAAACCTGAAGATTCTTCTGAAGAGGTTACTGCTGAAAATGCAGAAGCAATAAAAACACAGTACAAAAAATTAAACGGGCCTAATTTTACTGGTAAAAAGATTGATTTAAAACAATTTGAAAAGCCTAAGAAAAAGAAACCTGAAGTAAACAAAGCTGGTGCAGACGCAAAAAAGAAACGTAAAAGAATAAGTAAACCTGCAGGAGGAGGTGTTGGAAGACCATCGGGTAACAGAGGTCCAGGAAATAGAAGTGCTGGAGCTAGAAACACAGGTTTTAAAGGTGGACGAGCAAACACAAGAACACCTGTTAAAAAAGAGGAACCAACTGAAGCAGAAATCCAAAAACAAGTAAGAGAAACCTTAGAAAAATTACAAGGAAAGTCTTCTAAAGGTAAAGGTGCTAAATATCGTAGAAATAAACGTGATGCAAGAAGAGAACAATCTGAAGCAGAATTAGAAGCACAAGAATTAGACAACAAAATCTTAAAGGTAACAGAATTTGTTACTGTAAGTGAGGTTGCAACAATGATGGATGTTCCTGTAACAAATATTATCTCTGCATGTATGTCTTTAGGGATGATGGTTACAATGAATCAACGTTTAGACGCTGAAACATTAGTAATTGTTGCTGAAGAATTCAACTACAAGGTAGAATTTGTTGGGGCAGAAGTAGAAGAGTCTATAGAAGAAGTAGAAGATAAACCAGAAGATTTAGAAACTCGTGCTCCAATTATTACAGTAATGGGTCACGTAGATCATGGTAAAACATCTCTTTTAGATTATATTAGAAATGCAAATGTAATTGAAGGTGAAAGTGGAGGAATTACGCAACATATTGGAGCGTATTCTGTAAAGGTAGGAGATCAAAAAATTGCATTTTTAGATACACCTGGTCACGAAGCGTTTACTGCCATGCGTGCCAGAGGTGCACAAGTAACCGATTTAGTAATTATTGTAGCAGCAGCAGATGATGATGTAATGCCACAAACAAAAGAAGCTATTTCTCATGCTCAAGCAGCTGGTGTGCCAATTATTTTTGCAATCAATAAGATTGATAAACCAAATGCAAACCCTGATAATGTAAAGACACAATTATCTCAAATGAATTTGTTGATTGAAGAATGGGGAGGAAATATCCAATCTCAAGATATATCTGCAAAAACAGGGCAAGGAGTTGATGAACTTTTAGAAAAAGTATTATTAGAAGCAGAGGTATTAGAGTTAAAAGCAAATCCATCTAAAAATGCAGTTGGTACAGTTGTAGAAGCACAATTAGATAAAGGTAGAGGTTATGTAACCACAATTTTAGTTCAAGCAGGTACTTTAGAGGTTGGAGATTATATTTTAGCAGGTAAGCATAGTGGTAAGGTAAAAGCTATGTTTAATGATAAAGGTCAAAAATTAAAAAAGGCTGGACCTTCTACCCCAATATCTATTTTAGGTTTAGACGGTGCTCCACAAGCAGGTGATAAGTTCTTAGTTTTTGATGACGAAAGAGAAGCAAAACAAATTGCAACAAAACGTTCTCAATTACAACGTGAACAATCTGTGAGAACACAGAAAACATTAACGTTAGACGAAATTGGAAGACGTATCGCTCTTGGAGATTTCAAGGAATTAAACATTATCTTAAAAGGAGATGTAGATGGTTCTGTAGAAGCGTTAACAAACTCTTTCCAAAAATTATCTACAGAAGAAATTCAAGTTAATATTTTACATAAAGGTGTTGGTGCCATTACAGAAAGTGATGTATTACTAGCCACTGCTTCAGACGCAATTATTGTAGGGTTTAATGTAAGACCTCAAGGAAATGCAAGAGCTGTAGCCGATAGAGAAGAAGTAGATATTAGAACGTACTCTATTATTTATGATGCAATTAATGACCTTAAAGATGCTATGGAAGGAATGTTATCTCCTGAAATGAAAGAAGAGGTTACTGGTAATGTAGAAATTAGAGAAGTTTATAAAATTTCTAAGGTGGGTAACATTGCAGGTTGTATGGTAATGTCTGGTAAAATCTTTAGAGATTCTCAGATTAGAATTATTAGAGATGGAATTGTAGTTCATGATGGTGTTTTAACTTCATTAAAACGTTTTAAAGACGACGTTAAAGAAGTTGCTAAAGGATATGATTGTGGTTTACAAATCAAAAACTATAATGACATTCAAGAAGGTGATGTTATAGAAGCATACAAAGAAGTAGCAGTTAAAAAGAAATTGAAATAATTGCTCGCTAAATAAATTAAAAACACCAAAACATGAATTTGTTTTGGTGTTTTTTTTTGCTTTAATTTTAATCTCTAATTAAACTAAAATTTCCAGATTCTTTAATTTCATTATCGTCTTTATCTACTATTTTGGCTTTAAACCAAAAGTTATTAGAATTAAGGTTTTTACCATTGTAAGAACCATTCCAACCAATAGAATCAAAATTTTTGATGGAATAAATTAGTTTTCCAAACCTATCAAATATTTGTACGTCTATCGATTTAAAAGATGTTTTATCTAAACCTTTTACATTCCAAAAGTCATTTTCTCCATCTCCATTTGGGGTAAAGTATTTTTTAAACCCAATAACAGATACGTTTATTTGTATAGATTGCTCACAAGTATTGGTATCTCTCACATAAATGGTTTGTAAACCAGCATCAACATTCGAAAAGAAATAATTGTTAGCATCACCAAAAAAATCAATATTGTTTAGAGAAAATTCATAGCTACTGTTACCATTTATGTTTACTGTAATCGTATTGTTTTTTTCATCTTCTGTATTTACAATAATATCACCAAAGCTTGGAATAGGAGGGTTTACAACTTCAAAATTCTTGGTGTTAGAACATAGTATACCATTCTCAGATTTATATACTGTAAGCGAGAATTGACCAACCTGGTTCAATTCAAAATTTTGACTTGTATTAATAACGTCTCCATTTGCGTTTTTCCATTCAAAAAGATTATTAATTGTACTAGCAGATACAACTACAGGTGGTTTTACACTCGGGTCAAAACAAATAGTGTAACTATCTTGCAAATTGATAGGAGGTGTCGCATTCACAATAATATTAAAACTTTGTATTCCTCCACAAGAAAAATCAGCCTCTTGTGCTTTTACATAAATAGTACCAGAGGTAGATGTAAAATTAGTCTCAAACTCATTTAGGTTTGTTTGGGCATCTAAATATGTAGGATAAAAAGATAATAGAGTTGATGTTGGAATACTTAATTGATTACGAATTGAAGCAGCTAAAAAATCGCTATCAAAAAGACCTTTAGCATCACCAACAACTCCATCTGAATCTTCACAAACATAAAAATTTTCAATATTTGCTAAGTCTACAAATCTAGCAGTAATAATAAATGATGTGCTTTCAAAGCAACCGTTTTCATTAACAGCTTTTACGAAAACCTCTTGATTTTGAAGTGTATTTTGAAAGTTTTCAGGATTTGAAATTGGAATATCATTATCTAAATCACTTTGTGATAAATAGAAAAATAAATCTTCGTTTAATGATGGATTCGTAATTTTAGGTGTGATTGAAAATAAATTAAATGTAGAGAGTCCATCTGAGTCTTCATCACATTCAATTAATTCCTGATTCGGATTCAACACTGGTAAAGCATAAGCTTCTACGACTTTGTAAACTGTAACCTTTTTTGAGCCCACAGTTAAAACTCCTTTTACTATATATTCTCCAGGAGCACTGTAAGTATGGGTAGTAGAAATTCCTGTTCCAAAATTTCCATCACCAAAATCCCAAACAGTCTCAGAAATAGTAGCATAAGAAGTAGAGGAGAAAGAGAAAGTATCAACATAACATTGATTTTCAGTAAAAATTTTAGAAGCAAAGTAAGATTGTATGAAATTTGGTAAACCTCTTTTAGAAGAACCAGGGTTTAACTCTGGAATTAAAGGTGTATAGTTCGCAAGTAAGCTTTTTTCATTTGGCTCATTAATCACGCCTAAAATTCCACTATCATCATTCTCAAAACTTAAAGCAACATAAATTTTTTGATCATTTGCCAATTGTAAACTTTCTACTTTAATATTAGGTCTAAAATATAAGATTGCCCTTGCATCGTCTTGTGCCCCTGGACCTTCTATTTCGTATTGAAAAACTCCGTTGTTATTTCCAGCATCAAAACTTATATAAACAAATTGACCGTTAGGTGAAATTTCAATTCCTTTTGGAGGCCAAGTTGCACCTGGAGGGTCTATCAATAAATTTCTATTAAATGTAATTTCTCCTGTTTCATTATTAAAATCGAAATAATGTACATATCTCGTATTTTGACTCGTTGTCTGACTTGCCACAATTAGTTTTTTACCATCTGTAGAAAACTTCATGGTTCCTAACTGTTCAATTCCAACATCTAAATTGGTTATTTTTGCATTAAAATTAATACCTGCATCTGTTATTGGATAAGCTTTAAAAACTGTCTTTAATTCTTCGGGATCTGAATTTGCAGCGGTAAGAATTAGTAGCCAAAAAGATTCTCCACTTTTATGATGGACAGCCGTTAATTTTTCTGATGGAGCGTTAGAATCTAAAAATCCATTTTTTGAAATTACTTTACCCAAAGGAAAATCATTTGAGAATTCTATTTCAGAATAAAAAGAACCTGCAGTTACTAGTGGGTTTGTAGAATTTTCTGAGCGTGCATAAAATAAATAGTAATTATTATTTGTGCCAGGTTTAGGTACAATTATAGCCGATTGAAAATTGTTAGGATCTCCTGCAAGACCACTTCCATTTTCCATAATTTCGTGTTTTCTATTCCAAACACTAGCTCCGTCTGAATAAAACATTAATAGGCCATCTTCGTTGGCAATAGAAGTAGAGCCAACAGGTGCTTCCATAGCACTATTACCTAAAACCTCTAATTTACCTTTGTCAAAGTTTAAAGCGGCTCTATTACCAAAATACCAATAAATGGTTTCATTTTGAGCTGTAAAGCTTAAACTTAGACAAAGACATAAAAGAGTTAAACAGGTTTTCATAACCTTATTTTCTCAATAAAGAAAAGTTTCCTTTTTTGTTAATTGTTGGTTTTGTTGTGTCTGCAGGTACTAATGTTACATTG
>JBDNBB010000174.1:0-3593 GCA_039768135.1 Polaribacter sp.
ATACAAACCTCATATCATTGATATGAGGTTTTTTTATATAATTAATTTATCTTAAAATCTTTATTCATATATTATTTATATATAATATTCTGATGTATTTTTGTTATTGATAAGTATTGATATTCTATATATGAAAAGTAGATTTGTTTATTTTTTATTACTCTTTAATCTTTATTTTCTTAATGCACAAGTTGGAGGTGAAAATATTTATCAATTTTTAAATCTTTCTACCTCTGCTAGACAAATTGCTTTAGGAGGTGAAGTTTTAACTATGGTAGACAATATTAACCAGCCAAATTGGAATCCTTCTACCATAAATAATGAATTAGATAATTTAGTTTCTTTAAACTATTCTAGTTTTTTGGCAGGTGTTAATATTGGTTCTTTGTCATATGCAAGACAACTATCAAGAAGATTTGGAACAATTTATAGTGCTATTACATATCTTGATTATGGTACTTTTATAGGTACAGATATTCAAGGTAATGAAATTGGAAATTTTAATGCCAATGATTTTGCTATTTCTATTGGTTATGCCTTAAATCTTCCGTGGACAAATCTATTTTTTGGAACAAATGTAAAGTTTATTAATTCACAAATAAGTAATTTTTATTCTACAGGAATCGCAGCTGACTTAGGTATTTTATATTATAGTCCTTATAAACCCTATTCCTTTACAATTGTAGCTAGAAATTTTGGCACACAATTATCTACTTTCAATGGTATTAGAGAAGAATTACCATTAAAGATTGCAATTGGAGCATCTTATCAGTTAGAATATGTACCTCTAAAATGGTACTTAACTATTGATAATCTTCAACAATGGGATGTGTCAGTTCCTAATCCTTCTCAACAATCATCAGATTTAGAAGGAAATATTATTACAGAAGAAATAGGTTTTTTAAATAATACTTTAAGACATTTTGTAATTGGAGCAGAGCTTTTTCCAAACAACGCTATAAACCTCAGAATGGGTTATAATTTCAGAAGAGGATCTGAATTAAAACTTCAAAACGTAAGAACCTTTGGAGGTATTTCTTTTGGATTTGGAATTAAATTGAATAAGTTTAAATTTAATTATGCGTATTCTAAATATCATTCTGCAACAAATGCCAGTACTTTTAGTTTACAATACAATTTTAATAGACATGAGTAAAAAAATAATTATTGCTATAGACGGTTTCTCATCAACAGGGAAAAGTACAATAGCTAAACTTTTAGCAAAAAAATATAATTATGTCTATGTAGACACTGGAGCTATGTACAGAGCTGTTAGTTTATTCGCAAAAAACAATGGTTATGTTAGCAGTGATTTATTAAATAGTAATGATTTAGTTAGTTCTTTGAATGATATTACTTTAGTCTTCGTATTTAATAACGATTTAGGTTATGCAGAAATCCATTTAAATGGAGTTAATGTAGAAAAAGAAATAAGAAGTTTAGAAATTTCACAGTTAGTAAGTAAGATTGCCACTATAAGTGAGGTAAGAAAAAAATTAGTACATGAACAACAACTGATGGGGAAGGAAGGTGGAATTGTTATGGATGGTAGAGATATTGGAACTGTAGTTTTTCCTGATGCTGAACTTAAGTTATTCATGACAGCTTCTGCAGATAAAAGAGCTGCGAGACGTTATAAAGAATTGATTGATAGGGGAGACAGAGTAAATTATAATGATATTCTATTTAATGTTCAAGAGCGAGATAGAATAGATTCTACAAGAGAAGATTCTCCATTATTAAAAGCTACTGATGCCATTGAGTTTGATAATTCTGATATGGGAATTAATGAACAATTTGAAAGGATTTGTAGTTTAGTAGACAAGAAACTTTTTCAGAGTAATTAAGAATTAATTTAGCTTAGTCCTGATTAAAACGAGCTTAGTATTCTATGGAATATTTAGGTATTTGTGAGTTTGCAAAGAAACTTTCCATTTCGGATTTTTCATTACATAATCTACAATAAGTTCTGTCATTTTTTCTTTTTTACTCCATTCTGGTTGTAAAAATAATTGACATTTTTTGCCTACTTTTTCAGCTTGTTCCTCTGCAAAATCAAAATCTGATTTGTTATGAATTATCATCTTTAATTCATCTGCTTCTCTATAGTTTTCTTTTAAAGGTAATTTTGTTTTCTTTGGTGAAAGACAAAACCAATCCCATTTTCCAGAAAAAGAATATGCTCCAGAAGTTTCAATATGTGTCTTAATATTATTTTTTTGAAGTAATTTCGTAATATAATCCATAGACCACATTAAAGGTTCACCTCCAGTAATTACAACAGTATCTGTGTGTTTTTTTACATTTTCTATAATATTATCTGCTAATGTTGGTGGATGTAAATCTGCGTTCCAACTTTCTTTTACATCACACCAGTGACATCCTACGTCACAGCCACCAACTCTAATAAAGTATGCAGCTGTTCCTGTATGAAAGCCTTCACCTTGAATTGTATAAAACTCTTCCATTAATGGAAGCATGACACCCTTAGCTACCAATTCTTTTGTTTTTGTATCCATCATTTGTATACTTTCACCTTTAGTTATACTCATATTAAAGTACTGAGCATCCAAATTTAGTTGCAAATGTAATTGTTGTGATTAGATTTTCCTTGTAAATTGTTTTTAAATTAATTATTTGTGTAATTTAATCATTTATACTGTCTAAATATTTAATCTCGATTGTTTTAGTACTTGTATTTTTTTTCTTATAAATAGCTTAAAATCAATCTTTTTTAGTAAGTTTGCACTCCTTTTTACGAGTACAGATTTTGAAAAGGAATAAAAGATAACAATTTTTATAAATAGCTCTTGCTGTTTTTTCGTTAAAAATCTGGATTACAACAAGATACAAATTATTTTAGACACATGTCTGAAGAAACAAAGAATACTGAGGAGCAAGTAGCTTCTGATGTACAAAACACAGCAACTCCTGCTGTAGAGGAAAAACAAGATCCAAAACAATTTTTAGCTGACTTTAACTGGCACAAGTACGAACAAGGTATTGAAGCTGTTGACGAAGAAAAACTAAAAGAATTCGAAGAAGCTTTAAAAGGAACAATTGGTTTTGTTAATGAAAGTGATGTAATTGAAGGAACTGTAATAAGAATTACAGATAGAGATGCAATTATAGACATTAACTCTAAATCTGAAGGTGTAATTTCGTTAAACGAATTTCGTTACAACCAAAGCTTAGCAGAAGGAGATACAGTAGAAGTGCTAGTTGATAAAAGAGAAGATTCTTCTGGTCAGTTAGTATTATCTCACAAAAAAGCGAGAGTAATTAAAGCTTGGGAAAGAGTAAACAATGCTCATGAAACAGGTGAAGTAGTTAACGGTTTTGTGAAGTGTAGAACTAGAGGTGGTATGATTGTAGATGTTTTCGGAATCGAAGCATTTTTACCTGGATCTCAAATTGATGTTAAACCAATTAGAGATTACGATCAGTATGTAGAAAAAACAATGGAATTCAAAGTTGTAAAAATCAACCACGAATTTAAGAATGTTGTTGTATCTCATAAAGCACTTATTGAAGCTGATATTGAATTACAGAAAAAAGAAATCATTGGTCAGTTAGAGAAAGGACAAGTATTA
>JBDNBB010000175.1:0-2551 GCA_039768135.1 Polaribacter sp.
ATTAATAGCATCCTCATCCTTTTTAGGCAATACAATCGAAAATTCGAATTGTAAGGTAGCCAAGGGTTTTAGAATTATTGTGGCTGAAGAGAAGAGTACATAAATACCAAACAACTCTGCAGAAAATAATCTAGTAAGTAATAAAATAGAGGCATAAATAAGAACTTGACTTAATGCAGAGCCCGTAATTAATGTCAAAACATTTTTTACAAACTCTTTTTTTAAAAAAGAAAATAGTTGCATATTACTTAACTAAATAGTGAATTCAAATATAAAGGAAAATGGCAAAGATAGAGCACGTATTTTTTGATTTAGATCACACACTTTGGGATTTTGAAAAAAATTCTGATTTGGCGTTTCAAAAAGTGTTTGAAAAACAAAACATAACAATTGATTTAGATAAGTTTTTAGAGGTCTACAAACCTTTAAATTTGGAGTTTTGGAGATTGTACAGAGAAGAAAAAATTACAAAGAGTGAGCTTAGATATTCTAGATTAAAAAATACTTTTGACGCTATCGATTTTGAAATTTCTGATGAGGTAATAGATATTATCGCAATTGAATACATCGATTTTCTACCCCATTTTAATCATTTATTTGATGGTACTTTCGAAATACTAGACTACCTAAAAGACAAGTATAACTTGCACATAATAACCAATGGATTTGAAGAAATTCAGGCAAAAAAGATGGAATCTTCTAAAATTCTAGATTATTTTAATGTGATTGTAACCTCTGAATCTGTAGGGGTTAAAAAGCCAAACCCTAGAGTTTTTCAATTTGCTTTAGAGAAAGCAAACGCAAATGCCAGTAATTCAATTATGATTGGAGATAGTATTGAAGCAGATATCTATGGAGCAATCAATTCTGGAATAAAAGCAATTCATTGTAATTTTGAGAAAGAGACTATTGATAATTCAGATTTTGAAAGTATTACAGCACTGCATGAATTAAAGCAATATCTATAATTGTAATTACGTTAAGACTTAAACATTTAATTATGAAAAGTATACTTAGAATAAGTATAATTTGCTGTTTGTTGGTATTCAACTCTTGTTATGAAGAGTTAGATTTTGATCAAATTAATGATTATGTATACAAACCAGTAATCACATCTTCACTAACCTTCTTCTCAGTAGTTCCAGGTCAGTTTTTTAATGCTGCAGGTGTTCAAGAAACGAGTATCACATCAGATTCAGATTTTAGAGTTTTCGAAGATTCTTTTGTAAAGAATGATATTGTTAAGATAGATTTTGATACGCTAATTAAAAACGAGTTTGATAGAGATGTTACTATTGATGTTTCTTTCTTAGATGATAATAATACACTTTTATATCAATTTACATCCATTGTAATTCCTGCAGGTGATTTAGAAAACACATTTACAGAAGAGGTTTTTATTAGTACAAATCCTGCAATTGTAAATACAACTAAAGTAAGAATTAGAGCAGAGTTAGAAGATACAGGTACAAGTATGAACCCAAATGATACTAGTGAGTTTGAGCTTAAATCTTCAGTAACACTTTATATAGAATCAGAACTTTAAGATGAAAAAACTTATTAACCTAGTTCTGTTTTTTATGGTGTTGCAAACCTTAGCTCAGAACAAACAGATTTTTTATAATTTTGCAGAATTACCACAAACTTTATTGTTAAACCCTGCTTCTGAAGTAAACTATAAATTTCATGTTGGTTTGCCTTTGTTATCTGGAATATCATCAGACTTTGGATCGAAAGGAGTGGTTTTGTCTGATATTTTTGCCAATGATAATCGCTCTATTAATGATAAAATAGCTGAAGCCATTCGTAATTTGTCTTATAGAGATTTTACCAAAATAAATACACAAATAGAAATTCTAAATGCAGGTTTTAGGCTAAAGGATGATTACTATTTAAGTTTTGGTTTTTATCAGGAATTAGATGCAATTGGGTATTATCCTAAAGATGCATTAGATTTTATTAGCGAAGGCAATGCACCTCATGTAAATAGAGCTTTTAGTGCAGCAGGTATAAGGTATAAAGCAGATTTTTTAGGCGTCTTGCATGCAGGTATCTCCAAAAAAGTAGACGATAAATTAACTATAGGAGGTAGGTTTAAAATTTATTCTTCTGCCTTAAACGTAGAATCGAATAACAATACAGGTTTATTTACAACAACTGGTGGAATTAATAATATATACACCCATTATCTTACAGATGTAAATTTAAAGTTTAAAACATCTGGTTTAATAGAAAATAATGAATACATCACAGATGTTAATTCTTATCTTAAAAATACAATTTTTGGAAGTAATTTAGGTTTGGGTATAGATGTAGGAGTAACCTATAGAATTACACCACAATTGGAATTTTCAGGAAGTATTTTAGATCTTGGTTTTATCAACCATAAGAAGAATACCAAAAACACAAGTATTACAGGAAATTTTGTTTTTGAAGGTGTTGCATTAGAATTTAATAACGATAATAATTTTGAAAATTGGGATGAAATAGATCAGCGTTTTCAAGATGAAATTCCAGTTACAGATGATTTTGAATCTTATATTTCTTGGAG
>JBDNBB010000176.1:0-9304 GCA_039768135.1 Polaribacter sp.
GAAAAAGACAGATATCTAACTCTATTTGGAGCTGTATCTGCAGAATATAAAATTAACAAAGAATTTAAGTTAACAACAATTGCCTCTAGATACAATACCCAGGAAGAAGAATATTTTGATATTTTAGCTCAATATCGTTTAGGAGAGGTAGACACAAATATAGGGTCTACCAATTTTGGTGAAGTATCATTTTCTGAAGGAATTGGCTCACAATTAAATCACGCTAGAAATGATTTAGATGCTCTAATTACTAATCTAGAAATAAAAGCTAGTGTTAAAAACCAAAAAAGTCAGTTAGATTTTGGTATAAAATTCCAACAAGAAAGTATAAAAGATCGAATACGTGAGTGGGAAGTTATAGATTCTTTAGGATTTTCTATTAGACCTCTTTTTAACATCGCTAATAACCAGCCTTATGAACCTTTTGAGGGAGCTATTATTCCGTTTCAAAACATTAGAAAAGATAATAATGTTTATATAAACCGAATCACTTCGTTTTTACAGTTTAGTAAACGAGTATTTTGGAATAACCATGAAGTATTCTATAATATCGGAGTAAGAGGACATGCTTGGTTTAGCAAAGGAAACGGTGTACGTGGAAAAAACCAAATTATTGTGAGTCCAAGAGGTCAATTTGCGATAAAACCAGATTGGAATAAAGATATTTTATTTAGATTTTCGGGAGGCCTATATGCACAACCTCCATCTTACAGAGAGTTAAGAGATTTTAATGGAGCCTTAAATATTAACGTAGATGCTCAAAAGTCTATTCATTCCGTAGTTGGTATGGATTATAGTTTTGAACTTTGGAATAGGCCTTTTAAATTAACTTCAGAAGCTTATTTTAAAAATTTATCTGACGTAAACTCCTATACTATAGATAATGTTAGAATTCGTTACAGAGCTGATAATGTTACCAAAGCTTATGTGTACGGACTAGATTTGCGTTTAAATGGCGAATTTGTTCCTGGGAGTGAAAGTTGGGTTAGTTTAGGGTTATTAAAAACAGAAGAAAATATCAACGATAATGGATATATTGCAAGACCCTCTGACCAACGTATAAAATTTGGAATACTTTTTCAGGATTATGTACCTAATCTACCAAATTTAAAAGCATACTTGAATTTAGTATATAATTCAGGTGTACCTGGAGGTTCACCATCATACGCAGATCCTTATAATTTTCAACAACGACTTAGAGATTATAGAAGAGCAGACTTAGGAGTATCATATATTTTTGTTGATGATAATAATAAACAAATTAACACAGGATTGCTCTCTAACTTTAAAGAGTTTAGTGTTGGTTTAGAGCTTTTTAATATTTTTGATATTCAAAATGCTATCACAAACACCTGGGTAAGAGATGTGTATAGCAAAACACAGTTTGGTATACCAAATTATATGACTGGTAGGGTGTTAAATTTTAAAGTAGCGATGAAATTTTAAACATCTAGAAAACTAATTTTCTTCTCTATTTACCAAATCTATAGAAAATGCAGGACTACAAACAGCAATATATTCACATTCCTCATCAAAAGGGTTTGAATATTGTACCCTAACGTCTTTTTTTATTTTAATAGACTCTCCTACACTCAAAATAATTTTCTCATTTTCTATAATAAATTGCTTTTTACCTTTTATGATATAAGTGTATTCATCAAATTTTGGAGTTTGAAAAGGTTCTTTCCATTTTGGTGGTGCTATCATATGCGCAATGCTTATGTCTGACTGCTCTGTAGTTGCATTCCCAAAATGTTCTTCAATTAATTTACCATCTGTAGTTGGTACCTTAAAGGGTGTTTTTTGTACGGTATAATTTTTCATAATTTAGGATAATTGATAAAGAGTGTTATATTAATGAAACCAAATAATAAATAGTTTGATTTTAGCCAAATCAGGAATTTGTTCTAATGAAACTCTTTGAGACATTGCAAAATCTCTTAAACCTAACTCTTCTTTATCTATAGCAATTGTAGCATTAAGCTCATCTAAAAATAAAGTAACTGATTGAAGTGTTGTTTCTGGTCTAGCTAGATAATTGGTGTTAATTTCTGAAAAAGTAGAATTTAAATTGATGCCAGATTTAGTATTGTAACGAGAATCATGAATTTCAATACTCTTTATAGTAGAAGTACTATCTAATTGTTCTTTTGGAACAATAGTTAGTAAGTGCTTCCCTCCTTTTTCGTAAATCAAGTAAGTGTCATCGTCTTGAAAGTAGTTATCTCCAAAAGCACCTTCACTTAAATTTTTTACAATAGAATCGTTTTTAAAAATTTTATCTAAATCAGATACAGTTGTAGTTGTCGTTATTTCACCTACTATACCTTTATCTATCATAAATTTATTATTGTTGGTACAACTTGAAATAGTTAATGAAATTATTACTAGGGATAAGAAACTTCTTTTGATCATTTTTTTTAGTTTTTATTAACTTAAACGTTAATATTCTTAATTTGTTATTTAATTATTTTTTTTAAGATTCCGAAAACTGCTCTTATAAAAGTAGCACTTGTTAATACCTTAACTAAAGGATCTGGTCTTCTACTTCTTCTAGAACTTCTTTTGTAATTATCTTCTCTTGCTTTCTGTTTTGCTAAACGTTCTATTTCTTTTTGTCTTTCTGAATCTTCAATGGCTTTTTGCTCAGCATCATTAATGTCTTTAATTTTCTGATTTAGCAGTTCATAAGCACTTTCTCTGTTTAAATTGTTATTGTATTTGTGAATAAGTCTAGAATTATTGATTACTTGATTCAATTCTTGATCCGTTAAAATATCCATTCTACTCATTGGAGCTCTTAACATAGTTCTTGCTAAAGGTGTTGGAATTCCTTTTTCGTTTAAAACGGATACAAATGCTTCTCCAATGCCCAATTGAGTCAGTACTTCTTTGGTGTCATAATATTCAGAAGTTGGGTAATTTTCTGAAGCCAGTTTAATTGCTTTTCTATCCTTAGCAGTAAAAGCTCTTAGTGCGTGCTGTATTTTTAAACCTAATTGCGCTAAAATATCTTCTGGAACATCTTTTGGATTTTGCGTAACAAAGTATAAGCCAATACCTTTAGAACGAATCAATTTTACAATACTTTCTATTTGATTAAGTAATGCTTTAGAAGCTTCTTCAAAAACCAAGTGAGCTTCATCTATAAAAATGACCAACTCGGGTCTTCCTGAATCTCCTTGTTCTGGAAAAGTTTCATATACTTCTGCTAATAATTGCAGCATAAATGTAGAGAACAACTTGGGTTTATCTTGTATATCTGTTAATCTTAATACAGATATAACTCCTCTACCATCATCATCTATTCTTGTTAGATCTTCAACTTCAAAAGATTTTTCGCCAAAAAATAAATCTCCTCCTTGTTGTTCTATTTCAATAATTTTACGCAAAATTGCACCTGTAGAAGATGTCGAAATTCTACCATATTCTGCTTGAATAGCTTCTTTACCTTCTTGAGTTACAAATTGTAAAACCTTTTTAAAATCTTTAATATCTAAAAGAGGTAATTTATGATCATCACAATACTTAAAAATAATGGAAACAATTCCACTTTGTGTTTCTGTTAAATTTAAAATTCTAGATAATAAAACAGGTCCAAATTCAGAAATTGTGGCACGCATTTTAGTACCATTTTGTTCGGAAATTGATAAAACTTCAATAGGAAACTTTTTAGCCTCGAATGGAAAACCAATTTTTTGATGACGTTCATCTATTTTTGGATGACCAGAACTCGCTTTTGCCAAGCCAGAAAGGTCTCCTTTAATATCCATTAACAAAACAGGGATACCTTTTTCTGATAAATTTTCTGCTAAAACCTGTAGTGTTTTTGTTTTACCTGTACCAGTTGCACCTGCAATTAAGCCATGTCTGTTTAATGTTTTTAAAGGAACTTTTACAATGGTGTTTGTTATAGTTTCCTCTCCTAACATAGCAGCACCAAGTGCTATAAAATCACCTTTAGTCGTGTAGCCTTTGTTTATATAATCAAAAAATTCCTCTTTTTGGCTCATCAAAATAAATTTTGATAAAAATAAGTAAAGTTTAAGAGTAAGAAAATAAAATTGAGACTTTGTTAAATTAAAAATTATTTTATTAAAATATTAGAAACGTTTATTTTGTTAACCATTAAAATCCATATATGCTAAAAACATCTCTATCTTTTAAATCTATTTTAATTAAAGTTGAATAAGGAAATGATTTAAAATTTGTTTTAAATATTGGAATACTCTTGGAATTTTCTTTATTCCCAAAATTAAGTTCTTAAAAAGAGAAGGAATTACTTAAAAGCTTATTTAATATATAGTTATGGTTTTTGCTTACGAATCGCCTTATCTTTAAGTACCTTTCCCCAATACTTCTTAGCAACAAATAACAAGCCAAAACTTTCACCTTTCTCTTTTCCAAGATGCTTATGGTGCATTTTGTGCGCCCATTTTATAGCTTTTACATACGTAATACTACTTCTAGAAAACCACTTAAAACACTGATGAATAATAATATCATGCACTATAAAATAAGCCAAACCATAAAGTGCAATTCCAGATCCAATACCTGCAAGCCAATATGTTTTATCTTGTAATCCTATCATAATACACAACCAACTTGGTATAGCAAAAATTAAAAAGAAGGCATCATTTTTCTCGAAAAAATAAGTATTTGGTTTGTGATGATCTTCATGCAAATACCATAAAAAACCATGCATTACATATTTGTGCATTACCCAAGTTATTCCCTCCATTATAATGAACGTTACTAGAGTAATTGATAAGATAAAAAGAAAGATCATTTATAAAATAAACTAATAGTTATAAAAAATATAAGCTGAATTGTAAATAAATACATTGCAAATTTATTCTGTTTATTAAAATTGAAAATTACAAATAAATACTGTAAAATTAAACTTCCGAAAAACCAACAAACATAATTATATATTGGAATTTTTCCATAAGGATACCATTGCCAAAAGTTTAATTTAATAGCAACTGGTTCCAAAAATAAATCTAAAAAAACTGCTGCAAAAGCTGCAATTATAGCTAATAAATTAATTTCTAATTTATTAGAAATAGTAAATTTGTATTTTATTTTAAACCAGTGATAAGCTTGATAGGTTAAACTACCAACACAATACATAGTTGTAAACCACAAAACACCTAATAAAACAGGAACTCCAAATATTTTGTAGCCCATAACACTTGAGTATTTATAATCTCCAAAAAGAATACCAGTATTAATTCCTATAACTTCATAAGTAAACCCTGCAAAAACACATGCACTAAAAAAGAACCAAAGTGATTTATTAATTTTTTGCTGTGTGTATAAAATCAATACCATTGATATGATTAGATTCAAAGGGGTATTATCAATAAAAAAATCATTATAATCAGTAAAAAGCAAGCCGATAATAGCGCTGATATGAAATAATAGACTTATTCCTAAAGCTAATCTATATTTATGTTTAAATAAATTACTGAATTTCATCTGCTACTAATTTTGCACTTTTAAAACACAATGGAATTCCTCCTCCTGGGTGAACACTTCCTCCGCAGAAATATAAATTTTTATAACGTTTACTTTTATTTTGTTGTCTAAAAAATGCAGCCATTTTACTGTTACTGCTTGTCCCATATAAAGATCCCATAAAACTAGCTGTTTTTTCTTGAATATTTAATGGAGAAAGCGTGTCATCTAACACAATATGGTTTTCAAGATTAGTGTTTAATCCTTTATTGATCTGTTTAATTATGAACTTTTTTACCTTTTCTTTTTGCTCTTCCCAATTATGCTCATTATGCGCAGGAGCATTAACCATTACAAACCAATTTTCACTTTTATCTGGAGCGTGATTTTTGTCGTATTTAGAAGTTATATTCACATAAATGGTTGGTTCATCAGGTAAAATAGAATCATCAAAAATTTGTTTAAACTCTTTTTTATAATCTTCACTAAAAAAGATATTATGCAAACCTAATTCTGAAAAAGTAGTATTTATTCCCCAATAAAAGATAAAAGCACTACTGCTTCGTTCTTGCTTTAAAACTTTATCAGCAAAACTATTATCTGTAAGTAAATTTTTATAGGTGTAATAAATATCCATATTACTTACAACAATATCTGCTTTGTGTTTTTTTGTATTCACAACAACACCAACAACTGTTTCGTTTACAGTTTCAATTTTTTCAACTTTACTATTGAGGTGAAATTTAACACCAACATCTTTCGCTAATTTCACTAAAGCATTAGTAATACTTATCATTCCTCCATTTGGATAAAAAGTTCCTTGACTTTGTTCCAAACTAGAAATCATACTTAACATCGCTGGTGCTTTATAAGGATTACTACCATTGTAGGTTGCAAAACGATTAAAAAGCTGCACCATTTCTGAAGTTTTAAAACTTGATTCGTTAAAGCTATTTAAGGATTTTGAGATGTAAGGAAACTTTACACTAAGTAATGCTTTGTATGTTTCACTTTTTGTGATTAAACTTAAATCTAAAGGGAAATCTAAAAAAAGTTCTCCTATATTTTGATAAGCTTTCTTACTATTTTTAAGATACTTCTTTATGTTTTCTGATGGTTCTCCAAAAACTTTTTCTGCTTCATCAGCAAAAGTATCAACATTTTTTTGAGCAGTAATTTTTTTTCCATTTGGAAAAAAATAACGACAGCTTTCATCTAATGAACGATAGGTAAAATAGCTAGTAATATCTTTTTTAGCTATTTTAAAAAGTGCTTCTATATTTTCTGGAGCTGTAAAAAGTGAAGGACCAGCGTCAAAGGTAAAACCATCTTTCTCAAAGGAAGATAACTTTCCTCCAAAATAAGAATTTGCTTCAAAAACAGAGACCTCGTAATTCTTTAATGCTAATCGAATAGAGGTGGCTAATCCTCCAATTCCACTACCAATAACAGCTACCTTTTCCATTTATTTAATGTTTGCGTAAAAATAAAAACAAACCACATTTAATCCTACTTTTTATTAAAGAATATCGAATTATTAAATTAAAAGGTATTATTCATGTTTGAATAAAATTTATCGTAAAAAATATGTGCTAATAAAAGGACTCAATACACAGATTATTTTTCAATCTTCTGCAGGATAGTAAAACGTGTAAACATATCTTCACTATACCATTTTTCTTTCCTTGTTTTTTGAATAACTTCTTTGTGTTTTGGCATTCTATAGGCAAATTTTTTCATCATTTCTTTTGATTCCCAAACACTAAAAGTTGCCTGTTTAACCCAAGGAATTTCACCAACTCCATAAGAAGTAACAAACCCTTCTGCTGTAGACATTTGTAATGCAATTGGTGCTACATTTTTCCAAAAATACTGTAATTTATTTAAGCGAATTGTTGCTCTAGTTAACACAGCTATTTCACCTTCATAATCTGTATTTGGTGGTAAATCACCAAAAACCTTTTTCTTGTCCCACAAACCATGACCTTCAATTGGTTTTAACATATATATATTTTGGGTTTTACAAAATAAATCAAACCACTTTAGAATGAAACCACCAAATTGATCTTTTAAAGTTAAATCATCTTCATAGGTAACAAGAATAGACCACTGAGATAGATCTGGAACTTTATCAAAAGTACCATTTTTACCTGTTCCCATTAACTTATAAAATTGGATGTTTTTATTTAAAAATAAAGGAATTCTAAATATTGCCATCGATAAAAATCCAAAAATGGCAGAAATTGGGTAGTATTTTACAATTATTAAACTTGCTTTCAAAATGGTATTTATGCTTCAATTAAAATATAATCAAAGATAGATAAAGTAATTGAAGTGTATCACTATCTGATTTACTGTTTTATAAAAGGTATGAGACTATTTGACTTTTTATAAAAAATTGGATTTATAAATTTATAGCGAAAACTAAACGTATTAGTCAATCCAGTTTTTAAAATCTTTTACACGTTCTCTACTCACAATAATTTCTTGTTCATTATAGGAATGTAACATCAATTTTAATCTTGAATTAGAATATGCAATAATATCTTTAATTGCATCAATATGAACAATAAAAGTCCTATTTACTCTAAAAAAATGTTCTGGATCTAGTTGTTCTTGCCAATTTTCTAAAGAATGATCTAACAAGTAATTTCTATTTTCTGTAGTATGAATATAGGTAGATTTATTCTCACTGTAAAAACACTCAATTTCATTTATATGAATAATTTTGATGTGCTGCCCTACTTTAATAGATAGTCTTTTCTTAAACTTACGATCTACAGGATTTATCAATAATTTTCTAATATCGTCTAAATTAACCTGTACATCTGTTTCTTTAGGTTGTTGCTTTTTAAATTGCGCAACAGCAGTGGCTAACTCATCATCATCTATAGGCTTTAAAAGATAATCTATACTATTTAATTTAAAAGCTTTTAGAGCATATTCATCATAGGCAGTTGTAAAGATGATAGCCGATTTCACATCTATTTCTTCAAATATTTCAAAAGACAAACCATCTGATAATTGAATATCTAAAAATATCAAATCTGGATGTGTGTTATTTTGTAACCAGTTTAAAGATTCTTCTACAGAATGCAACATTTGTTGCGCTTGTATATCTAATGCTGCTAACATTCTATTTAATCTTCTAGCAGCTGGTTTTTCATCTTCAATTATTAATACATTCATTGTGTTTTTTTCTAAAATCTTCTTCTTTCTTCTTCTTTATCAAGATATGCTTGTATTTTTCTCTCTTCCCATTCTCTACTAAATCCTAAAGATCTAAAGCCGAAAACTCCCATCCAATGAAAAAAGATTCCTATACCCCAAAAAAACCAGGTAGAATAAACACCAAAATTAGAAAATGTATCTGTAAAAGAATACCCACTTTGCATTAAACCAAAGATAATAATACCACTTATAAATAAGTTAACTAATACATAGACAATTGCATGAACATAAAACCCTTTTATGGCCTTTACTCGTTTTTTTGCACGTTGGTAATTTTGCTCTTCTATAAATTGATTGTCCATAAATTCTAATTCTTTTTATTCATAAATTCTTGAATCTTTTTTTCTTCCCAAGTTTTACCATAGCCTAATTTACTAAATCCAAAAACTCCAAACCAGTGAAAAAATAAACCTATACCTATACCTCCAACTGCATACCAAAAGAAATGAAATGATGGTACAAATTGTAAGTTTACTAATACAATTATAATAATTGCTAATATAGAAATACCAAAGTGTACATAAAAACCTTTAATTTCTTTTACCTTTTTTTTCGTCTTAAGATAATATTGTTCTTGTATAAATTCTGATTTATCTCCATGGTTTAACATTGC
>JBDNBB010000177.1:0-5459 GCA_039768135.1 Polaribacter sp.
ATAACGATAATAATTTTGAAAATTGGGATGAAATAGATCAGCGTTTTCAAGATGAAATTCCAGTTACAGATGATTTTGAATCTTATATTTCTTGGAGGCCAACAAAATTGAATCTAGCCTTAAAATATAATTTTGGAGAGTATAGAAGTAAAATCTGTTATGACAATACTTATAAAAATTTTTATACAGATGCAATAGGCTTGCAATTATATAATGTGTTTAGACTTTTAAGTTCACAATTAGCATTAACAGGTTTTTATGAAAAAGCGATTACTAATAAAATACACACTAAATTAACCTATACTATAGATGATTTTTCTTATACCAATGTTGGAGTTGGTTTATCAGTTCAATTAGGGAACGTTAATTTTTATGGATTGGTAGATAATTTATTAGAGTATGGAGATTTGTCTTCTACAAATAGCGCTTCTTTTCAATTAGGATTTAACTTAATATTCAATTAAAATGATAAAAAAAATACTTTTTACTGTACTGCTTGGTGTAACAATCTGTGTGCATAGTCAGCAAAGTAAGCTAGAGAAGTACCAATATATTATTGTGCCAAATCAGTTTGATTTTGTGAATACTGTAGATGCTTATAAAATCAGTTCTCTTACAAAATTCTTACTACAGAAAAATGGCTTTCCTGTTTATTTGAGTAACGAAACTATTCCAGATTCATTATCAGAAAATAAATGTGCAGCCTTAATAGTAACCATAAAAGATGATTCTTCTATGCTACAAACCAAAAGTTATTTCGAAGCTAAAGATTGCTTTGGTAAAGTAATTTATACTTCTGGAGTAGGGAAGAGCAAGTTTAAAGAGTATAAAAAAGCCTATCATGAAAGTATAAGAAAGGCGCATAAAACCATGACTGATTTTAAATACAGTTACATAGATGTTAGAGTGATAAAGAGTAAAAACAAAGATGTAGTTGCTGCCAATATCTCTGATGAAGCATATGAGTTAACCATGAAGAATGAGAAGTTTGCTAAAGAATTGAAGAAACAAAAGGTTGATAAAAAGGTAAAATCAGAATTATCTACAGATGTTCTTTATGCACAACCCATAATTAATGGTTTTCAATTGGTAAACTCGAAACCAGAAATTGTCTATACTTTATTAAAAACCAATAAAAGCAAAGTATATATCCTTAAAAATGAAAATGGGATTGTATATGAAAAAGGAGGTAAGTGGATTGTAGAATACTATAAAGCATCAACTTTAATTCAAGAAGAACTACAGATAAAATTTTAGTAATTGTACTTATTTTTCCAGCGCTTTTTTAGAATTTCATTAAACTGATTTTCTCTGGCATTATTTCCTGGTTCGTATAATTTAGTGCCAGCTATTTCTTCAGGTAAAAATTCTTGTTCAGCAAAATTATTAGGGTAATCATGTGAGTATTTATAGCTTTTACCATAATCTAAATCTTTCATTAGTTTGGTAGGAGCATTTCTTAAATGAAGAGGTACAGATAAATCTCCAGTAGTTTTTACCAAGCTTTGTGCTTTATTTATGGCTAAATAAGAAGCATTACTTTTTGCTGAATTGGCTAAATAAATTACACATTGACTTAAAATAATTCTAGACTCTGGATTGCCAATTACAGCCACTGCCTGAAATGTATTATTTGCCAAAATTAATGCTGTAGGATTTGCATTTCCAATATCTTCAGAAGCTAAAATTAGTAATCTTCGTGCAATAAATTTTACATCTTCACCACCTTCAATCATTCTTGCTAAATAATATACAGCTGCATTAGGATCACTGCCTCTTATAGATTTAATAAAAGCTGAAATAATGTCATAATGTTGTTCTCCAGTTTTATCATATCTAGCTGTGTTCTGCTGAATTTTTTCTAAAACATAGTCGTTGGTAATTTCTACAGTTTCTTCTGCAGATACCAACAGTTCAAAAATATTTAATAATTTTCGAGCATCTCCTCCAGAAACACGCAATAAAGCATCAGTTTCATAGAGTTTTATCTTTTTTGCGGCTAGAATGTCATCTTTCTGAATTGCACGTTTTAGAAGCGCTATTAAATCGTTTTTATCAAAAGAATTTAAAATATAAACCTGACACCTAGATAAAAGTGCAGGGATTACTTCAAAACTTGGATTTTCTGTAGTGGCTCCTATTAAAGTAACCCATCCTTTTTCTACTGCACCTAATAAAGAATCTTGTTGAGATTTGCTAAATCTGTGTATTTCATCAATAAATAAAATAGGATTTTTAGCAGTAAATAACCCCCCACTTTTTTTCGCTTTTTCTATGACTTCTCTTACATCTTTTACACCAGAGCTTATAGCACTTAAGGTGTAAAAAGGTCTATTAGATTCAGTTGCAATAATATTGGCTAATGTGGTTTTTCCTATTCCTGGAGGTCCCCAAAGAATAAGAGATGGAATAATACCTTGTTTTATAAGATTTGTTAAAACACCTTTTGGTCCAACTAAATGTTGCTGACTTATGTAATCCTCTAAAGTTATAGGTCTTATTCTTTCTGCCAAAGGTTCATTCATAGCACAAAAATACAAAGATTTATGACAGAAGTTGTCAAATTATATTTTGGTTAGGTTTTTGTTTATTTTGGTTCATGCAAGATACTGAGTTACAAAATAAAACTTCACCTTTTATAGTTCCTACTTTATTTATCCTACTGATTTGGGGTATATATGCAATGGAAATAAAGTATGGTTTTAATTTAAATAAATACGGAATATTTCCCAGAACAATAGAAGGCTTAAGAGGAATAGTATTTACTCATTTTTTGCATACTAATACTGGCCATTTATTTAATAATTCCATTCCACTCTTTGTGCTATTAAGTGGTTTGTTTTATTTCTATAAAGATATTGCATTTAAAATTTTAATAATAGGAGGTTTATTAACAGGTTTTGCTATTTGGTTAATTGCTAGAGACTCCTATCACATAGGAGCAAGTGGAATTGTTTATTTACTATTTAGCTCTGTGTTTTTTAGCGGTATCATTCGAAAACATTATAGATTAGTTGCCTTATCTTTTATCGTAATTTTTCTATATGGTAGTATGATTTGGTATGTATTTCCCATAAAAGATGGTATGTCTTGGGAAGGTCACTTATCTGGTTTTCTAGTTGGTTTAGTATTAGCTTTTATTTACCGAAAAAATGGTTTGGTAAGAAAAGACTATGAATTCAGTACAACAGAGTTTGATTTGCTATTTGATGAAAATGGCAATCTAATTCAGCCTGAAGAATCTAAAGAAAATCTTGATGTTATTGATTAATGCTTCTTTGTCTCACAGTTTCGTATAAAAATACACCACAAGCTACAGATACATTTAAAGATTCTATATTACCTAATAAAGGTAACTTTGCTTTATAATCGACCATTTTTAAAACGGAAGGATTAACTCCTCTATGTTCAGAGCCCATTATTACTGCTACAGGTTGATTAAAGTTAACATCATAGATAGAACTGTCTGTCTTCTCTGTTGCTGCAACAGTTTTAATATTGGATGCCTGTAATATAAACAATGCATCTTTGATATGATCTACTTTACAAATAGGCATTTTAAATGCTGCTCCTGCAGAGGTTTTTATAGTTTCTGCGTTTACAGGAGCACTTCCATTTTTTTGAATAATGATACCATTAACTCCAGTACATTCTGCAGTTCTTATAATTGCACCAAAGTTTCTTACATCAGACAATTGGTCTAATATTAAAAAGAAAGGCACTTTACCAGCTTCTAGTGTATCATCTAACAATGTTTCTAAATCGTAGAAATCTATTGGAGAAATTTGTGCAACTGCTCCTTGATGATTACTATTTTTTGATAACCTGTTTAGTTTTTCTACAGGTACAGTACTTGTAGCAATTTTAGAGTCTTTTATTAGTTTATCTAATTCATAATACAAACTTCCTCTTAACCCTTTTTGCAAGTAAATTTTATTAATTGTTGAGCCGCTTTCAATTGCTTCAATAATAGCTCTTAATCCGAAAATATTAGTTGTTTCTGTCAAAGTTTTTTATTTAAATAAAAAAAATCGTAATCAAAAATGATTACGATTTTTAAATAATAGTTTTATCTGGTTTAGTTTACTACAAAAGCACTAGACAAACTAGCACCATAAGCACCATTTGTTGCAAATGCTTGTACACCATTTACAGTAATTTCAACTGCACCAGCACCATCTTGGTATTGATCAAAAAGATCAATTCTATAATTTCCGTTTACTAAACAAGCTGCATCTCTTTGAGTACCAGTTAACCCAGCATAACCTCCATAAGCAGCAGTTGCATTATTAGCCATTACCACTACTCCAAGGTCAGTATTTACAATTCTCCAATAAACCTCTTCTGGATAAGCATCTAGCTCTACAGCTATCTTAACTTTACTTTCACCTGCAGGGCAACCCTTAGCAACGTTTAACGTGATTGATTCGCCAACACTCATTTCTTCACTACCAACCATTTCAATAGTTAATGTTTTATCAGAAATAATCTCTAAATCAGTTTCGTTAAACACTAAGTCTAAAGTTGCTTCGTTAGAATTTGCTGGAATTGTAACAGACATTGGCATTGTGTAAGAAGCAGCAGAAATAGAACCTGAAGCTGTTAAGTTTATAGTTCTGTCTGTATCCGTAATGTTTGCTGTGTATACGCTAATAGATTTATTATAGTTTTCCCCTGGTGTAACTGTTACATCAGTTGAAAAGTATGATTCAAAAGAAGCGTAAGGTGTATTTGGAGCCTCTACTTCTTCCTCACAACTACTAAATAAAGCTAAGCTTAAAAATAGTAATGTATATAATTTAAATTGTTTCATTCTTTTAAAATTTAAAATGAATAGGAGATTAAATAAATCTCCTATTCAAAAAGTTATTAGTTGTTTTGAGTTGAAATGAAAGGGTTGAATTGAATCTCTCCTTCTGGAATTTCAAATGTCATACGCTCATCATTGTAAGGAATTGAAGTTCCTACAAAAGATAGGTGGTTAGACCCTCTTGTAACTGTAGCTTCATTACGCTTCATTGCTAAGTAGCTTTTTCCTTCTCCCCATAACTCTATTCTTGTCTGTAAATAGATTTCATCAGCTAATTGATTGTCGTTTAATCCACCAATATAAGATGCATCTGGAACTCTGTTACTAACTAATGCGGTTAATTCCGCTTTAGCTTGTGAAGCATTACCTGATTTTAGTGCATATTCTGCAGCTAATAAGTGCATTTCTGCAACTCTCATATAAACATAATCATCTTGTACAATTCTAGTAACACCATAACGTGTTCTAGCTGCATTGTAAAACTTACCTAAAGGCATTAGGTGTGCATATGTTCCTGGAGCATCATTAAATTGTGCTTTTCTAGCGTCATTTGCTGGAATTGCATCAAATAATCCTTGATCCATAGATTTTGCATCCCCAAATGCTGGGTAACTGTATGCAAAGTAATCCATTTGACCCCACCATGAAA
>JBDNBB010000178.1:0-2554 GCA_039768135.1 Polaribacter sp.
ATAAAAACTAAGGTTTTGTTCGTCTTTCAACGTTTTCCGATAAAATTTGTGGGGGAGTACTGAGTAAATGTACGATTTTTAATTTAAAAAAAAGAATTCCAAAAGTTAAATAGTGATACAAACAGAAATGGTTGTTGTTGAGAATGGTAGCTTGTCTGGAATAAAAAAAATGAATACAACACAAAAAAATCCCTCAAAAAGAGGGATTTAATATATTAGCAGTGCTCGTTTGTTAACACTAAAACTCACGATACTGCTAATCGTAGTGTGGTTGCTGTTTTTATTTTGAACCGCTTAAAAATTTAGGCTTAATAACTAACATTGCCCATGCCCAATTTTGAGTACTACCCGCTCCAGTTACAGCACTTGGTTCAAAGAATTGAGAATAACCTGTTACTAATTTAAAACCTTTAAACTTTTTAGCTACAACTAAGTCTAGTTCGTTTCCTAAAGCATCTTTTGTTAAAGATTGCTCTGTGAAATTATGGAATTTAGCTGTTAATGCATATCCTTTAGGTAATTTTAATGTTGCACCAATATTTAAGTCTATTAACCCACCAGCATTTCCGTGGTTACCAACATAAAAGCGATCCATGAAACCATTAAATTTATGGTTTGTTCCGTATAATGGGAAGAAAGCAGCAGAATCATCTGTTTTACCAGAAATAGATTCAAAACCAGCTAATAAAGTTACTTTATCAGAAACCTTGTAATTTGCATCTAAGCTATATAAATTAGCACCTTCAACAGCTATACCACCAACTCTATCTCCGTTTTGTAAATATAAGTTTGCTGCCAAACCTAAATCTCCAAATTTAGCTTTTGCATGTAAACCTGTAGTTAATAAATTTGATTTTGTTGTTGTTGCATTCTGGTAAACGGTGTTTAAAACTAATGCACTTAAGCTTAATTTACCAAATTGTTTATTAGCATGTAAGAAACCTAATTCTCTGTAAGAAAACAACTGAGCTGTATCATAAATATTATCTCCATACGTATTTAGAGAATAACCAGCATCAAATGTAAAGCCATTAACAGACTTGTGCTTAAAAACAGCGATGTCATGAGTTCTAGCTTGTTGTGCCCATGCCAAACCTCCTAAAATTCTTTGGTCATCATAAGAAAGAGGCTGACGACCTATTTTCAAACTCCATGTATCTGCTAATTTAAGGTCTGCCCAAGCTTCTTGAACTCTTATGTTTCCGTTTCCAGCACCAGAAATTTGTGTTCTATCTCCAAAAAGAAATACTTCTTGAAAACCTAAATATACTGTATATGCTTCTGTTTTATACTTCGCATTTAATGCAGCTCTAACACTTGTTTGTAGCCAAGGTGTAGATCCATCTGCTGCTGTAGAAGATTGTCCGTTTCCAAACAATTCTGTTCTTGGTCTAAATTCTCCGTCTAATGTAAATTGTGCACTTGCAAATTGAAAACTTGCTAAGAATAATGCTAAAATGATGTGTTGTTTTTTCATTGTTTTTCTATTTTACTGATTTTGATTGTATTTATATTTAAGTACTAATAATTACATAATGTCGCATTTTATATCAGAAAGAATAATGTTATTAATTGATTTTGAATCACTAACCATATTATTGATACTTTTAACTTTACGACTTTTAAACTTTCTACTTACTTAATGTTCTAAAAAATCTATTAAATGTTTTCTATATGCGTAATAATCGTCGTGCTCTAAGACCGATTTTCGGGTTCTTGGTCTTTCAAAATTAATGTCTAAAATATCTCCAATTTTTGCTTTGGGCCCACTGGTCATCATAACCACTCTGTCTGCTAAAAAAATAGCTTCATCCACATCGTGTGTAATCATCACTGCAGTAATTTTTTCTTTGTTCCAGATTTCAATTAAGATGTCTTGGAGTTCTCCTCTTGTTAAAGAATCTAACATTCCAAAAGGTTCATCTAACAATAATACCTTTGGTTTTATGGCAAATGCTCTTGCAATACCAACTCTTTGTTGCATTCCTTGTGATAATTCACTTGCTTTTTTATGAAAAGAATCTTCCAAACCTACCTTTTGCAAATAGTATTTTGCAATCGCATTTCGTTGTGATTTTGTTGCATCAGGAAAAACTTGATTTACGCCTAACAATACATTTTGTAAGGAGGTCATCCAAGGCATTAAACTTGGTGATTGAAAAATAACACCTCTGTCGGGTCCTGGACCTCGTATGTGTTTTCCTAAGACAGAAATGTTCCCTCCAGAAATTGGATTTAATCCTGCAATCATAGAAAGCATTGTTGTTTTACCACAACCTGAATGTCCAATAATAGTAACGAATTCTTCTTTTTTTATCTGAAGATTTAAATCCTCTAAAACCACATAATCCCCTTTTGGAGTGGGATACACTTTTTTAAGATTTTTTAAATCCAGCATGACTTCGTTCGAAGGAAAAGAACTATTTTTTGTAATAATTTTAGGTGTTTTTTGTTTTATTATAGTACTCATTAGTTTCCAAATTTATACTGATTCACAAAATCTTTTGGAACTAAATCTGGCAATATATATTCTTCTTTAGCTTCCGTTTTTCGC
>JBDNBB010000179.1:0-13967 GCA_039768135.1 Polaribacter sp.
TAGCTTTTAAAGACATGTCTAATGAAGATGTTTTTTTAACACGTTCTACTGTAGACACTAAAGAAACTTTAGAAGTTGATGGTGTAGAGTATCCTTTAGTAAAATTAGAGATTTCAAGAACATCTCACCCATTTTACACTGGTAAATCTAAACTTATTGATGCTGCAGGTCGTATTGATAAATTCAAAAACAAATACAAGAAATTCAAAAAATAAATTTTTTAGAATTCTTAAAAATATAAAACTCCAACATTAAACTGTTGGGGTTTTTTTATTTTTACTAATGTATAAAGGTAAAACAGAAAGAATTTTAATTTGAATACATCAGACAAGAGAAATAATAAAAGAAAACCATGGCCTACTAAAAAGGTAATGGAGCAGATTTACGACCAAAATCTTTGGGGAGGCAATAACAATGAGTTCTATTCTGGATCAGGGTCACATAATCCAAATATTGTAAAACCTTATTTAGAGGTTATAATAAGTTTTCTTAATAGCTTTCAATACCCAATTACAGTTTTAGATTTAGGTTGTGGAGATTTTAATGTTGGTAGACAACTACTTGCTTTCTCTAAAAAATATATAGCTGTAGATATTGCAGAAAATGTTATCAACTATAACAAAGCAAAATATGCACATAACAATTTAGAGTTTCAATGTTTAGATATTTCTAAAGATGATTTACCTAAGGCTGATGTAGTAATTTTAAGGCAAGTGTTACAACATGTTTCTAATAAAGAGGTACATTCTGTTTTGAATAAATTAAAAGAATATAAGTACGTAATTCTTACAGAACATTTGCCCAATCAAGATTTTGTGCCAAATATAGATATTATTTCTGGTCAAGGTATTCGAATTAAAAAACAAAGTGGTTTACTAATTACTGAGGAACCTTTTAATTTTAAGTATAGAAAACAACTAGAATTACAATCAACTATTTTAGATAACAATAAGGGTGTAATAAAAACTTGGCTTTATACTTTATAGTAGGTAATTATAATTAATATTCTAAGAATGATTTTTGTTAAAAAAAACCACCTTATAAAGGTGGTTTTGTATTTTTAAAATATGCTGTAATTTACATATAATCTTCTATTGGATTACAAGAACAGATTAAATTTCTATCACCATAAGCATCGTCTACTCTTCTTACAGTTGGCCAAAATTTATTGTCTGCTATATATTCTAATGGAAACGCAGCTTGCTTTCTAGAATAAGGAAAATTCCATTCATCATTAGTTAACATTTCCTGAGTATGAGGTGCATTTTTAAGTGGATTATTTGCATCTTCTTTGTCAGTAACTTTAATCTCTTCGCGAATTGCAATCATGGCATCACAAAAACGATCTAACTCAGCTAAACTTTCAGATTCAGTAGGTTCAATCATCATTGTTCCATTTACAGGAAAAGAAACTGTTGGAGCATGAAAACCATAATCCATTAAACGCTTAGCAATATCTACAACTTCAACTCCATTTTGTTTAAAATCTCTACAGTCTATAATCATTTCATGGGCAGCTCTACCTTTTTCACCTGTATATAAAGTGTCATAATGACCATCTAAACGTTCTTTAATATAGTTTGCATTTAAAATAGCATTTTTAGTTGAGTTTGTTAATCCTCTAAAACCAAGCATTGTAATGTATCCATAAGAAATTAAACAAGCTAATGCTGAGCCCCAAGGAGCTGCAGAAATTCCTGTAATAGCTTTATCTCCTCCTGTTTCAATGATTGGGTTTGTTGGTAAGAAAGGAACTAGTTGTGGAGCAACACAAATAGGGCCAACTCCAGGACCACCCCCACCATGTGGAATTGCGAATGTTTTATGTAAATTTAAGTGACAAACATCTGCACCAATAGTGGCAGGGTTTGTTAAACCAACCTGAGCATTCATATTTGCACCGTCCATATAAACCTGACCTCCATGATCATGAATGATTTTTGTGATTTCTTGAATTTCACTTTCAAATACTCCATGAGTAGATGGGTAAGTAACCATTAAAGCTGCTAAATTGTCTGAATGCTTTTCAGCTTTTTCTCTCAAATCTGCAACATCAATATTTCCGTTTTCTGCAGTTTTAGTTACAATAACTTTCATGCCTGCCATTACAGCAGAAGCAGGGTTTGTGCCATGTGCAGAAGCAGGAATGATACAAATATTTCTATGAGAATCACTTCTTGATAGGTGATAAGCTCTAATAGTCATTAAACCTGCAAATTCACCTTGTGCACCAGAATTTGGTTGTAAAGATGTGCCAGCAAAACCAGTAATTATATTTAACTGATGTTCTAATTTCTTTAAAACTTCTTGGTAACCTCTTGCTTGGTATAAAGGTACAAATGGGTGAATATTACCCCACTGAGGATTACTCAAAGGTAGCATTTCAGAGGCAGCATTTAGTTTCATTGTACAAGATCCTAGAGAAATCATAGAATGATTTAAAGCCAAATCTTTACGCTCTAATTTTTTAATGTAACGCATCATGTCTGTTTCAGATTGATACGTGTTAAAGATTTCATTATCTAAGAATGAAGTGTTTCTTGAAACTTTATCTGCAATTACTTCAAAATCTGAATGAAATGGTTCTTGAGTTAATATTCTTGAGAAGCTATCGTAATTTTCTTCTTTTACAGGATTTGGACGCTTTTTCAACTGACCAAATAATGTAAATAAGTTCATTAAATCTTTCTCAGTAGTTGCTTCATTTATAGATAATGATACTAAATTATCTGAAACATAGTTAAAATTTACTTTAAATGATTCAGCAATAGGTTTTAATCTTGCTTCTTCAATTTCAATTAAAAGTGTATCGAAATAAGAAGAATTTAATTGCTTAAAACCAGCTTTTTCTAAATAATCTGCAACTAATTTTGTTTTGTTGTGTACGGTATCTGCAATGTATTGAATGCCATCTTTACCATGATAAACTGCGTACATACCAGCCATAACTGCTAATAATACTTGAGCAGTACAAATGTTAGATGTTGCTCTTTCACGTTTAATATGTTGTTCTCTAGTTTGCAATGCCATTCTCAAGGCACGCTTACCATTCATATCTTTAGTTACTCCAATAATTCTACCAGGTATACTTCTTTTGTACGTTTCTTTTGTAGCAAAAAATGCAGCATGAGGTCCTCCATAACCTAATGGAATTCCAAAACGTTGGGTTGTACCAACAACTACAGATGCGCCAAATTCACCGGGTGCTTTTAATTTTACTAATGATAAAATATCTGCAGCAACAGCTACTTTAATATTATTGTTATTTGCTTTAGCAACAAACTCTTCGTAATCAAATATTTGACCTAATTTTCCTGGGTACTGTAAAATTGCACCAAAGAAATCATCATCAAAAGAAAAATCTTCATGATTACCTACAACTAATTCAATTCCAATAGGAGTAGATCTAGTTTGTAATAATGATAAGGTTTGAGGTAAAATTTCTTCAGAAACAAAAAACTTATTTGATCCTGCTTTTTTCTTCGCACGCTCTCTAACATCAAAAAGTAAAGCCATAGCTTCTGCAGCAGCTGTACTTTCATCCAATAAAGAAGCATTAGCTAATTCCATACCTGTTAAATCACAAACCATAGTTTGGTAATTCAATAGCGCTTCTAATCGCCCTTGAGCAATTTCTGCTTGGTAAGGAGTATAGGCTGTATACCAACCTGGATTTTCTAAAATGTTACGTTGTATAACACTTGGAACTATTGCTTCATGATAACCTAAACCTATGTAGCTTTTAAAAACTTTATTTTTCTCAGAAAGTTCTTTAATATGAGCTAAGTACTCATATTCACTCATGGCTGGTGCTAAATCTAAATCGTCTTTTAAACGAATATTATCTGGCACAGTTTCATTAATTAATTGCTCTAAACTATCTGCTTTAATAGCTTTTAACATTGTTTCTTGCTCCTTATTATTAGGACCAATGTGTCTTAATTGAAACGAATTAGTGTTCATTAAATAAAGTTTTATTTAGATAATTTTCAATCGATTTTATAGCTAATTAAATGTTGAAAATTAACTCGATTTTTAAAACGACAAAAATAAGGATTCTAGAGGCTATAAATTTGATATTTTAACAACAAATAATGTTAATTATTAACTAAATCTAAATGTTATTAACAGATGCATTATTTTTGTAAAATGAGGTTTTTTAAAATTGTTTTCGAGTTTTACTTAAATGCAAGTATTCACGTGGCTTTTGCTGTTTTTGCTTTTTTGAAAATTAACGAAATTTATTTTGATTTGCCTTTAAATCAAAATTTAAATTATTTCATATTTTTTGGAACTATTACAGGTTACAATTTTGTAAAATATGCAGGTGTTGCAAAACTGCACCATAGAAGCTTAACAGATAGCTTAAAAGTAATTCAGGTGTTTTCTTTAATTTGCTTTTTGTTGATGTGTTATTATGCCTGTCAAATAAAAGTTGAAACTCTAATTATTTCTATTCCCTTTAACATACTTACCATTTTGTATGCAGTGCCTTTTTTAAGTGGTTTGGCTAAAAACTTAAGACAGGTTAGTTATTTAAAGGTAATAATTGTAGCCTTTGTTTGGGCAGGATTTACAGTGTTATTACCTTTAGTTGATGCTGAGGTTTATATAGATTTAAAATTCATTATTATCTTTTTACAAAGATTTTTATTAGTAGTAGTTTTAATTTTACCTTTTGATATTAGAGATGTGAAATATGATGCTATTTCCCTACAAACAATTCCCAAAAAAATAGGAGTAACTCAAACTAAAAGACTTGGTTTGTCGCTTTTAATTTTGTCATTAATTTTAGAGTATTTATTTCCATCTTCTAGTAAGTTGAATACTCCTTTCATGTTGTTCTTTTTTTTAGTGTTACTATTTTTGATGCGATCTAAAATTGAACAAAGTAAATATTACAGTTCTTTCTGGATAGAATCATTACCCATAATTTGGTACCTATTTCTTTTAGGATTTCTCAGTTTTTAAAAGGTTAATTGTTTATTTTTCAATTTTTGATTAAAATACTCTTCATTTAAAACCGATATCATAAAACTCGAAATTCACCCAATATTTCTTGGTTTAATTTGTAGATTTACTCTTTAAATTTCATTCAAGAATTAACCATAATGAGCATTACAAAAAGAAACTATATTTTCGATTTTGATAGCACTTTAACAAGGGTAGAGGCTTTAGATGTTTTAGCAGAAATTACACTACAAAACAATCCACAGAAAGAGGAAATTATTCAAGAAATTATAGATATTACCAACCTTGGTATTGATGGTGAAATTTCTTTTACAGAGTCTTTAGAAAGAAGAATTAAGTTGTTAAAAGCAAATAAAGCAGATTTGTCTCAGCTAATTGCAGATTTAAAAAAGCAGGTATCCTCTTCAATAGAAAGAAATAAAGAATTTTTTGAGTTATATTCAAACGATATTTATGTAATTTCATGTGGTTTTAAAGAATTTATAGATCCAATTGTAAAAGAATATAACATACCTTCAGAAAGAGTTTTTGCAAATACGTTTAAATTTGCAAGTGATGGAAAAATTGTTGGTTTTGATGATAAAAACCCATTATCACAACATAATGGAAAAATTCAATGTTTAAAAGACATGAATTTAGATGGAGAGATACAGGTTATTGGAGATGGTTATAGTGATTATGTGACTCGTGAAGCAGGAATAGCAGATAAGTTTTTTGCTTACACAGAAAATGTATCTAGAGAGAAAACAACCGAAAATGCAGATTATATTGCACCTAATTTAGACGAATTTTTATACGTAAACGATTTGACACGAAACATATCTTACCCAAAAAACAGAATTAAAATTTTACTTCTAGAAAACGTACACTCAGATGCTTTTGATAAGTTGTCTAAAGATGGTTTTTCTGTAGAAACGGTCTCTAAAAGTTTATCTGAAGATGAGTTAATTGAAAAAATTAAGGATGTACACGTTTTAGGAATCCGCTCTAAAACCAATGTAACCCAGAAAGTAGTAGATGCTGCAGAAAAGTTAATGGTGGTAAGTGCATTTTGTATTGGAACCAAACAAATTAATTTAGAGGCTTGTAAGGAAAAAGGAATTGTTGTTTTTAATGCACCTTATAGCAATACGCGTTCTGTGGTTGAATTAGCAATTGGTGAAATTATTATGTTAATGCGTTCTGTTTTTCAAAGAAGTACAGAAATTCATAATGGTCAGTGGAGAAAAACAGCAGAAGGTTCTAGAGAAGTTCGTGGTAAAAAATTAGGTATTGTTGGTTATGGAAACATTGGTTCTCAACTATCAATATTGGCAGAGGCCTTAGGGATGGATGTATATTACTATGATGTTGAAGATAAATTAGCTTTAGGTAATGCTACCAAATTAGATACCTTAAAAGAATTGTTATCTATTTCTGATGCTGTTAGTTTGCATGTAGATGATAATGCAGCTAATAAAAATTTCTTTGGAGAGAAAGAAATAGCTCAAATGAAAGATGGTGCACATTTAGTGAATTTATCTAGAGGATTTGTGGTAGATATTCCTGCTTTAGTAGAGGCTCTAGAAAGTAAAAAATTAGCAGGAGCTGCAGTTGATGTGTATCCTGAAGAACCAAGAAAAAATGGTGAATTCTTAACAGAGTTAAAAGGTTTAGATAATGTGATTTTAACTCCACATGTTGGTGGTAGCACAGAAGAGGCTCAAAGAGATATTGCAGATTTTGTGCCTAATAAAATTATGGCTTACATTAACTCAGGTAATACTGTAGATGCTGTAAACTTCCCAAATATTCGTTTGCCTAGACAAACGAATGCACATCGTTTTTTACACATTCATAAAAACAAATCTGGAGTTATGGCTAAGATTAACGAGATTTTAGCTCAATACGATTTAAATATTACAGGTCAGTACTTATCTACAGATCCAAAAGTGGGGTATGTAATTACAGATTTAGATAAAGAGTATAATAAAGAAGTGATAGAAAAATTAAGAAATGTAGCAGGTACAATTAAGTTTAGAGTTCTATATTAATATAAAAAAAGCCTCTCAATTTTGAGAGGTTTTTTTTATAATTCTAATTCATCTTTTAGATCGATTATGTTTTTGTCTTTCACACCTAAATAACGTCTACTTCCTAGATATCTATTTTTATTCATTTTATCAAATAGAACATTATTCTCATCCATAGAACTTATATGCACATTTCCTGAAGAATGAATAAATTCCATTTTATTATTACCTAGCCAAATACCAACATGTACTACTCTTTGCTTTTTGTCTTTTGTGGCTTTTGTTCCAAAAAAGAGTAAATCGCCTTTTTGTAAATCAGAAAAATTTAAATCATTGTCAACAATTTTTCCTGCATTTATTTGTTGAGAAGCGTCTCTAGGAATAATAAAACCATTTAATAAATAAGTCATTTTTGTAAAACCACTGCAATCCATTCCTTTACTAGAAGTTCCTCCCCATAAATAAGGGAATCCTAACATAGATTTTGCTATTTTTTCTATACTTTCTTGCGTTGCTGTTGTGTTTTTTAACCATTCAGTTAAAACCTTAGCTTCGTTTTTCTTTACAAAACCCTTTCGTTTATCTGGATATTCTACTTCATATGTGTTTTTGTTTTCAGAAATGTATTTTAAAATACCTCCAAGTGCAATGTCAGAAATTATGGTATTTGTTGTTGCAATGCTCTCATACACAAAACCATTTGTATTTGTATAAATAATCTTTTTAGAATTAGACCAATTATCAAATTCGCTCTTACTCATTCTGTAAATCCCACCTTTATCAACCCAAGAGATATAACCATCAGGAGTTTGTATTCTGAAGAAATCTCCGTTTTTGTCTAGTACTTTTAATGGCATTCCTAGTAAACCTTGAGTACCTAATTCAGCTGAATGCTTAGGTTCAGATCTTATGTTTAATACTGAGTTATTGCCTATGGCATACATTTCGTTTCCAATAACTGTGTCTGGTAAAACACGAATTTTGTTTAAAAAATTAATGTCTAACCTCTTTAAACTATCTAGTAATTTTTGATAACCTATTTTAGAGTCAGTTTCACCACTTACAATAATTTTATCATTATCATAATCTACTTCAATATCATAAATTACTACTCTTTTGTCTGGAGCATATTGTTCTTTAATACTTTCGTTTACACTTTGTAAGCCAGTAACTAATAAAGAATTATTATTGCAAGAAATAAATAAAATTGCAATTAAATAAAAGAGTTTTTTATCAAAATTCATAAGATTTTTTTTCTTTTCTGTACTATAAAGATAGTAATTTATACCATCAAAAATAACTTTATAAAGTAGATTGTTTATCTTTGAGAACAATCATTTTATAATTTAATGCAATATAAAAACACACTAGAATTCGCTAAAAAATTAGATAGCGAAGATCAATTGGCTTCATATAGAAATCAATTTCATATACCACAAGATAAGCAAGGAAATGACTGGCTATATTTTACAGGAAACTCTTTAGGGTTGCAGCCCAAGAAAGCAAAAGAATACATAAATATAGAATTACAAGATTGGGCAGAAAAGGGTGTAGAAGGTCATTTTGATGGAGAAAATCCTTGGGTAACATATCCTGAGTCATTATCTAAAATGATGGCAAAAGTTGTTGGTGCAAAACCTATAGAGGTTATCATAATGGATACACTTACAGCCAATCTTCATTTTTTGATGGTATCTTTTTACAGACCCACTAAAAAAAGATATAAGATATTAATAGAGAGTGATGCTTTTCCATCAGACAGATATGCTGTAAAATCGCAATTAAAATTCCATGGTTTTTCTGAAGAAGATTTAGTTTATTGGTCTCCTCCAAAAGGTAAAGATCTTTTAGAAATGTATGATCTAGAGAATATTTTAGAAGAACAAGGTCATGAAATAGCGTTAGTACTTATAGGTGGTGTAAATTATTACACAGGGCAAAGATTCGATTTTAAGAAGATAGCAGAACTTGGTCATGCTAAAGGATGTGTAGTAGGAATAGATTTAGCTCATGGAGCAGGAAATATTCAGCCAGATTTACATGAATCTGGAGTAGATTTTGCAGCTTGGTGTACCTATAAATACTTAAACTCAGGTCCAGGAAGTTTATCAGGTATTTTCGTGCACGAGAAACATGCACATAATACAGAATTACCACGTTTTGCAGGTTGGTGGAATCATAATAAAGCAACACGTTTTAATATGCGTTTGCCTTTCGATGTTATGGCTGGAGCAGAAGGTTGGCAATTGAGCAATCCGCCAATTTTGGCAATGGCCCCAATTAAAGCGTCTTTAGAGATGTTTGAAGAAGTTGGTATGTTTGCTTTAAGAGAAAAATCGATAAAACTTACAGGTTTTATGGAGTTTCTTTTTCAAGAATTGGGTTCAGATGCAGTTTCTATAATAACACCTAAAAATCCAAAAGAAAGAGGTTGTCAGTTATCAATACAAGTAAAAAATGCTGACAAAAGTTTGCATCAAAAGTTAATGGATCGGCATATAATTACAGATTGGCGAGAACCTAACGTAATTAGATGTGCGCCAGCACCTATGTATAGTAGTTTTGAAGATGTATATAAAATGGTATCTATATTAAAAGAAATTTTAAAAGATTATTAATATTCTATTTTAAATGCGATGAATAAAGATGATAAAATACTCATTATTGGAGCAGGTTTATGTGGAAGTCTTTTGGCACTTCGTTTAGCGCAAAGAGGTTATAAAATTGAATTGTTTGAAAGCAGACCAGATTTACGTAAAGTAGATATTTCTGCTGGTAAATCTATAAATTTAGCTTTATCAGATCGAGGACTAAAAGGGTTAGAATTGTGTGGGGTTGCAGAAAAAGCAAAGTCAATTTGTATACCAATGTTAGGTAGACAAATGCATGACGTAAAAGGAAACACTTTTGATTCTAAGTATTCAGGAAGAGAAAGTGAATATATTAACTCTATTTCTAGAGGAGCTTTAAATGCAATTTTATTAGATGAAGTAGATTCACATCAAAACGTGAATATACATTTTAATAAAAAATGTGTACAAATCGATTTAGATAAAACTTGTATTCAGTTTTACGATTACAAAACAAAAGAAGAATTTTCGGTAACAGGAGATGTTATTTTTGGAGCAGATGGTGCTGGTTCTATTTTACGGAAGCACTATATTTCTGAACGTAAATTTTTGTT
The DNA here is from genome assembly GCA_039768135.1 of Polaribacter sp. Taxonomy (GTDB): domain Bacteria; phylum Bacteroidota; class Bacteroidia; order Flavobacteriales; family Flavobacteriaceae; genus Polaribacter. The sequence goes on from JBDNBB010000179.1 coordinate 10,168, forward strand.
TAGTTATTCGCAAAATTATTTAACTCATGGTTATAAAGAGTTAGAAATTCCTGCAGATAAAAATGGCGAACATCAATTAAGTAAGGAGCGCCTACATATTTGGCCTAGAGGGGATTTTATGTTAATTGCCTTGCCAAATATGGATGGTAGCTTTACAGTGACCTTATTTTTAAGTTTTGATGAAGGTGAGTATAATTTTGCTAATTTAATTACTGAAGAGAAAATAACAGAATTTTTTGAGAAGAAATTTCCAGATGCATTAGCACTTATACCAAATATAAAAGAGGAATTTATGAATAATCCAACAGGTTTTTTGGGAACTGTAAAATGTTCTCCTTGGAGTTATCAAAGTAAAACTCTTTTAATAGGTGATGCTTCTCATGCAATTGTACCTTTTTATGGTCAAGGAATGAATGCTTCTTTCGAAGATGTTTTTGTTTTTGATGGTATTTTAAACCAAAGTTTAAACTCTTGGCAAGAGGTTTTTAAAGTTTTTGAAAAAGAGCGTAAAAAAGATACAGATGCAATTGCAGATTTGGCTGTAGATAATTTTCATGAAATGAAAGAACATGTTACAAATCCGCTTTTTAAAGAAAAAAGAAAAATAGAAATGGATTTAGAAGAGCATTTTCCTCAAGAATACTTTTCTAAATATGCAATGGTTACATTTAAAGAAGATATATCTTATAGTGAAGCTATGAAAAAAGGGAGAGCACAAGACAAAGCATTATTGAATTTAATTGCAGATGATGAAATACATACCCATCTAAATATGTCTGAAACTGAGTTGCGTCAGATTTTAAAAAAAATTAAAGAAGAAACAAACGGAATCTTACAAGAAGATGAAATAGCGGGTTTGTAGTAAAAAAAATATAAAATGAATTTAATACACCCTTTAAATTTTAAGAAATGGATAGATGATCATCGCCATTTATTAAAACCACCTGTTGGTAATAAACAAGTTTGGGATAATGGAGAATATATAGTTATGGTAGTTGGTGGCCCAAATAATAGAAAAGATTATCATTATAATGAAACTCCAGAGTTTTTTTATCAAGTAGAAGGAGATATGGTTTTAAAAATCATAGATGATAATGGCGAGCAGGTAGATGTAGAAATTAATGAAGGAGATATTTATTTATTACCAAGTAAAGTTCCTCATTCGCCACAAAGAAAAGCAAATACTGTTGGTTTAGTTATAGAATATCCACGTTCAGAAGGTATGCTTGATGCTTTAGAATGGTATTGTGAAAATTGTGAAAACCAGTTGTATAGAGAAGTGTTTTTGTTAGATAATATTGAAACAGATTTGCCTATAATTTTTGATAAGTTTTATTTAGATAAAGAAAAATGTACTTGTGATAAATGTGGTGAAGTAATGTTGCCTCCTATTAAAATCAAGTAAATGAATAGAAAAACTTTCTTAAAAAAAAGTTTGTACTCTGCAGTGGGGTTAGGTTTAGTTACTGGAGTATATTCATGGCAAATAGAGCCATTTTGGCTAGAGTTTGTAAAACTTAAAATGCCAATTAAAAACTTGCCAGAAAATTTAATTGGTAAAACGCTAATGCAAATTAGTGATATTCATGTAGGTAATAAATTCGATTACAACTATCTAATTGAATCATTTAAAAAAGCACAAGACTATAACCCAGATTTTGTAATGTACACAGGCGATTTTGTAGATTATGAAAATGAAGAACAATTTACGCAATTAGAAACTGTATTAAAACATACAGTTGTTGGTAATTTAGGTACAGTTGGTGTTTTGGGTAACCATGATTATGGAGAAGATTGGCTAGAACCAGAAGTCGCCAATAAAATTGTTTCGTTATTAGAAAAGCATAATGTTACCGTACTTAGAAATGAAGAGATTGAGTTAGAAGGATTAAATATTATTGGGATAGATGACTATTGGGGCTTAAACTTCAATCCAAAAGAAGCGACCAAAAAATTTGTAAAAGAAAAAGCATACTTAGCTCTTTGTCATAATCCTGATGTTTGTGATTTAAATGTTTGGAATGGCTATAACAGTTGGGTTTTAAGTGGACATACGCATGGAGGTCAAGTAAAACCGCCATTTTTAAAACCACCTATTTTACCCGTAAAAAATAAAAGATATTCATCAGGTAAAATAAATTTAGATAATGATAGAACTTTGTATATAAACAGAGCTTTAGGCTGTTTATGGCAGGTTAGATTTAATGTTAGACCAGAAATCACCATATTTACATTAGAAAAAGCATAAAAATAAAAGTATAATAGCATCAATTTAATTTTCAAGAGATAACATGTCAAAAAGAAAACTAAGAATTAACGGCCATTCGCATTTATTACCTTATCCAGAAGAAATTCCTCAATTCATGAAAGATAAAGAGATTTTTTGGGTTGATGATGAACGTAAACACATGTTACAAAAAGGTTGGAAAAGACCTGTAACTGACTCTAGTTTCTTTCTCGATGAAAAATTACTTTGGATGGAGAAAAACAAAATTGATCATGCAGTAGTTTTAAATTTATCTCAATTATATGGTAATGGCTTACGTTTAGAAGAAATGAAAAAAGCCTTGCGTTTTCAGAATGACTTTAATGCGAAGGTTCAAAAAAACCATCCAGATAAATTTACCTGTGGTTTTGTAGTTCATCCTGGTTTTATTTATGGTGCTTTGTATGAAATGGAGAGATGTATAGAGGAGTTAGATTTAAAAGTACTTTGCTTGCCAACGCATTTTATGGATTCTATTGGCCAATGGAGATGTGTGTTTGATGAAGAAAACGAACGAATTTTTGAATTAGCAGATAAGTATAAACTAGCCATTGAAATTCATCCTTATGATGGAGATAAAATGATAAAATTAGAAAATACCAATTGGCGTTTTCATTTAATTTGGATGTTAGCACAATGTGGAGATGCCTATCATTTTTATACGTTAAATGGCATGCAAGATCGTTTTCCAAATATTAGAACTTGTTTTGCACATGGTGGTCAATTAGCACAAATGAATCTTGGAAGAAGAATACAGGGTTTTGATGGTAGACCAGATTTATTTGAAGGTAAACATCATCCAAGGAAAGCTGTAGGTCATAAAAACATCTTTTTTGACACACTTGTTCACGATACAGATTCTTTAAAATTAATGTTTCAAAGGCAAGGAACTAGTCAAGTGTTAATTGGGTTAGATGATCCTTATCCTTTAGGAGAAATGGAGAGTGATAAACAATCTTCTTATCCAGGTAAAATTTTAGATTTAGCTATAGAAAAAGATTTAATATCAGAGACTGAGAAAAACGAGATTTGGGAAGACAATGTCTTACAATGGATTTTTGGAGATGATATTCAAGCAAAGGAAAAATTAATTCAAAAAATTATACATTAAGTAAATACTACCTTTTCGTATTATTAATCTTTATTTTAAAAGTATTTTAATTTTCTTATTGGAAGCTAAGGTAAATTTTGCTTCTTCGAATGATGGTGGTCCCATAAATCCTTTTGCATTATTAGAAAACCCATAAGGTTCTTTTGGAACTCCAAATAATTTAGTATCCATTTTGCCATTGTTATTTTCGTCATAAAAAATAGAGGCAGCATATTCACCTTTTCTTATATTTTTAAAAAAGACTATAGATTTTCCATTTTTTACTTCTGCTTTTTTACCAATAAATTCTTTTTTCTTCTTTAAAAAATCATTAGAATTATTAAACAACGCTAAATATACTTTACCTGTATTTGTTTTTATACCCGAAATTTCTATAGATAAATCAAACTTAGCTTCTTGTGCATTTACTGCTATAATATAGCA
>JBDNBB010000180.1:0-2505 GCA_039768135.1 Polaribacter sp.
GGTACTGTAAAGTCTCCATCTTCTACACAAGAGGTAAAAGAAATGCTAGATACAAAGGCTAGTAATATGATGATTATTTTATTTGTTTTCATTTTAATTATTTTTTTTTAGAATGATATATTTAAATTTAAAAAGTAGGTTGTACCTCTTCCGTACCAATATTTATTACCAAAAACGGGTGTATCTAGTGCTTTGTCGTCTCTTAATTGTCTAAAGTTGGCATTTCTACCTTGTTCAAAACCACCAGACTTATACTCTTCTCCTAATAAGTTATTTACTGTTGCAAATAGACTAATATATTTATCGCTTATTTTCCATGATTTACCACCAATTAAATTTACAACCGTATAATCGTCAAATTTTTCTTGTTGCAATAATTCTCTTGCTAAATCTGGATCGTAATCTGCAAATGGTAAACCATCTGCGTCTTCAAAAAAGTTTGAAGACCTATTTAATGGAGCAACATCAACATAAATATTTGAAAAGAAATTTGTGGTAGCACCAACCCACCAATAATCTGGATCTCTGTACTCGAAACCAACAGAATAAGCGTTTTGTGGACCAGAAGCCAATTTGTAGTTTTTTAAATTTGACACATAATCTTTAGATCTAAAGTCTGCATCAAAACCACCATTATTAGCTACATCTGATGTTAAATATAAATCTGGATTATTATTATAAGTATGTTGCCCAATAGCAGCTGCCCCTTTTAACTTTATAGTTGGTGTAACTTGTGCCTCTAAACCTAACTCTAAGCCTATGTGTTGTTTGTTGATACCAGAAAGTATTTCTTGTACAAAAGCTGTATTATCGCCACCAATACCATCTGCAAAATAAAAAGATATTTCTGTTGCATCTTGTACATTGGTATAGTAACCAGTTAATCTAGAGGTAATTATTGGGCTTCTAACAATATAACTTACATCTGATGAAAATACTTTTTCGCTAACCAAATCATCTACCACAAAATTATTTTCTCTAGAGTTTGCAAAAGAGTTTCTAATTGAAGGTGCATTGGTTACATAAGCTACATTTGCATCTATTAAATGGCGTCCTGTAATTTTATAAGTTGCACCTGCTTTTGCACCAAAGTTTATAAAGTCTAATTTTTTAGATTTTCCTAAAGAATTATTTTCAAATCTACCATTTTGGTATAAACCTTCTCTTTGATGAGTTGTGTTAGATACACTAAATGCTGTAAAAAAGTCTACTTTTTTATACTTAAATTGTGCTTGTAAAAAAGCACTTGCCATATCTGAATTTAAATTGTAGTTGTATCTAAAAGTATCTCCTTCTACAACAACTCTATTAGGATTTAAGATATCGTTTTGTTGTTGGTTTTCTGTATCTGCAAACGGGTTGATATCTAAATAACCTTTACCACCTAATAAATCTATAACTTCTGCAAAACTATTAGAACGTAATCTTCTGTATTCTAATTTACCACTTAAAGTAATGTTGTTTGTAATGTCTGAGTTAAAAATAGTGTTTACTGTTAATTGCTTATCATCACTTCTATCTTCATAAAGTACATAAGCATTTTCTATACCTGCATTTGCATTTGTAATGTTTGCATCAAAAATTCTATTCCAATCTAATTGACCATCTTCTTGAAAATTTTCTCTAGATGTGTAAGCTCCTGCTAAATCCTCATTTCTAAGTTGAAAACTTGGTAAATATTGATAATAAGTTGGGCTTGGGTTTGCACCACCATTAAAATCTAAACGACTGTTACCTATTTTACCAAATTGATAAGATATATTAGTTTGCAATGTGCTATTATCAGATAAATCCCAATAATGGTTTAACATTAAAATTGGCTCTTTTACCTCTTTTATTCTAGAGTTTACCTTTCTTCCATTTAAATAGCCCCAATAATCATTATAAGCTATTCCTTTTAAATCAAATACTTCTTGGGTATTTGGAGAAGATTTACCTCTTCTGTTTGGTGTAAAAATAGATGTAAAGTTTATACTATGGTTTTCGTTAATCTTTTTTTCTACGGATGCAAATAATGAGTATGCATTGTAGGAAGTACCTTCGTTAAAACCTTCTAAGCCTGCTCTTCTACTTCCAGAAACTGTTATTGCCCAATCTCCTTCTAAAACACCTGTAGAGTGGGTTGCCATTAACCTATGCACATAACTTCTGTTAGATGATGAATATGAAATTCTGGTTCCTGGTCTTTGTTGAGAAGCTCTAGTATTAATGTTAGTAGAACCTAAAACACCGCCAAAAGTGTAGTTAGAAGGTGCTAATCCATTACTAAATTCTTGGTTTCGTAAAACATCATTTAAACCACCCCAATTACTCCATTGTGCTCTTCCATCATAAATTTTGTTCATTTCAATTCCGTTAATAAGTACTTTACCATTTCCAGAATCTAGCCCTTTAATTCTAAAAAAAGAAGAACTAAACTCGAACGCAGCAGACCTTAAAAAGACATCTTTTGTTGCTTGTAATAAACCCGATATGTTATCTGCAGCACTTGCATCGTCATTTAAC
>JBDNBB010000181.1:0-6076 GCA_039768135.1 Polaribacter sp.
CACTTATTGAAGCTGATATTGAATTACAGAAAAAAGAAATCATTGGTCAGTTAGAGAAAGGACAAGTATTAGAAGGTGTTGTTAAAAACATTACTTCTTATGGTGTGTTCGTAGACTTAGGTGGTGTAGATGGTTTAGTACATATTACAGATTTATCTTGGTCTAGAATTAATCATCCAAATGAGGTTGTAGAATTAGATCAGAAATTAAACGTTGTAATTTTAGATTTTGATGATAACAAATCTAGAATTCAGTTAGGATTAAAACAATTAACTGCACATCCTTGGGAAGCTTTAAATGATACTTTAAAAGTTGGTGATAAAGTAACTGGTGAAGTGGTTGTTTTAGCTGATTATGGAGCATTTGTTGAAGTAGAGCAAGGAGTAGAGGGATTAATACACGTTTCTGAGATGTCTTGGTCAACTCACTTACGTTCTGCACAAGATTTCGTAAAAGTTGGAGATAAAGTAGAAGCACAAGTTTTAACTTTAGATAGAGAAGACCGTAAAATGTCTTTAGGTATTAAACAATTACATCCAGATCCTTGGACAGATATTACTACTAAATTCCCTGTAGGTTCTACACATACAGGTACTGTAAGAAATTACACAAACTTTGGTGTATTTGTTGAGTTAGAAGAAGGAATTGATGGTTTAGTATACATCTCTGATTTATCTTGGACTAAGAAAATTAAGCACCCATCAGACTTTGTAACTGTTGGTCAAAAATTAGATGTTCAAGTATTAGAATTAGACGTAGAGAACAGAAAATTAAACTTAGGTCATAAGCAGACTCAAGATAATCCTTGGGATGCTCATGAAGCTACTTATACAATAGGATCTACTCATGAAGGAACTATTAAAGAGAAGAACGATAAAGGTGCTACAGTAAGTTTTGCTGATGGTGTTGAAGGTTTTGCTCCGACTCGTTTCTTAGAGAAAGAAGACGGTTCTAAGTTAGAAAAAGGAGATACAGTACAATTTATTGTAATGGAATTCTCTAAAGAGTACAGAAGAGTTGTTGTTTCTCATACTTCTTTATTTAAGGAGCAAGAGCGCAAGAATATAAAAGCTGCTGCTAAGAAATCTGCAGATGCAGAAAAGACTACTTTAGGTGATATTGGAGGTCTTGCAGATTTAAAAGCACAAATGGAAGCTAAAGCTAAAAAGAAATAGATTTTCTTTTTTCTATACAATTACTAAAACCGTAGCATCTGCTACGGTTTTTTTTTGAATACAATTATGTGTTTTCAATTTTAATTTTCTTCAAACTTTCTTAAATGAGTCGATAAGACAATTATAAAAATCAGCTTAAATAATTTATATTTGTAAGACTAAAAAAAGAAAATGACATTAATAAAATCAATATCCGGAATTAGAGGAACAATAGGTGGTAAAACTGCTGATAATTTAACACCAATAGACACCGTTAAATTTGCCTCTGCTTATGGTACTTTTATCAAAAATAGGAATAAAGATAAAAAAGAAATTAAGATTGTAATTGGAAGAGATGCTCGTATTTCTGGTAAAATGATTTCTAGTTTAGTTGCAAATACATTAGTAGGTTTAGGTATTGATGTTGTCGATTTAGGTTTATCTACAACACCAACTGTAGAAATTGCAGTTCCAATAGAAAATGCAGATGGTGGAATTATACTAACAGCATCTCATAATCCAAAACAATGGAACGCTTTAAAGTTATTAAATGAGAAAGGAGAATTTTTAAATGGAGTGGAAGGAGAGCAAATTTTAATGTTAGCTGAAAATGAAGCCTTTAATTTTGCAGATGTAGATAATTTAGGCTCTTACACTAAAGACAATTCTTACTTAGAAAAACATATTAAAGAAGTTTTAAATCTAGAATTGGTAGATGTAGAGGCTATAAAAAAAGCGAAATTTAAAGTAGTAGTAGATGGTGTAAATTCAACAGGCGGAATTTTCATTCCTGAATTATTAAAAGCTTTAAATGTAGAATTTGTAGAGCTTTATTGTACACCAAACGGACAATTTCCTCATAACCCAGAACCACTAAAAGAACATTTAACTGATATTTCTGAATTGGTGGTTAAAGAAAAAGCTGATTTTGGGATTGTAGTAGACCCAGATGTAGATCGTTTAGCTATTATTGCTGAAGATGGTTCTATGTTTGGAGAAGAGTATACATTAGTAGCTTGTGCTGATTATGTTTTAGGGAAACTTGGAGAAGGAAATACAGTCTCTAACTTATCATCTTCTAGAGCATTAAGAGACGTTACACAAAAACATGGAGGAACATATACAGCCTCTGCAGTTGGCGAAGTAAATGTAGTTATTAAAATGAAAGAGACAAATACCGTAATTGGTGGTGAAGGAAATGGTGGGATCATTTATCCTGCATCACATTATGGAAGAGACTCATTAGTAGGTGTTGCACTATTTTTATCGCACTTAGCAAATCAAAAAGTATCTTGTAAAACGTTAAGAAACTCTTATCCAAGCTACTTTATGAGTAAAAATAAAATACAATTAACACCTGCAATAGATGTAGATAATATTTTAGAATCAATGGCTACAAAATATGCCAATGAAGATGTAAACACTATTGATGGTGTTAAAATTGATTTTTCTGAAGAATGGATCCACTTAAGGAAATCAAATACAGAGCCAATTATTAGAATTTATACAGAAGCAAAATCGCAAGTATTAGCAGATGCGTTAGCAGAGAGGTTTATAGCAGAAATTAAAGATTTAATCGCTTAAATTTTTAGATATAAAAGAGTTTAGTATTTGCTTTAATTATTTTTAAATATAAATATTACTTTAATATTGCTAAAATTTCATCTCTTTAAATAGATTTCTTTATGAGTTTAGAACATTATTTTTCACAATTTAGAGAAAAAATTATAGGAATAAATCAAACTTTTAATTCACCATATGGTGAGAAAAGTTTAGTGTATTGCGATTGGACTGCAAGTGGAAGATTATATGGTCCAATTGAGGATAAACTTACACATCAATTTGGTCCTTTTGTTGCAAATACACATACTGAAACTTCTACTTCAGGTGCAGCAATGACTCTTGCGTATCATGAAGCAAGAAAAATCATAAAATCTCATGTAAATGCAAATGAAAATGATGTTTTAATAACAACAGGATCTGGAATGACAGGTGTTATAAACAAGTTTCAACGCATTTTAGGTTTAAAAGTAGTAGAAAATTTAAAGGCTCATACAATTATACCAGATGAAATTAGACCAATTGTATTTATTTCCCACATGGAGCATCATTCTAACCAAACTTCTTGGTTAGAAACTATTGCAGATGTTGAAATAGTTCCTTGTGATGAACATGGTTTATTATGTCTTAAAGAATTTGAAAAATGCATAAAAAAATACGAGCATAGGGCTATAAAAATAGCGTCAATTACTTCTTGTTCTAATGTTACTGGTATTAAAACTAATTATCATAAAGTTGCTAAATTAATTCATCAATATAATGGATTATGTTTTGTTGATTTTGCTTGTTGTGCACCCTATGTTAAAATTAATATGCACCCTAAAGAAGAAGACGAATATTTAGATGCTATTTTCTTCTCTCCACATAAGTTTTTAGGAGGTCCAGGAAGTGCAGGAGTATTAATTTTTAATAAGAAGTTATATAAAAATACCGTTCCTGATAATCCAGGAGGAGGAACTGTTTCTTACACAAACCCTTGGGGGGAACATGATTATTTTGATGATGTAGAAACCAGAGAAGATGGTGGAACACCAGCTTTCTTGCAAACTATTAGAATAGCACTCTCAATTCAATTAAAAGAAAAGATGAGTACTCAGAAAATTAAAGAAAGAGAAGAAGAAATCAATGCAATTGTTTTTACTACTTTAGAGCAACTTAAAGGGGTAAGAATTTTAGCACCTAATCATAAAAAAAGATTAAGTATTTTTTCTTTTTATTTTGAAAAATACCATTTTAATTTAGTGGTGAAGTTGTTAAATGATAGATTTGGTATACAAACAAGGGGTGGGTGTTCTTGTGCTGGAACTTATGGTCATTTTTTACTAAATGTAAATCAAGAGACCTCTAACAAGATAAAGAACCAAATCTTAGAGGGTTGTAATACAGAGAAACCAGGTTGGGTTCGCTTGTCATTACACCCTACTATTACAACTAAAGAATTAATATTTATATGCGATTCTCTAAAAGAACTTTCAAAAAAAATTGAGGTTTGGGCTAGTGACTATTCATATGATCCATCAAAGAATGATTTTGTTCACAAAACAATAAAACCTATAGAGAAACAATTAGTTAATTCTTGGTTTTCTGTTTAATTTTTTGTGATTCTTGCCATTTATTAAAACGATCTTTGTGTTTAAATCTTTTATGTGACCATAAATAAAATTCAGGCTGATTCAGTATGTTTTTTTCAGTTAACTCTGTATAAATATCTGTAATTTCATAATCTTTAAATTTTTTTGGTTCATCTGTAATTAGTTGAAACTCTGTTTCGTAATATCCTCTTTTTATTTTCCTAGTTACATAATTTATTACGACAAGATCGAACTTTTTAGCTAGCATTTCTGCACCTGTATGAATAGGTACTTTAGTGTTAAAAAAACGTCTCCAATAATAAGTTTTATGTAATTGTGGAGATTGATCGCTTAGTAATATATAAGCACCTTGCTCTTTATTAGAAACACGTTGTTGCATTGCTCTAACCATCTCTGAAGTTTTGTAACCAATAACACCAAATTTTTCTCGAGAATCTCTAACATACTTTTCAAAGTATGAATTATTTAGTTTTGTATAAGCACCATAAATATTTATATCTAAAACTTTAGGTAAGCTTGTAGACCATTCCCAATTGGCTTGATGAGCTCCTACTAAAGCAATACTTTTCCCTTTTTTACTATAACTATTTACTAGTTCTGGGTTTTTGTATGTATAACGTTTTAAAATTTCTTTTTCAGAAATAGAAAACGCTTTTACACTTTCCATCATTAAGTCCATTAGATGTTTAAAGAATTTTTTTCTAATTTTTCTAAGTTCCTCCTCTGATTTTTCAGGAAAAACTAATTTTAAATTTTCTAAAACTACTTCTTTTCTATATCCTATAATGTGGTAAATTATAAAAAAGAATACATCTGACTTTAAATATAGAATTCGCATAGGAAGTCTAGATAATAACCATATAAAAGGGTAACTTATTGCAAATACGATAAACTGCATACTTAAATTTTAATGTTGCAAATATCGTATATATATTTAAATTGAAATATTAATTAGTAATTGGTTTTTAGTAAGTTTGTTTTATGATGGAAAATTTAAATTCAGCATTATTGTTAATTATAATTGCAAATGCTTTAGTTTCTAAAAAAGGCTTTGACGATTATAATTTTTTAAATAAGTATAAATTTCAAGTAGGCCCTGTTAAGAAAGGTGAAAAGTTTAGAATATTTACTTCTGGTTTCTTACATGTAGATTGGATGCATCTTATTTTAAATATGTATGTATTTTATGCTTTTGGGTCAATTGTGTTTTCAATTTTAGGCACTTTACCTGCCTTAATTATTTATTTTTGTAGTTTATTAGCTGGTAGTTTATATACTTTACAATATCATAAAAATGAACCTTATTATAGTGCTGTTGGTGCTTCAGGTGCTGTTTCTGGTATTGTGTATGCCTGTATTCTGTTATATCCAGGAATGAGTATGTATTTATTTTTTATACCGATTCCTATACCAGGATACTTATTTGGTGTTGGGTATTTATTATATTCAATTTACGGCATGAAAAAACAAGTAGGTAATGTTGGGCATGCAGCTCATTTAGGTGGAGCTATAGGTGGTTTCGCAATTACAATTATTTTAAATCCAATATTAATTGAAACCAATAGAATATTCGTTATTTTATTAGTGGTTCCAATTTTACTGCTATTAATTTTTAGTGATAAATTAAGACGTTTATAAATGAAAAAAAAGACCTTATTATTTCTAATAAAGTCTTTTTGAGCGAAAGACCAGGTTCGAACTGGCGACATTCAGCTTGGAAGGCTGACGCTCTACCAACTGAGCTACTTTCGCATGGTAAAGAGTTACAAA
>JBDNBB010000182.1:0-3387 GCA_039768135.1 Polaribacter sp.
AGCCGAAAAAGTAATCATTTTTGATAAGGTTTTAAACAAATATGTTATTGTAGAAAAAATAGGAGATTACTACACAAGAACTCCTATTTACTTAACGCCAAGAGAATACGAAAAGTACCGTTTAAAAAGAGACATGTTGCAATACTTTAAAGACAAAGTAAGCGCAACAAATAGTAAGAAAAAAGGTGCTGCAGATGCCCAAAAAGATTTGCTACCAACATATTATGTAAACAATAAATTTTTCGAAACTATTTTTGGGGGTACAGAAGTAAAAGTTACACCAACTGGTAATTTAAACTTAAAACTAGGTTTTATTTATCAGAATACAGAAAACCCTCAAATTTCAGAAGAAAACAGAAGCAACTTTACTTTTGATTTTGATCAGCAAATAAACGCAAGTATTCGTGCAAAAGTGGGCGAACGCTTAGAATTTACTGCCAATTACGATACACAAGCTTCTTTTGACTTTCAAAACTTAGTAAAAATAGGTTTTACACCTACAGAAGACGATATTATACAAGGTTTAGAAGCAGGTAACGTTTCTATGCCCATTAAAAACTCTTTAATAAATGGTGCACAAAGTTTATTTGGGGTAAAAACAGATTTAAAGTTTGGAAACACTAACATAACAGCCGTTTTTTCTCAACAAAATTCAGAAAGTAAAACAGTGGTTGCAGAAGGTGGTGCCTCTATACAACCTTTCGAATTAAGAACTACAGATTATGATAACGATAGGCACTTTTTCTTATCGCAATATTTTATAGATAATTATGCCAATTCGCTTAAAAATTATCCACTCATAAACAGTCCTATAAATATTACCAGAATAGAAGTTTGGATAACCAACAGAAATTCTAGTACAGAAGATTTTAGAAGTATCGTTGCCTTTGCAGATATTGGTGAATCTGTTTCTAATGTTTTAGTAGATGAGAATGGTGTAGTTTTAAACCCATCTATAACGCAAGCACAAGTTTCTGGCAATAATTTACCTTTTAATGGGGCTAATAGAATTGGTACAGAAATTATTCCTGCTGGTGGCATTAGAGATGTATCTAGTATAGATGCTTCTTTAGCACCTTATAATATGCAAAATGGCACCAATTATTCTGTATTAGAAAATGCCAGAAAATTAGAGCAAAATGAATATCGATTAAACAGTCAGTTAGGGTTTATTTCTTTAAACAGAAGATTAAATGACGGTGAAGTTTTAGCTGTTGCTTATGAATATACAGTAGCTGGTAATGTAAATGGAAGTAGTAAAAATTCTTTTAAAGTTGGAGAGTTTTCTAATGACGGTATCCAAGCACCTAATAATTTAGCAGTAAAATTGTTGCGTAGCGAAATTTTACAAACCAAAAGACCAGATGGTAATGGTGGTGAAGAATCTTTTCCAACTTGGCGTTTAATGATGAAAAACGTATATGCTTTAGGCGCGTTTCCTTTAACACAAAATGGTTTTCGTTTCGAAATACAATATAGAGATGACCAAACAGGTATCCCTTCTAATGTGTTACAAAACGCACAAACACCTGGCATACCTAACAAACCATTATTACAGATTTTAAATTTAGATCAGTTAGATCAAAGTCAGGCAAGAGAACCAGATGGATTTTTCGATTATGTAGAAGGTATTACTGTAAATTCTGCAAACGGTTTTGTGTTTTTCCCAGAACCAGAACCTTTTGGTAACGATTTAGCAGATAGATTAACAAACCCTGCAGATGATGTTTATTTATTTAAAGAATTATATTTAAACACAAAAATCAACATCAAAAATAACTTTCAAAATAAAGATAAATACTTTTTAAAAGGATATTTTAAATCAGAAAATTCAGGAGGTATCCCAATTGGTGCTTTTAATGTACCTAGAGGTTCTGTTAGAGTTACAGCTGGGGGAAGGCAATTGGTAGAGGGTGTAGATTATGTGGTAGATTATCAATTAGGTCGTGTACAAATTATAGACCCAGGTTTACAAGCTTCTGGCGTACCCATTAGTGTTTCTACAGAAAATAATGCTGTTTTTAATCAACAAAGAAAAACCTTTTTTGGAGTAGATGTAGAACATAAATTTTCTGAAGATTTCGTTGTTGGGGCTACTTTTTTAAATGTAGAAGAAAGACCTTTAACACCCAAAATAAATTTTGGTTCAGACCCTATAAATAATACCATGTTAGGGTTTAATTTTGATTATTCTACAGAAGTACCGTTTTTTACAAAATTAGCAAACAAATTACCTTTTGTAGATACAGATGCACCTTCTAACCTATCTGTAAGAGCAGATATGGCTTACTTAATTCCTGGTACACCAAGTGGTATTGATGTAGCTGGTGCTGCAACTTCTTATATAGACGATTTTGAAGCATCACAAGTGCCTATTAGTTTATTATCTCCTCTAGATTGGTATGAAGCAAGTACACCTAAATATTTTCCTAATTTTAATGGAGAAAGAGACGATTTGTCCTACAATTACAAAAGAGCAAAATTAGCTTGGTACAGTGTAGATCAAATTTTTTATGGTATTGGCGAAACACCTGCAAGTATAGATGCAGATGAGCTTTCTAGAGCAGAAACTAGACAAATTAATTTCGGAGAATTATTTCCGAACATACAATTAGATATTACACAAAACTCTTTAGTTAGAACTTTAGATTTAGCCTATTTTCCACAAGAAAGAGGTTCTTATAATTTTGATCCATCTGCAAGCATACAAGATGGTAAAGTAACCTTACCCAACCCAGAAAGTAGATGGGCAGGTATTACAAGACCTTTAACCACCAATAATTTTGACCAAGCAAACGTAGAATACATTCAGTTTTGGATTATGGATCCTTACCAAAACTATTCGCTTACAGCAGAAGAAGGTTTACCACAAGGTGTAGACCCAAACAATCCAATAAATCAAGTTGGAGATTTATACATCAACTTAGGAAACATTTCTGAAGACGTTTTAAAAGACAACCGTAAAATGTACGAAAACGGTTTACCAGAAGATGGTTTAAAAGTTCCTGGTAGTAATATTAACAATACTATTTGGGGTGATGTACCAAGAAATCCATCAATAATTTACGCATTTAATGAGCAAGATGCTGCCAGAACAAACCAAGATGTTGGTTTTGATGGTTTAAATGATGATGAAGAAAAAAACCTAACAGGCATTGGACAATATGCAACTTTAGAGGATCCTGCAGCAGATAATTTTCAGTTTTTTAGAGGTGGTAATTTAGATGCCATTAATGCATCACTAATAAAAAGATATAAAGATTACAACAATACACAAGGTAACTCGCCCACCTTAAATCAAGGTGGAGAACCTTACCCAACATCATCTACAACTTACCCAGATGTAGAAGATATTAATAGAGACCAAACCATGAATACTGTAGAGAG
>JBDNBB010000183.1:0-4995 GCA_039768135.1 Polaribacter sp.
AACTCCTTTATCGAGAGTGTAAGAAAAATCTCCTGTAAAACGTTGATAGTTAAAAATCGCAAAAGCAATGGCGCCATTTCTATGAATTTCTTCAAAAGTAATTTCCCATTCATTATGGCATTCTTCACCATTCATAGTAACCATAGGATATAATGCAGCTCCATTAGTAAAACCTAATTTCTCTGCATTTTCAATGGCTTTATCTAAGTGATTATATCTATACTCCAATAAAGTTCTTGCTACTGACTGATCTTTAGTTGCCATGTAAAAAGGAATACAATATGCTTCTGTATCCCAATACGTACTTCCTCCATATTTCTCTCCCGTAAATCCTTTAGGGCCAATATTTAAAGAAGCATCTGTGCCTAAATAAGTTTGATTTAATTGAAAAATGTTAAAACGGATTCCTTGTTGTGCTTTTACATCACCTTCTATGGTAATATCTGATGTATGCCATATTTGTGCCCAAGAGTTTTTCTGAGTTTCTAACATTGCATCAAAACCAAAACTAACAGCTTTATCTAACGCTTCTTTTGCAGCGGCTACTAATGCATTTTTATTGTGATTTCTATCAACTACATAACCACCAAACTTATGAATAGTATAGGTTTCGTTTTTCTTTACCTCTTGTTGATAACTGCATAATGCTGTTTTTTCTGTTTTCTCATTATCACAATCAATTAAAATTTCTTCTTGGTTGATGAATAATCTAGATTGCATAAAAGTACACGTATGAAATTCAGTTTTCATCGTTTTTGCTTCTATGAAAGATTGTTGATTGTTTTGAGTTACGTTTAAGACATCCCAAAATTGGTCATCCCAATTGGTATCTTCATTAGTAATACTTCCATCTAAATAAGGCGTATAGGTTATTTTAGCATCTGAATTTAAAGGTGTTACATTATAATTTATTGCACCAACCTCATCTAATTCTAAACTTAGAAAACGTTTTGTATCAACCTTAATTTTTATTCCATTTTGTAATTCAGCTTCAAAACTTCTAGCTAACCAACCTTCTTGCATGTTTAGTTCACGCTTAAATTTTGAGACAGATTTACAAGTGTGTAAATCTAATTCTTCATTGTTAATTTTAACATTGATTCCAATCCAATTTGGTGCGTTTAATACTTTGGCAAAATATTCTGGATATCCATTTTTCCACCAACCAACTCTGGTTTTATCTGGGTAATAAACTCCAGCGATATAACTTCCTTGAAAAGTTGGGCCTGAATATTTTTCTTCGAAATTTGCACGCTGCCCCATCGCTCCATTTCCAATACTGAATAAGCTTTCTGAAGATTTTACTCTTTCTGCATTAAATCCTTCTTCAAGAATAGACCATGCATTTGGTTGTATATAATCTTGATTCATTCTCTTTATTTTTAAAACATAAGAGCTTGTGTTTTTAAAATTGTCAAACTCCTAAAATCTTTTATTCTTTTATTATTTTTTTTATAAATTCAATACTGATTTCTGTAAAATCGTTGAAATTATGTCGTGCTTCATTTAGCACATTTTTATCTCCTATACCAATACTAATCATTTTAGCTGTGTTTGCTGCTTGCACACCTGCTACGGCATCTTCGAAAACCACACAATCTTCTGACTTAACATTTAATTGAGTTGCAGCTAATAAAAACACTTCTGGGTTTGGTTTTGCTTTGGTAACGTTATTACCATCTACAATTGCATCAAAATAAGGTAATAAACCTACTTTTTCTAAAATCGGTCTTGCATTCTTACTAGCAGAGCCTAATGCAATTGGTATGCTATTTTGTTTTAAGTATTCTAATACTTTTGGTACATCTGGTAAAATTTCAGAAGCATCCATATTTTCTATGTACTTTAAATAATCAATATTTTTTTCAATCATCCAAGTATCAAACTCTTCTTGAGTTGCTTCTCTATTACCAATTTCTAATAAAATTTCTAAACAGCGTTTTCTACTTACACCTTTAAACAATTCATTTTGCGCTTCTGTAAACTCAAAACCTAATTGATTGGCTAACTTTTTCCAAGCTAAATAATGATATTTGGCAGTATCTACGATAACACCGTCTAAATCGAATATAAATCCTTTTTTCATTTTCACTTTTAAATTTCTTCTTGATAACTAATTGCGTCTTTATTGGTAATTAATAAATTAGACAGACCCGCAATTACTAAACTAATACCAGCAACCGTCATTGCATGTATTGCTTCTTCACCTAATAAACCTGATATAAAATTGATACCATTTAAAGCTGCTACAATTTGAGGTATTACAATAAACATGTTAAAAATACCCATAATTACTCCCATTTTCTTTGGATCTACAGAACTAGACAACATGGCATAAGGCATAGATAAAATACTACCCCAAGCAATACCTATTAATATGAATGAGTATTTTAAGGTTTCTGGAGTTGCATAATTCATATACAAAAAACCAACACCTCCCAATATTAAAGAAAATAAATGAACGTACTTTCTGTTTATTTTTCGTTTTGAAGTGTATAAGACCAATAACAATGCAAAAGCCATAGAAGACAAGCCGTAAATTCCCATTGCAGAACCCACTAAATTGGAAGATTCCTGAAACTTTGTATTCGCTTCATTAAAAGATACTACTTGTAAAGAATCCGACATATTGAATGCACTTTCTAAAGGGGCTGGTGTATTAAAAACATGCTCTGTTAACGCAGGGTTTGCCATAGACCACATTGTGAAAAATGCAAACCAAGAAAAAAACTGAATAACCCCTAACTTTTTCATTGTTAAAGGCATGCTTCCGATATTGTTAATAATATCTGAGATGAAGTTATTTTTCTGTGCTTTTTCTTTTTCAAACGCTTCCATGTCTTCTGGCGGATATTCATCTGTAGTAAAAACGGTAAATAATATACTGGCTAAAAAAACAAAAGCACCAATAGCAAAAGCAACTTTTACAGACATTGGTACCACTCCAGAGGCAGCTTCATTAGAAACACCAAACTGAGAAACCATCCAAGGTAAGTTACTGGCTACCCAAGTACCAATTCCAATAATTAATGTTTGTACAACAAACCCATAAGATCTTTGAGATTCTGGTAATTTGTCTGCTACAAGCGCCCTAAAAGGTTCCATAGAAATATTAATAGACGCATCTAAAATCCATAAAAAACCAACAGCAACCCATAAAGCAGGAGAGTTTGGTACAAAAAACAAAACTATAGAACTTAAGATTGCCCCTACTAAAAAGTAAGGCCTTCTTCTTCCCCATTTTACACTCCAAGTCCGGTCGCTCATATAACCAATAATAGGTTGTACAAGCAGTCCTGTTAGAGGAGCAGCAATCCAAAGAAGAGGAATATCTTCTTTACCGGCTCCTAATGTTTGAAAAATTCTTGACATAAACCCGCCTTGAAGGGCGAATCCAAATTGTATACCTAGAAATCCAAAACTCATGTTCCAGATTTGCCAGAAGCTTAATTTATGCTTTTGCATTATCGTAATAATTAGGTTTAGTTACGATAAGTTTTTAGACTTATCAATTCATTAAAGTGTGGAATGAAATTTATTGATAAGTTTTTTTAAAAAAACAAATATATATTTTTTTTAATTAGATCTAAAAAAACAAATTGTTAATTTACGACGACGTTTTCGTAGGAAAGGAAGAATACTACAAGGATTTCGTAGACTCTCTAAGCTTTAAATTACTAGAAATCACAATTTTCTTAGGTTTAAAATTTGCTGTATCATTTTCTATTCTTTGTATCAATAAGTCTACCGCTTGTTGCCCCATAGTAAAACCATGTTGTGCAATGGTTGTAATAGAAGGAGACGAGTATTCAGAGATTAAACCATCTGTAAAACCAATAATAGAAATATCGTCTGGAATAACTTTCCCTTGCTCTTTAGCAATTTTCATAGATTTCGCAGCATATATTTCATTTACTGCAAAAACACCATCTATGTCTTTTTTAAAGACTTTTTCTATTTGAAAGGTAATATCTTTTGTTTCGTCTATTTCTACAATTAAGTCATTATCTGTTTTTATATAGTGCTCTATTAAGGCTTTTTCATACCCTTGCCTTCTTAACGCACCAACGTTTACATGATTTGGAGTGGTGATTAATGCAATATTTTTACGTCCATTCTCTAATAAATGTTTTGTTGCCTTATACCCTGCACCAACATCATCAACAACTACTTTATCACACAAAACATCATCTACAACCCTATCAAATAAAACAAATGGAATTTCCTCAGATACAATACCTTTAAAATGATTAAAATCTTTATTTTCAAGTGTTTCTCTAGCAATAGACATTATTATACCATCTACACTTCCATTAGATAGTACTTTTAAAGTTTCAACTTCTTTTTTGTAAGACTCATTAGAGAAACAAACCATGATATTATAGCCTTTTTTATTGGCTCCATCCTCTATACCACTAATAACCGTTGAAAAAAAATGATGCACAATTTTAGGCAAAATAACTCCTATCACTTTTGTTTTCTGATTCCTTAATTGCAGAGCCAATTGATTAGGTTTGTAATTATAATGATCTGCGTAAGCTTGAATTCTTTCTTTTGTTTCTTTACCTATTTCATGACTATCCTTTAAAGCCTTAGAAACGGTAGAGGAACTAACGCCTAATTCCTTAGCAATTGTCTTTATTGTAATTTTTTGCTTCATTATTTATTGATAAAATAAAAACGTGATTTATTTATTGCTAATCTAATGATTTTCTGATAAAAAAAGTTATAAACACGAAACCGTTTTCGTGACTAAAAAAAATCTAAAACTAAAATATTATAAACTATATTTACTAAGTGGAATGTAAATTTATTGTTAAAACAAATCAAATTTACAGTTATTATTTAACAAACTATACATGAAAAAATTTAAATTATTGTTAATTGGAATTCTTTTATCCACGTCTTTTGCAACGTTTGCGCAGCAAACAGTAAAAGGTGTCGTACAAGAACAAACATCCGGAGAAGTTTTACCTGGTGTACGTGTTGTAATTC
>JBDNBB010000184.1:0-41389 GCA_039768135.1 Polaribacter sp.
CCTTTAGTAGATAATGTTAATTTTATAATAATAAACGACTGCCCTACTCCTTGGCCCTGTTTTGTAATAGCTGTAAGAAATGAGGTTTTAGAAAATAATTTTGACGAAGTTCAAAAAGTTTTAGAAATTATAAATGCAAAAACTAAAAACTTTAAATCTATAAAAGATATCGATAAAATACTAGCTAAGAGATACAAACAAAAGCTAAAAGATATTAAAAAGTGGCTAAAAATAACAACTTGGAATAGCAGTAAACCAATCACTAAAAATTTAATAACGCGAATTCAAAATAAAATGATAACCTTTAACGTTATTGAAAAGAAGAAAAATTCTAGTGATTTCGTAAAAAATATGTACCTTTAAAAAGTAAATAAAATAGAATGAAGAAAGTAGTATTTGTTGCAGTTTGTATTTTAGGAATTATTTGTTTTTCTTCTTGCAGAAGCACATCAAGTTCATGTGGTTTGGCTGATAATGTAACTACCCAAACAATCGTAAAACAAGCAGATTTAGTTTAAATCTATTTGTTTCTTAATTTGAAATTCAATAAATCCACTTTCTATAAGTGGATTTTTTTTTGATAATAATTTAAAAACATTAATAAAACGTTTTTATAAAGTTTACGTTACTTTCTATTCATTTTTAATTGATATTAAAAAAACATCCGCTTTTTAAATTTGAATTATAGTATTGTTCGTGATTAAAATATCATTAACATATATAATATTTTTTCAACAAAGATCTTTCTAATTACAACAACCAATAGTATAGAATGACAAAGCTAAAAAAACGTAAAGTTGAGTTGGTCGTAATTTCAGATGTACATCTAGGCACATATGGCTGTAGATCAAAGGAATTGTTAAACTACTTAAAGACTATACAGCCAAAAACACTGGTTTTAAATGGAGACATTATAGATATTTGGCAATTTAACAAAAGATATTTTCCTAAAAGTCATATGAATGTCTTAAAACACATTACCTCTTTACTTTCAGATGAAACTAATGTGTACTACATAACTGGTAATCATGATGAAATGCTTCGAAAATTTAAAGGTTTTACACTTGGCAATTTTCAAATAATAAATAAACTTATACTTAAGTTAGATAATAAAAAAGCTTGGATATTTCATGGAGATGTTTTTGATATCACAATGAAACACTCTAAATGGCTTGCTAAACTAGGAGGCAAAGGATATGACATTTTAATTTTATTAAATACGCTCGTAAATTGGTTTAGTAACCTATTAGGATATGGAAAATTATCTCTTTCTAAAAAAATAAAAAATAGTGTAAAAGGAGCAATAAAATTCGTTAATAATTTCGAAAAAACAGCATCTGATATTGCTATTGATAATGGATATGACTATGTAGTTTGCGGACACATACACCAACCTGAAATTAGGACAATTAAAAATAGTAAAGGTGAAACAAAATACTTGAATTCTGGAGACTGGATAGAGAATTTAACTTCTCTAGAATATAATGATAAAAAATGGACTCTTTATGAATACCATAAAGATAAAATTGCAAAAAACTTAGAAAAAAAGAGTAAAGAAAAAAAACAAAAAAAGAAACAAGACAACGATGTCCTTTTTAATGAGTTATTAAAAGAGTTTGATATTAAAAACATAAAAAAGATTTAATATGAAAATACTTTACGCGCTACAAGGTACTGGAAATGGCCATATAACTAGGGCAAAAGAAATTATACCAATTCTTAAGAGAAAAGGAGATGTAGATTTGTTAGTCAGTGGAAATGAGTGTGAAATTAAATTAGAATACTACATAAAATATAAGTTTCATGGATTAAATTTTACGCATGGAAAAAAAGGGGGTATTGATTTTTTGGCTTCCTATAAAAAAATGAAATTAAACCGATTTATAAAAGAAGTTAAAAGCTTGTCCTTAAAAGAGTACGACTTAATTATAAACGACTTTGAACCTGTCTCTGCATGGGCTGCGAAATTAAGCAATGTGAATATTGTTTCATTGAGTCACCAAAATGCAATAATTAATGAAGCAACTCCAAAGTATACACATCATTTTCTAGAAAAATTAATACTAAAATATTATGCTCCATCAAAAAGTAAATTTGGATTTCATTTTAAAAATTACGCTAACTCAATTTTTTTGCCAATTATAAGAGAAAAAATTAGAAATGCTAAAGTAAGTAATAAAGGACATTATACGATTTACCTACCTGCATACCATCATGATAGAATTGTGAAAATTGTCTCTAAAATTCCTATTGTAAAATGGCATATATTTTCTAGAGAAACATCTCGTTTAATTTTCAAAAAAAATATTACAATTTACCCAGTAAATGAATTCGACTTTATTAAAAGCATGGCCTCTTCTAGTGGTGTTTTGTGTGGTGCTGGGTTCGAAACTCCGTCTGAAGCACTATTCTTAAGAAAAAAATTACTTGTTATTCCAATGAAAAACCAATATGAACAAAAATGTAATGCATTAGCTTTAAAGCAAATGGGTGTGACTGTATTAAAAAAACTAAACAAAAAAAGCACTCAGAAGATAACAGGTTGGTTGCAATCGGAGCCTATTGGAAATATAGATTATAAAGATAATACTGAAGATATTATAGCATCTATTTTATTACCTTACTATAATCAAACAATTCTACCTACCAATTTATTGGAGTCTTTTTCAAGCTAACCAATAATTCGTTCGTTTTAGAGAAGTGCTTGTTTCCAAACCAATATCCTCTATTTGCACTTAACGGTGATGGATGCCCAGACTCGAGAATATGATGCTTTTTAGCATCTATCAATTTTGCTTTTTTCTTTGCAAAACCACCCCAAAGTAAAAACACAACACCTTCCTTCTGATTTGATATTTTTTGAATTACTTGATCGGTAAACTCCTCCCATCCCTGTTTTTGGTGACTTCCTGCTTCATGAGCTCTAACTGTTAATGTAGCATTTAATAGCAATACACCTTGTTTTGCCCATCTTTCTAAATTTCCACTCTTTGGATAAGGAAGTTTTAAATCGGTTGTGATTTCTTTAAAAATATTAGTTAAAGATGGTGGGTGTGCAATACCATCTTTAACAGAAAAACACAAACCATTAGCTTGATTTGGACCATGGTAAGGGTCTTGTCCGAGTATTACTACTTTTAAATCGTTAAAATTACAGTAATCAAAAGCAGAAAAAATATCAGCTCCTTTAGGATAGCAAGTGAAGTTCTGAAAATCATTTTTAACAAAACTAGTAAGTTCTTCAAAGTAAGGTTTCTCAAATTCTGGATTCAAAATATTTTTCCAAGGTTCAGCTATTTTTACCTGCATTGTTTCTTATTTTTGTAATAAAGTCAAATATACCATTTTGAACAAAAATATTTCAGAAAAAACACTTCAAGATTTAGAATTTTCTACAGTATTACAACACATTTCAGAGTTTTGTATATCTGGTTTAGGAAAACAAAGAGTCCTAGAAACAAAGCCAATTCCAAGTAGAAAATACTTATTTAAAGAATTACATCTGGTAGATGAATACCTATCTTCTTTTCAAAATGAAAATAGAATACCAAATCATGGCTTTGATAATATATCTGAAAGTATAAAACGTTTGGCTATAGAAAATAGTTTTATAGAAACAGATGCGTTTCTAAAAATTGCTGCAACCTCTTTAACCGTAAATGAGCATATTAAATTCTTTAAAAAATTTCAGGTTCTTTTTCCAACTTTTTTCAAATTAACACAAAGCATTGAATTCACTACTTATGTAGATGATGAAATTAAAAGAATAATTGATATTTCTGGAGAAGTTAAAAACAATGCCTCTTCTGCATTAAAACAAATTAGAAGAGACATTAATAATGTTCGAGGTAAAATTGGAGCAAGTTTTTCATCGGCTTTATCTAAAGCAGTTGCCGCTGGTTATTTAGATGACATTAAAGAAACTATAGTAGATAATCAAAGAGTTTTGGCAGTATCAGCAATGCACAGAAGAAAAGTTTCTGGTAGCCTTTTAGGCTCTTCTAAATCTGGAGGAATTGTTTACATTGCTCCACAAGCAACTTTGGCTTACAGCAGAGAATATCAAAATTTAGTTTACGAAGAAAAGCAAGAGGTTATTAAAATTTTAAGAGCGTTGGCAGATACTATTCGTCCAATGGTTTCTTTGTTAGAAGAATATTTAGAGTTCTTAATCCATTTAGATACAGTAGGTGCAAAAGCAAAATATGCCAAAGATATGGATGCTATTCTGCCAAAAATTTCGAAAAACAAGAAGATTTTTTTCAAAAATGCTTATCATCCAGTTTTATGGAAAAAAAATAAGGAGCAAAAAATAAATACAGTTTCTCAAACCATTCAATTAGATGAGCAACAACAAATAATTGTTATTTCTGGACCAAATGCTGGTGGTAAAAGTATCACCTTAAAAACTATTGGTCTACTGCAAATTATGGTACAAAGTGGAATTTTGATTCCTGTGGATGAAAAAAGTGAAACTTATATTTTTGATACAGTTTTAACTGATATTGGAGATAATCAATCTATAGAAAATCAATTAAGTACTTATAGTTATCGACTAAAAAACATGCGTTACTTTTTAAGGAAATGTAATGAAGAAACCTTGTTTTTGATAGACGAGTTTGGTACAGGTTCAGATCCTGAATTGGGTGGAGCTTTGGCGGAAATTTTTTTGGAAGAGTTTTATCATAAAAAAGCATTTGGAATTATTACCACACACTACTCCAACTTAAAAGTATTAGCCAATGAGCTAGACAATGTTACCAATGCAAATATGCAGTTTGATGAACGCAGTTTAGAGCCTTTATACAAGCTTTTTATAGGGCAAGCAGGAAGTTCTTTCACATTTGAGGTAGCTCAGAAAAATGGTATTCCATTTAGTTTAATTAATAAAGCTAAAAAACGAGTTGAAACAGAAAAGGTACGTTTAGATAAAACCATTTCTAAATTACAGAAAGAAAGAAATCGTTTACAAAAAACATCTGATAGTTTAGAAAGTCAAAAAGAAAAAGGAAAAGAGCATTTAGAAAGTTTACAAGAAAAGGAACTTAGAATACAAGAGAAATTATCTGGTTTTCAAGAATTGTATGATAAAAATCAAAAAATGCTTTCTATAGGTAGAAAGATTAATGAATTGATAAACAAGTACTTTCAAACCAATAATAAAAAGCAATTAAATACTAGTTTTAATAAATGGGTAGCAGATGAAAAGGTAAAATATGCTAAGAAGAATCCACTAAAACCTAAAACTAAATCTCAAAAACAAAAAGCTAAGGTAGTTGAAAAACAAATACAAGAGGTCATTAAAAAAGTAGAGAAAGAAGTATTAGAAAAAGTTGTTGAGGTTAGAAAAGAAAAGAAAATTGAAGAAGCAAAAATTGCAAAAGCTAAATCTGAATATATTTACAAGTTAAATGATAGGGTAAGAATTATAGATTCTAACTCTGTAGGTACTATTGATAAAATAGACCGTAGAAACGTAACTATTAATTATGGGGTTTTCACTACAAAAACCACTTTGAATAAAATAGAGTTGGTAGAAAAAGGAAAATAAAATTTACTGATATTGCTTCATTTCTTCATCATAGAATTCACCTGCTTTATCCATTAAAACAGCCAATTCTGTGGCAATATCTTCCTCGTTTTCGCCAGTTAAGTCTTCAAACCACTCTACTTCATCATCTTTTAGATTTATCATAAACCTAGGAAATTCTGTATGTAGAACAAAAATATCTTCAGGATGGTTACTATTATCCGCTAATAAAAATTTTGGTAATTCCATGATATTAAAATTTAAATTGCAAAGTTACAAATATCTTTCTTTAACTATGTTTAAATGATGTATTTGATGTCCAGAAAATAAATAACCTAATGCTCTTACAGACATGTTGTTATTAGAAGCTAAACCAATTCTTTCCAAAACTTGATCAGAAAAACTTTTAAAAAGAGCAATTGAGCTTTCTCTAACTACTTTCATTTCATTTAATAAATCTTCGAATTTTCTTTCGTTAGAATTGTCATTTTGAGTAAAAATATCTTGATCAAAACCAGGTAAATCTGTTTTATCATTCCTTGCAAAACACAGAGCTCTATAAGTAAAAACGCGTTCTGTATCTATAGTATGTTGCACTAATTCTTTGAGAGTCCATTTGCCTTCTGCATAAGCAAAATTGTGTTTGGAAGCATCTAAATTACTTAAGGTAGCTTCAAAGTCTTTTTGTGAATCTATTAAATTTTCCGTTATACACTTCTCTTGATCTACCAACTGTAAATAGTGCTCAAAATACGGAGCGTACTCATTTTTAGGAACCATTTATTGCTATTTTATAGTTTAATACAACGAATTTAGTCATTTTTGTAAAACTTTAAATGTTTTACAATCCAATAAGAAAAATGGTATACAAATTCATCTCTTATTTAAAATTTTTAATGAAATCTACTAATCAACATGGAGTTCATTCTCCATTCGTGTACAATTTTGTTACAAAAGGCCTATATACTAAAAGCAGAAAATCTACATTAATAAAAAAATATTCAGAATTAAAAACATTAAGTAGTAAAGAAATAAAAGTACTTTCAAAAACCATTACCTATTTTAATGTTGATGAAATATTTTTTCAAAATCAACTTTCTAATTTACAATTAGATCAAGAAAAAAAAATAAAACTAGTATTTGTAAAAGATTCAAAGCAATTACAGTCGTTAAACTTATCAACGTATTTTTTTATTGTAGTACAAAACATTTATAAGAATAAGGAAGCTACAACTAATTGGTTAAACTACCTTCAAAAAACAGAAAGCATAGTTACTATAGACACATTTACTTATGGAATAATTTTCTATAGAACCCAACAAGCAAAAGAGCATTTTATAATAAGAGTTTAACATATCTAAAGGTATAAAATTCGTATTTTTGATACTTTATAATAACACAACCAATTCATGAAAATATATACAAAAACTGGTGATGAAGGTACTACTGCTCTTTTTGGAGGTACAAGAGTAAAAAAACACAATTTAAGAATTGATAGTTATGGAACTGTAGATGAATTAAATGCATATATAGGCTTAATTAAAGATCAAAATATAGAAGATGCTACTAAAGCTTCTTTATTGAAAATTCAGAATGAATTATTCACATTGGGGGCTATGCTAGCAACTCCGCCAGAAAAAGAAACTTTAAAATCTGGAAAAGAACGATTAAATATTCCAAAAGTAAATAGCAACTCTATTCAATTTTTAGAAAATGAAATTGATACTATGGATTCACAACTTCCTCAAATGACGCATTTTATTTTACCTGGAGGTCATCAAGCAGTGTCATTCTGTCACGTAGCAAGATGCGTTTGCAGAAGAGCAGAACGTTTGTGTGTAGCATTAAATGATGATGAAGCTATAAATTCTAATATTTTAAAGTATTTAAACCGACTTTCTGACTACCTTTTTGTGTTGGCACGAATGTTGTCTAAAAATTTACAGGTAGATGAAATTAAATGGATTCCTACCAAAAATAATTAAGTTCTTTTTTTATTGATGTTATATTTCTTAAAAAAGACTTGCATAATTCAGCAAAAAAATTATTTTTGCACCAAAATTAAACAATAAGAAATGTATTGGACATTAGAATTAGCATCTTATTTAGCAGATGCACCCTGGCCAGCAACCAAAGACGAATTAATAGATTACGCTATTAGAACTGGAGCTCCTTTAGAAGTTGTTGAAAACTTACAGGATATTGAGGATGAAGGTGATGCTTACGATTCGATTATAGAAATTTGGCCAGATTATCCAACCGAAGATGATTATCTTTGGAATGAGGACGAATACTAAACTCAATAAAAATAAAAAAAGTCTCTACTGAGGCTTTTTTTTTGTTTTTTTTTCTGCAGTTGTGTAGAAATAAAATCAAATAGAATTTTATTGGTATAAAACATATAATACAGTTAATTTTAACTGATAAAAAAATTTGATAA
Organism: Polaribacter sp.; assembly: GCA_039768135.1. Lineage (GTDB taxonomy): Bacteria > Bacteroidota > Bacteroidia > Flavobacteriales > Flavobacteriaceae > Polaribacter. The sequence continues at coordinate 7,971 of JBDNBB010000184.1, forward strand.
TGGGTATATTAGATTCAGTAATAAAACTCTTTGTTGGTGATAAACAAGAGAAAGATTTAAGATTATTACAACCAGTTGTAGAGGACGTTAAAAAATTTGAAGCAGAAATTGCCAAACTTTCACATGATGATTTAAGAGCAAAAACGTTATTCTTTAAAGAACAAATTAAAGAAGCTACTAGAACCTTAGATGAAAATATAACTGTATTAGAAGCAGAAGCTAAAGCTGCAGATATAGACAGACAAGAAGATATTTACGCAGAAATAGATGCTTTAAAAGACGAAGCATACACTATTTCAGAAAAAGTTTTGGCAGATATTATGCCAGAGGCTTTTGCTGTTATAAAAGAAACTGCTAAACGTTTTGTAGAAAACGAAAAGTTAGAGGTAACTGCAACTTCTTTTGATAGAGAATTATCAGCACAAAAAGAAAATGTATCATTAGAAGATGACAAAGCTTATTGGGCTAATTCTTGGGATGCTGCTGGTAAGCCAGTAACTTGGGACATGATTCATTATGATGTTCAGTTAATTGGTGGGTCTGTTTTACACCAAGGTAAAATTGCAGAAATGATGACTGGAGAAGGTAAAACATTAGTATCTACATTACCAGTTTACTTAAACGCACTAACAGGTAATGGGGTACACGTTGTTACTGTAAACGATTATTTAGCAAAACGTGATAGAGCTTGGATGGCTCCTATTTTTGAATTTCATGGTTTATCTACAGATTGTATTGATTTTCATCAACCAAATTCAGATGCTAGAAGAAAAGCCTACAACGCAGACATTACTTATGGAACAAATAACGAATTTGGTTTCGATTATTTAAGAGATAATATGGCTAGTTCTAAAGATGATTTAGTACAGAGAGCTCCAAACTATGCAATTATTGATGAGGTAGATTCTGTATTAATTGACGATGCAAGAACACCACTTATTATATCTGGACCAATACCTAAAGGAGATATTCATGAATTTAATGAATTAAAACCTTTAGTATCAAATTTAGTATCTCTTCAAAAACAAAACTTAGTAAAAGTTTTAGCAGAAGCTAAAAAATTACTTTCTGAAGGTGATGACAAAGAAGGTGGAAAATTATTATTAAGAGTTTATAGAGGATTACCAAAAAACAAAGCATTAATCAAATTTTTATCTCAAGAAGGTATTAAACAAATTCTGCAGAAAACAGAAAATACCTACATGCAAGACAATAATAAATTGATGCCAGAGATAGATCAAGATTTATATTTTGTTGTAGAAGAAAAAAACAATCAAATTGACTTAACTGATAAAGGAATTGCTCATCTATCAGAAAAAACGAACAACGATACCTTTTTTGTATTGCCAGATATTGGAGTAAATATTGGTGAAATAGATGCTTCTGAAAAAACTACAGAAGAAAAAGCAGTTTTAAAAGAAGAACTGTATAAAGATTTTAGCATTAAGAGCGAACGTATTCATACTATGAATCAACTTTTAAAAGCATACACTGTTTTTGAAAAAGATGTTGAGTATGTAGTTATGGAAAACAAGGTAATGATTGTTGATGAGCAAACAGGACGTATCATGGATGGACGTCGTTATTCAGATGGTCTGCACCAAGCAATTGAAGCAAAAGAAAACGTAAAGATTGAAGATGCTACTCAAACTTTTGCAACTGTAACTTTACAGAATTACTTTAGAATGTACAGAAAACTGTCTGGTATGACAGGTACAGCAATTACAGAAGCAGGTGAATTTTGGGAGATTTACAAATTAGATGTTGTAGAGATTCCTACAAATAAACCAATTGCAAGAGATGATAAAGATGATTTAGTATACAAAACTGCACGTGAAAAATACAATGCAGTAATTGATGATATCGTAAAATTGGTTGCTGAAAAAAGACCAGTTTTAGTAGGTACAACCTCTGTAGAAATATCAGAATTATTAGGTAGAATGTTACAAATGCGTAAAATTCCACATAATATTTTGAATGCAAAATTACACAAACGTGAAGCAGATGTAGTTGCAGAAGCAGGTAAACCTGGGATTGTAACTATTGCAACGAATATGGCTGGTCGTGGAACAGATATAAAACTATCTAAAGAAGTAAAAGAAGCTGGTGGTTTAGCAATTATTGGTACAGAAAGACACGATTCTAGACGAGTTGACAGACAGCTTAGAGGACGTGCAGGAAGACAAGGAGATGTAGGTTCTTCTCAATTCTATGTGGCTTTAGACGATAATTTAATGCGTTTATTTGGTTCGGACAGAATTGCAAAGATGATGGATAGAATGGGTCTTAAAGAAGGAGAAGTTATACAACATTCTATGATTTCTAAATCTATTGAAAGAGCTCAGAAAAAAGTTGAAGAAAACAACTTTGGTATTCGTAAGCGTTTATTAGAATATGATGATATTATGAACGCTCAACGTGAGTTTGTTTATAAAAGAAGAAGAAACGCTTTAGATGGTAAACGTTTGCAGGTAGATATTGCAAATATGATTTATGATACTTGTGAAGCAATTGTTTTAAATAATAAAGAAGTTAAAGATTTCCAGAATTTCGAATTTGAATTGATTCGTTTTTCATCTATGACTTCACCTATTTCTGAAGATGAATTTAATAAGTTATCAGAAAAGGAAATTACAGATCAATTATATACTGTTGTAACCAAACATTACAAAGATAAGATTGAAAGAAATGCTGTTTTAGCCTATCCTGTAATTAAAGATGTTTATGAAAATGAGGGGGATAGATACGAACGTATTGTAGTACCTTTTACAGATGGAATTAAATCTTTACAAGTTGTAACCAATTTAAAAGAAGCTTATGAAACTGAAGGTAAAAGTTTAGTTACAGACTTCGAAAAAAACATTACACTTGCTATTATAGATGAGAACTGGAAAGATCATTTACGTAAAATGGATGATTTAAAACAGTCTGTACAAAATGCATCTTATGAGCAAAAAGATCCTTTATTAATTTACAAGTTTGAAGCCTTTGAATTGTTTAAAAGAACTGTAGACGAAATTAATAGAGAGGTTTTATCTTTCTTATTTAAGGGTGAATTACCAGCACAAGATAGAAACCAAATTTCTGAAGCTCGTCAGCAAAAAAGAGAAAGTTTAAGTACCAGTAAAGCTGATGTGCAAAATACAACAGAACAAGCCATTCAAAATTCTCGTCAGCAATCTGCAGAACCCGTTGAAACTGTGGTTAGAGAACAGCCAAAAATTGGTAGAAACGAACGTGTTAACATTAAAAATGTAATGAGTGGTGAAGAAAAGGTTGTGAAGTTTAAGCAAGCTATCCCTTTAATTGAAAAAGGAGAATGGGTTTTAATAAATTAAAACTTAACTCACTATAAAATAAAAAACCGTTTAGAAAATTCTAAACGGTTTTTTTTATTATTTACAAGAATTTAAAAATTAGTATCCATTTTTAGATAATCTAAAAATTCTCTTTTTATTTCTTTCTCATTAAATTTACCACCAAACTCTGCAGTTACTGTCGAGCTTTCGATGTCTTTAATTCCCCTTGAATTGACACATAAATGTTTTGCATCTATAACACAGGCAACATCATCTGTTCCTAACGCTTCTTGCATTGCTTGAACTACTTGCATGGTTAAACGTTCTTGTACTTGTGGTCTTTTGGCATAGTACTCAACAATTCTATTCATTTTAGACAAACCAATTACTTTACCATCAGAAATATAAGCAACGTGTGCTCTACCTACAATTGGTAATAAGTGGTGCTCACAAGTAGAATACACGACAATGTTTTTTTCTACTAACATTTCACCATAATTATAATTATTGTCAAATGTTGATGCCTTTGGTTTGTTATTAGGATTTAGACCCATAAAGATTTCGTTTACATAAGCTTTTGCAACTCTTTTTGGAGTTCCTTGTAAACTGTCATCTGTTAAATCCATACCTAAAGTGGTTAAAATATCTTTAACACTTTCTTCTATTCTCTTTATTTTTTCATCATCAGAAATATCAAAAGCGTCAGCTCTTAACGGAGTTTTTGCAGAGGTTCCTACGTGGTTTTCTCCTATTTCTTCAATTCTATCTTCGTTCATTATGATGTTAATTCAAACTTTTTGAAACTTTATTATTTTGCAAATTTACGTGTTTGCAACGTATTTTAACCTTTTTTGCATCAATAATCATTATTGGAGTATAATATTGCAACAATAAAAAAAAAGGCCATAATTCTATTTTAATTTTTTAATTAAATCTGGTTTTGAACATTTTTGTTGTTCTCCAGTAATCATATTTTTTAATGTAAAGATTTCTTGTTCTACTTCTTGAGAACCAGCTAAAACGACAAATTCAATTTCTCTGTTATTGGCATAGGTCATTTGTTTTTTCATTTTTGCTGAATCAGGATACAATTCTGCTTTAATATTCTGTTTTCTCAGTTCTGATATTGCTTTCATACAATACAAGCCTTCTACATCTCCAAAATTGATAAAAAGTACTTTTGGTTTTGGTAAATCTACAGTTTTAAACAAACCAAGTTCTTCTAGTACTAAATAAATTCTATCTAAACCAAAAGATATTCCAACTCCAGAAACATCTTTCATTCCAAAAATGCCTGTTAAATCATCATATCTTCCTCCTCCACCAATAGAACCCATTTTTACGCCTTTTGGGGCTGATACTTCAAAAATTGCTCCTGTATAATAGTTTAAACCTCTTGCTAAAGTTACATCTACCTCTAAATTTGCAGATTGCAAGCCTAACTCAGTAGTGGCATTAATTACAAAACGTAATTCTTTTACACCTTGTAAACCTTCTTCTGATGTAGCTAGTAATTGTTCTAAAGCCTCTAAGTTTTCTAAATTGGAACCTTTAAAATTAAATAAAGGTTGTACTTTTTGAATGGCTTCTTCAGAAATACCTTTTGATAGCATTTCTTCTTCTACTTTAGCTTGACCAATTTTATCTAACTTATCTAAAGCTACTGTAAAGTCGATTAATTTATCCTGGGCACCAATAACTTCTGCAATACCAGAAAGTATTTTTCTATTATTGATTTTAATAGTTGTTTCTGTTAAACCTAGCTTAGTAAAAACAGTATCATATAATTGTATAAATTCTGCTTCTTGCCATAAAGATTTGCTACCAACAACATCTGCATCACATTGATAAAATTCTCTAAAACGTCCTTTTTGAGGACGATCTGCCCTCCAAACAGGTTGTACTTGATAACGTTTAAAAGGAAACGTAATTTCGTTTTGGTGTTGAACTACATATCTTGCAAAAGGCACTGTTAGATCATATCTTAAGGCTTTTTCCGAAATTTGCGAGGTTACTTTTATACTCTCTTTATCTGTTAGTAACTGCTCATCTGCTTTCTTTAAAAAGTCGCCAGAATTTAAAATTTTAAAAATAAGACGATCTCCTTCTTCTCCATATTTACCCATTAAAGTTGACGAGTTTTCAAAACTTGGAGTTTCTATTGGTTGAAATCCAAAAGTTTCAAAAGCAGTTTTAATTGTGTTCATAATATAAGAACGATTAGCTACTTCTGATGGCGAAAAATCTCTTGTTCCTTTTGGGATACTTGGCTTCATAAAATTAAGTTATCAATGTTAAATTATCATTTATCTAAACTTAAAAACCTTTGTAATTGATAAAAAATAATTATTTTTTGTAACTGCAAATATCGTGAAAAACTTACAGATTTTTAGCGCTAGACTTGCTTTTATTTAACACTTGTAAAGAATAAATTGATGCATTTAACTCAAATCCAAGCAACAAAATAATGGCATTCAACCAAATAAATAACATAATTATTAATAACGTTCCAATAGAACCATATAACTCGTTATACTTTGCAAATTCAGTCACATAAAAGCCAAATAAATAAAAAGACAATACAGATAAGGCAGTTGTAAATACAGCACCTGGAGAAAAGAACTTAGTGTACTTTGCGTCTTTAACTCCATAATAATATAACATAGAAACCGTACTAAATATCATTGCTAAGAAAATAATACCTCTTACAATTTGAAGCCAAGTAATGTGATCTTCTAACCATCCTAAACTAACATAGTACTTTAAAATTAATTCAAAAAAAAGTATAATTATAACTGTAATTAATAAAAAAACAACAATTATTATAGAAACTAGCATGGCTAAAAAATAACCTTTAAAAACATTTCTAATTTCTTTAACATGATAAGAAAATTCAAAACCTCCAAAAATAGCACTAACTCCATTAGTCATTAAAAAAATTGAGCCTATGAAACCAAAAGAAAGCAAGCCTCCATATTGATTGTTAATTATATCGATAATAACAGTGTCTACGGCTTCGTAGGTTTTAGGAGGTAATACGTTACTTATAATTGCTAACAACCCTTCTTGAGCTCCTTCTATGGGTACATAAGGTATTAACGTTAAAATGAATAATAAAAATGGGAAAATTGCCATAAAAAAACTAAAAGCAATACCACTTGCTCTAGTTGTTAGAGCACCTTCAACAATACCAATAACATACATTTCAATCACATCAAACAAAGACATACCCTCTAAACCAGGAATTTTAATTTTCTTTCCTAACTTTACTAAGGTATTAACCACAGGTATTTTATCAAATCTATTTGCTTCGCTTTTAGACATATACCACTAATCTATAACAATTTTATATTTTGATAAAAGCCCCTCAAGATTTTCTTTGCTAAATTGTGCTCCTTTCACTTTGTTTTGCTCTAAACTAAAAGTAAAGTTTTTTGCAGTTCTAAAATCTGCTTTTTCTAAAATAGTATTTTCAAAAATGATGTTATGTAAGTCTGAGTTACTAAAATCTGAACTAGTAAGATTGCATTCAGTAAAATCTACCTCTTCTAGGTTAGTACTAATGAATTTAGTATTTGGAATATTTAGTTGGTAAAAAGAACTAAAGTTTAATTGGCAATCTTTAAAACTGAATTGCAGCAAAAAAGAATCACATTCATTAAATTTTACCCCAATCATTTTACAATCTACAAAAGAAACATCTTTAAAAGCTGTATTGCTTACAATTGTATTACTAAAATTGCATCCTATAAATTCACACTCTACAAATTGAATGTTAGAGGCATGGATACCTTCAAAATTACAATTTAAAAATGTACAGTTATCATATTCTCCTTTTTTGATTTTAGTATTCGTAAAATCAATTTTTGTGTATTTTTCGCAATCAAAAAAATTTAACATAGAAATTTATATGGCTTTTAAACTTAAATCTAAATTATACACAGAATGGGTTAAAGCTCCAGAAGAGATATAATCTACGCCACATTCTGCATACTTTCTAATAGTATCTTCATTTATACCTCCAGAAGATTCTGTTAAACATTTGTTGCCAATTAAAGCTACTGCTTTTCTGGTATCTTCGTAATTAAAATTATCAATTAAAATCCTGTATACGCCTGTGTTGGTCAAAATTTCTTCAATCTCTTCGATACTTCTTGCCTCTACAATAATTTTTATATCTAAGTTTTTTTCAGCCAAATACGTTTTAGTTTTATTTATTGCAGCTGAAATTCCACCTGCAAAATCAATATGATTGTCTTTAATCATAACCATATCATATAATGCAAATCTATGATTTTCTCCTCCTCCAATCTTTACAGCCCATTTTTCTAAAGCTCTAATTCCTGGTGTTGTTTTTCTTGTATCTAAAACTTTAGTTGATGTACCTTTTAGCAAGTTTGAAAAAAACGCTGTTTTAGTTGCAATTGCAGACATTCTTTGCATGGCATTTAACACCAAACGTTCTGCCATTAAAATTGATCTAGATTTACCTGAAACATAAAATATAATATCTCCAAACTTAACTTCATCCCCATCATTCATGAATGTTTCTACTTTTAAATCTGCATCAACATAAGCGAATACTTGCTTTGCAAATTCTACACCTGCAATTACACCTTTATCTTTCACCAACAATTTAGCTTTGCCTTCTGCTTCTTCTGGAATACAAGAAAGAGAGGTGTGATCTCCATCACCAATATCTTCTCTTATCGCATTTTTTATTATTAAGTCTAATTCATTCTGAAATTGCACTTCTGTAATCATATCATTTAATTCTGATGTAAAAATAGCAATTCAAACGTCATAATTCGTAATTTTGACTTATGAAAATTAAACTTTTGGCGATAGGAAAAACAGACCATAAACAACTATCGCTTTTGATAGACGAATATCAAAACCGTCTTAAACATTACATTAAGTTTGAGATAGATATAATACCAGATATTAAAAATGTTAAAAACCTAAGTGAACTCCAGCAGAAAGAAAGAGAAGGTGAACTTATTCTTAAAAAACTACAAAACACAGATGTTTTAGTGTTGTTAGATGATAAAGGAAAGCAGTTTACATCTATTGAATTTTCGAAATATTTACAAAAGAAAATGAACGCTGGACTAAAACAATTGGTTCTGGTTATAGGTGGCCCTTATGGATTTTCTAATGCTGTATACCAAAAATCACAAGGAAAAATATCGCTTTCTAAAATGACATTTTCTCATCAAATGATTCGTCTTTTTATAGTAGAACAACTCTACAGAGGTTTTACAATTTTAAAAAATGAACCTTATCATCATGAGTAAACCAATCTTTTCACTATCTAATTTTTCACATAAATCTACTTTATAAAATGATTACATTTGTACAAGATCAATTTAATTTTAATGAAATTAGTTTTTGCTACAAATAATCTAAACAAGCTAAAAGAGGTGCAAGAAATGTTACCAAGCTCAATTGATTTATTAAGCTTAAAAGACATTAATTGTAATGAAGAAGTAGATGAAACTGAGGTTACTTTAGAAGGTAATGCCAAATTAAAAGCAGATTATATTACCAAAAATTATGGTTATAACTGTTTTGCTGATGACACTGGTTTAGAAGTAGCTGCTTTAAATGGCAAGCCTGGTGTATACTCTGCACGTTTTGCTGGTGAACCCAAAAATACAGAAAGAAATATGCAAAAATTATTGGATGAATTGATTGATGAACCAGATAGAAATGCCCAATTTAGAACTGCCATTTGCTTAAACTTAAATGAAAAGCAATTTTTATTTGAAGGTATTTGCACTGGTACAATTTTAACAGAAAAACAAGGTGAAAAAGGTTTTGGATATGATCCAATCTTTAAACCAACCAACTACAATGAATCTTTTGCAACCATGAGTTCATCAGAAAAAAATAAAATTTCTCACAGAGGTTTAGCAGTTCAAAAATTAGTTGATTTCTTAAAAAACTATTAGCCTATTTACAAGGTTGTCCTTAATTAATTATGATTACAAAAAACTACACAGTCCACTTTATATTATTATCGGTTTTACTGGTAATCCTATTTTTTGTGAATGTTAGTTTAGGTTCTGTATCCATTCCAATAAAAGATATATTCTCTACACTTTTTGGAGGTGTTTCTTCTAAAGAAAGTTGGGAAATTATAATTCTCAATTTTAGACTACCAAAAGCAATTACTGCAGTTTTAGTAGGTTCTGGTTTATCAATTTGCGGTTTGCTAATGCAAACTTTATTTAGAAACCCGTTAGCTGGTCCTTTTGTTTTAGGTATTTCATCTGGAGCAAGTCTTGGAGTGGCTATACTAATTTTAGGTTCTTCTTTTTTTAGCGGAATTTTAATTACGCCAACAATATCAAATTGGTCTTTACCAATCGCTTCAAGTTTAGGTGCCTTTTTGGTATTAACAGCAGTTATAGTTGCTGCAAATAAAGTAAGAAATATAATGTCTATTCTAATTATAGGTCTAATGTTTGGCAGTTTAGCATCAGCTATTATTAGTGTTTTGGCTTACTTTTCTAAAGCATCAGAAATCCAACAATATATATATTGGAGCTTTGGTAGTTTAGGTAATTTAAGTTGGGCAGAAATAGCTGTTTTTGCTACTATTTATTTTATTGGTATTTTAGGTAGCTTAACGATTATTAAACCATTAAATAGTTTTTTATTAGGTGAAAATTATGCGAAAAGTATAGGAATAAACGTCAAAAGAAACAGGAATATTATTCTACTAATTACAAGCATTTTAGCAGGTGTAATTACAGCATTTTCAGGGCCAATTGCTTTTGTTGGTTTGGCTGTACCTCATATTGCAAAATTACTTTTCACAACATCAAATCATAAAATATTAATACCTGCAGTTGCTATTTTAGGTGGTATTATACTTTTAATTTGCGATGCTATTGCACAATTACCAACAAGCGAGTTTACTTTACCTATTAATGCAATAACCTCTTTATTTGGAGCTCCAGTAGTCATTTGGTTATTAATTCGAAAAAAGAAAATTTTTATTTAAGATGGATAAAAATCAAAATAATATCGTTTTAAAGACTGAAAATTTATCTATTGGTTACGTAAATAGAAAAAAGAAAACTATTGTTGCAAAAGACATCAATCTAAATTTAAAAGAAAAAAACTTAATTACAGTTTTAGGAAAAAACGGAATTGGTAAATCTACATTTTTAAGAACCATCGCTAAAGTTCAAAATGCATTATCAGGTTCAATTTTTATTAACCAAAAAAACTTAGAAAGCTATACTAATAGAAATATTTCTACCTTATTAAGTTTAGTTTTAACGGAACGTTTACCCGAAAGCCAACTCACTGTTTTTGAATTAGTAGCTTTAGGAAGACAACCTTACACCAATTGGATAGATAAATTATCTGATAATGATGTCGAAAAAATAAACATTGCTTTACAACAAACAGAAATTGAACACTTACAACACAAATTCTTTTATGAATTGAGTGATGGTCAGTTACAACGTGTTTTAATTGCAAGAGCCTTAGCCCAAGATACAGCGATTATAATTTTAGATGAACCAACTGCTCACTTAGACATACATCATACTTTAAAAATATTTGCACTTCTTAAAAAATTGGTTCAAAAAACTTCTAAAACCATAATTATCTCCACACATCAGGTAAATTTAGCATTACAATTTTCTGATAATGTTATTTTATTTAAAGACAATAAAGTTATTTCTGGATCAATAGATGAGTTAAATAACATAAATGCTCTAGAAGATTTATTTCCTGATACTATTATTAATTACGATACCAAGTTAAAACAGTTTGTTATTAAAGCAAACTAATTTTGAATTAGGAGTAACTTTTTGTTATTTTTGAGGTACTAGTTTTTAATAATTAATAAAATTAAATCGATGAAAAAAATACTTTATGTTGCAAGTGCTTTAGCTTTTATGGCTTGTGGTACTAGCAAAGAAGCATCTAATGAAGATGCAAATGTAGATCAGGCAGCAAAATACGCAGCAACTATTACAGCAAAAGATTTAGGTAATCACTTATTTACATATGCTTCTGACGAGTTTGAAGGAAGAGAAACTGGTGAACCTGGTCAAAAAACGGCCGTAGAATATTTAAAAAACTTTTATAAAAGTCAAGGTATTGTTAGTCCAATAGGAGGAGATGATTATTTTCAAGAAGTTCCTGCAGAATGGATTAATAAAAATACAAGAAGAGGAAAGTTTAAAGATTCAGAAAATGTAGTTGCATTTATAGAAGGTTCTGAAAAGCCAGAAGAAATTGTGGTAATTTCTGCACACTTAGATCATGAAGGTGTTAAAAACGGTTTAGTTTATAATGGTGCAGATGATGATGGTTCAGGGACTGTAGCTATGTTAGAAATTGCAGAAGCTTTTCAAATGGCTGCTAAAGCTGGTAAAGGACCAAAAAGATCTATTTTATTTTTACATGTTACTGGTGAAGAAAAAGGACTTTTAGGTTCTAAATACTATACAGATGTTGATCCTATTTTTCCATTAGCAAATACAGTTTGTGATTTGAATATAGATATGATTGGTAGAATTGATAGCAGACATAAAGCAGATCCTAACTATGTTTATTTAATTGGTTCAGATAAGTTAAGTACAGAGTTGCATACTATTTCTGAAGCAATGAATGAGAAGTATACAAACATCAATTTAGATTATAAATACAATGATGAGAACGATCCTAACCGTTTTTACTACAGATCAGATCATTATAACTTTGTAAAAAATAATGTGCCAATTATCTTTTATTTCAATGGTACTCATGTAGATTATCATAAGCCTACTGATACACCAGATAAAATTAACTATGAACTGTTAGAAAACAGAGCACGTTTAGTTTTTCATACTGCTTGGGAAGTTGCTAATAAAGAAACTAGAATTATAGCTGATAAAGCTAAAAAAGAAGAAACTGAGGAATAGTATTTCTTAGTCTACGAATAAAAAGCCTGATATTTCTATCAGGCTTTTTTTTTGCTATACTCCAAATTGAGTTAAGTGATGATCTAAATGTTTGTAGAACATATTATTCCATTCTGCAGTTGTAAGCTTACCAAACGAATTAGATTCTTTTCCGTCAAAATATGTTTCACCCAATTCTTGAGTTTGAATAATATAATTTTCAAGCCTCTTTTTCTCTTCTAAAAAATCTTTCTGATCTGTAATTAAAAACTGAGGAGCTGTTCTACTGTTTTTAGGATATGGTTTTTCTGATACTACTGCACTTTTAACAATTGTTTTAAGAATCCATCTTGTAAAAGCATTTGGCTTTTTGTGTTTGTTTGTGTAAACCATTTCATAAGTTACTGTGCAATGAGCTAGCATTTGTGAAACAGACATTGTACCCCATTTTGGTTGTGAATCTTTAGTAAGATTATTAATTCTTTCTAGAACTTCTTCAGTAATTTTTTGTTTAAATATATTTTTCATTTGATAAATTTATTTAATGTAAAACTTTAAAAATCAATTCTTTTAAGATATCTCCTTGAGTTTGGTTTGCCCCTACTCCTTTACTTTTTACATCTGCATCTCTTAAAAATGCAATTATCTGCGCTACTTTACGCATTGGGTAATTTCTAGAAGCCAAAAAGTAATCTTCTACAAAATAAATGTTTACCCCTAATGCTTTAGATACAGCATCTTTAGACTTATTTTGTAGACCGTGAAATAATAAAAGCTTAGTGAAAAAATTATTCAACAAAGAGATTGTCATCACTGTTGGATTATTCTTAGGGTTGTCGACAAAATAATTAATAATTCTATTTGCCTTTAGAACATTTTTATCACCAATAGCTTTTAATAATTCAAAATTATTAAAATCTTTAGAAATACCTATATTCTCTTCTATGTGATTATCATTAATAATGGTTTCTTTAGGTAGTATTAAAGTTAACTTATCTAATTCATTTGCTATTTTACTTAAATCAGTTCCTAAAAAGTCAACTAACATTTGTGCAGCCTTAGGAGCTATTTGATAATTTTTACCACTTAAAACTCTACGAATCCAATCTGCTACTTTATTATCATATAACTTTTTACTTTCATAAACTAAGCCAGTTTTAGCAATTGCTTTATGCAGTTTTTTACGCTTATCTAGTCTTTTGTATTTATAATTAATAACCAATACTGTAGTTGGTTGAGGGGTATTTGCATAGCTAACTAATTTTTCTATAGATCTGCTTAAATCTTGAGCTTCTTTAATTATAATAACTTGCTTTTCTGCCATCATTGGGTAACGTTTAGCAGAAGCAACAATATCATCAATAGAAACGTCTCTTCCGTACATTACCTGTAAGTTGAACCCTTTTTCTGCTTCTTCAAGCACATTTTCTTCAATATAATCAGAAATTTTATCAATATAGTAAGGTTCTTCACCCATAAGAAAGTAGATGGGTTTTATAGTTCCATTTTTAATATCTGAAACAATGTTTTTAATTTCGTTCATTTTCTTACTTTTGATTGATGCAAAAACTCAATCTGCCTAACATTAATTATAAAGTCAAAAATAGCGAAAATAAGGTGCTTATTTTTGATAATTTGAGAAAAAAATACTTGGTTCTTACTCCAGAAGAATGGGTTCGTCAGCACTTTATACACTATTTAATTGATGAAAAACGATATCCAGTAAGCCTTATAGCTTTAGAGAAGCAACTTGTTATTAATAATCGTAAAAAAAGAACTGACATCTTAATCTTTAATAAAAACGGTAAACCAGAGATAATTGTAGAGTGCAAAGCACCTTCTATAAAAATTACCCAAGATACTTTTGACCAAATTGCACGTTACAATTTAAAACTTAAGGCAAACTATTTAATAGTTACAAATGGGATGCAGCACTTTTACTGCAAAATGGATTTTAAAAATGAAAGTTATATTTTCTTAAAAGACGTTCCAAGTTACAATTAAGAAAACTTTATTAAAAAACTCAGTTATAAAATGTAAATTCGCAACCTTGAAAACCGCGATTGTTATATTAAATTGGAATGGTAAAAAGCTGTTAGAACAGTTTTTACCCTCTGTTGTAAATTTTAGCTTACCACAAGCAGAAGTTTATGTTGCAGACAATGCATCTACAGATAATTCTATAGCGTATATTAAAGAATTTTATCCTACTGTAAAAATATTAAAAAATAAAGAAAATGGTGGTTATGCAAAAGGGTATAATGATGCTTTACTTTCTGTAGATGCAGATATTTATGGATTAATTAATTCTGATATTGAGGTTACAGAAAATTGGTTAAATTCTATTACTAAAGAGTTTGAACAAAATAAAAATACAGCTATTGTACAACCCAAAATCTTAGACTTTAAAAATAAAAATAAGTTCGAATATGCTGGTGCTGCAGGTGGTTTTATAGATTACTTTGGTTACCCTTATTGTAGAGGACGTATTTTTAATCATCTTGAAGAAAATAAAAATCAATTTAATGATATTTCTGATATTTTTTGGGCTTCTGGCGCTTGTTTCTTTATACGTTCATCAGTCTTTCGTGAACTAAAAGGTTTTGATGAAGATTACTTTGCACATCAAGAAGAAATAGATTTATGCTGGAGAACTCAAAATTTAGGTTACAACATAAAGTATGTTGGTACATCTACTGTGTATCATGTTGGAGGGGCTACATTACAGGAAACAAACCCTAGAAAAACATTTTTAAATTTTAGAAACAGTTTGTTAAATATATTGAAAAATGTGCCTTTAAAATCGGTAATATTTATAATATTATCTCGTTTAATTTTAGATGGAATTGCTGGTATAAAATTTATTATTGAAGGAAAAACAAAACACACTTTAGCCATTCTAAAAGCTCATATAAGTTTTTATAAGTGTTTAGGCACTTTTTTAAAGAAAAGAAAAGAGACTCATAAGAAAAATAACTATTACAAACATACTAGCATAGTTTGGCAATATTTTATTCTTAATAGAAAGAGGTTTACAGATTTAAAATAATGTTATAAAATATCTATTGATCCTTTTCCTTCTCTAATAACCTCTGGAAAATCTGTTGTTAAATCAATAATTGTAGAGGCTAAGTTGTCTCCATAACCACCATCTATAACTAAATCTACCAAGTTATTCCACTTTTCAAAAATTAATTCTGGATCTGTAATATACTCTAAAATATCATCATCATCTCTTATAGAAGAAGAGACAATTGGGTTACCTAAAGCTTCTACCAAAGTTCTAGCAATGTTGTTATCTGGTATTCGAATACCTACTGTTTTCCTCTTTTTAAAGGCTTTTGGTAAGTTATTACTTCCTGGTAAAATAAATGTATAAGGACCAGGTAATGCTCTTTTTAATAGTTTAAATGTAGATGAGTCTATCTGTTTAATATAATTAGATAAATGACTAAGATCATTACAAACAAAAGAAAAATTCGCTTTTTCTAATTTAACACCCTTTATAATTGCTATTTTTTCTAGTGCTTTTGTATTTGTAATGTCGCAACCCAAACCATAAACAGTATCTGTTGGATAAATTATTAAACCTCCATTTTTTAAAACCTTAACCACTTTTTGAATCTCTTTCGGATTTGGGTTTTTGTTGTAAATTTTTATAAAATCAGCCATTGTATAAAAATACAAAAAACTCAACTTAAAACTAAGTTGAGTTTTTATATTTAGGAAGTATAGTTTTTATGATTTATCTACCAATCTAAAACCTTCTCCATGAATATTTAAAATTTCTACATTTTCATCTTCTTTTAAATATTTACGAAGTTTTGCAATATATACATCCATACTTCTAGAAGTAAAGTAATTATCATCTCTCCAAATTTTTGTTAATGCCAATTCTCTAGGCATTAAATCATTTTTATGAATAGCTAGCATGCGTAATAACTTGCTTTCTTTAGGAGATAATTTGTTTGGCTCTGCTTCTTTTTCTGTAGATAAATGTCTTAACTTGGAATTAAAAAAGAAAGAACCTATCTGAAATTCAAATTGTTCTGATTCTGTTGTTTTATCAGATTCTTTTCGATGTAAAATAGCTTTAATTTTGTGCAATAAAACCTCAGAGTCAAAAGGCTTATTTAAATAATCGTCTGCACCAACAGCATACCCTTTTAGAACGTCTTCTTTTAATGTTTTTGCCGTTAAAAATATGATCGGAATTTCTTTGTTGGTAGCTCTAATGTCTTGAGCCAAAGAAAAACCATCTTTTCTTGGCATCATTACATCTAAAATACACAAATCGTAATCGCTATTTTTAAACATAATAAGACCTTCTATACCGTCTTTTGCGTGTGTTACGTTGTAATCATTTAACGCTAAATAATCTTTTAGAACTGTTCCAAAATTTGGATCGTCCTCCACTAATAAAATTTTTTTACTTCCCATTTTTAAACTTTTAAATTAAAGGTAACTTTACTGTAAATATGCTTCCTTTTCCCTTTTCACTTTCAACAAAAACTGTTCCATGATGTTTTTCTACAATTTCTTTCACATAAGCTAAACCTAATCCATGACCTTTTACATCATGAATATTTCCCTTTTGCTCTCTATAGAACTTATCAAAAACATTTTTTTGTACATTTTTATTCATTCCAATTCCTTCGTCTATTATTTTAAAGATGAAAAACTTGTTCGTACTTTCTGTAAATACATCAATCTTAGGCGATCCATCAGAATATTTAATTGCGTTTTCTAATATATTTACAATTACATTAGTTAAGTGGAATTCGTTTCCAGAGATTTCTGAAGTTAATGCCTCTAAGTGGGTATTTATAATTCCTTTTCTGTCCTGTATTAATAAATGCACATGACTTAAGGCTTCCTCTATTGTGTCATGAATATCTATTGTTTCCCTACTAATATCTAATTGGTTCTTTTCTAATCTAGAAATTCTTAAAACATTTTCTACTTGTGTATGCATTCTCTTATTTTCATCTCTAATCATATTTACATAACGTTCTACCTTCTCTTTATCTGATATGATTTTAGGATTTTTAATTGAATCTATTGCTAAATTTATTGTTGCAATAGGAGTTTTAAACTCATGTGTCATGTTATTGATGAAATCGGTCTTTATTTCTGAAAGCTTTTTTTGTTTGATTAATTGATAGAGAGAACTAGAAAATGCAATTATTATAATAAAAATAAAAAATAAAGACAACAATAAAATCCCAGAAATACCCGATAATATATGATTGTTTTTTGTTGGAAAGGTTACGTATAAAAAATGGACAGGTAAATCTTCTGTATTAAAAAACAAGGGATACCTGTAGCTATTTTTTTTATTAATCGTGTAATAACCAGACTTTAATTTTGTTGCCAAACCGTCAACACCATAGACACCGTATTTAAAATCTAAAAAAATATTTCTTTTATTCAATTCATCTTTTATAGTTGCATTCAACTCTCGGTTACTAACACGTTGATGTATTGGCTTTTTTTCAAATAAGCTTCTAAAGGTCTCATAATTGTACTCTTTTTCTAAATTAGTATATCTTTTAGTAAAAGAAGATCGTATACCTTCAGAATTCGACTTTTTGTCAATCCCTATAAAAGTTTTGGTTTGAAAGAAATCTTTTTTACCGGAAATTCTTTTTAAGATAATGCTATCATTGTCTAAAAACTCTTCACTTGGTAATTTAAAGTTTTCTTCTAAGTAAGTTGCTCCTAGAGAAAATGTTTGTTTTGTAGTTGTATCTATCTCTTGAAAAAAATAATTTTTTATTTGAGCAGCATTTGCCAAACCAATATTCTCTATCATTCCTTCAATCTTTCGATCTATTAAATCTTGCTCTTTTTCATTAATTCGTTCTGCAACTCTTCCTAAAGATTTTTGAACATCATTCCTAAATTGTTGTTTTTTACTTTCAACAGCATTATCAATCCAATAGAGTTGAACAGCAATTATTCCAATTAAGGAAATGCTCATTAAAATTACGATAAGAACAAACATTTTTTTGCCCATAAATCAAAGTTAAGTCTTTAAAAAATTGAAAAATGTGTTTTTAACGTTGATTAACAGATTTAATTCAATTTTAAGAGTAATTTAACAAAATCATTAACAATAATTAAATCAATTAAGACTTTTTTGTTAAAATTTTATGGATTTTCCGGACTTGATCTTTAGTCTTATTAAGATCCTCATTATAAATAACATAATTAGATTGTAGTAACTTATGAGTGTCAGATAACTGATTTTTCATTCTGTATAAAACATTTTCTTTTGAAACATTATCTCTATCAATTACTCTTTTTATTCTAGTGGAAGGATCTGTGTAAACAGTAATTATGGAGTCACAAAACTGACTATTATCACTTTCAAAAAGAATGGCTGCTTCATATATTATTATTGACTTATTTCTCTTTTCTTTTAGAAAATTATGAAAGTGTTTTCTAACTTCTGGATGTACAATTTTATTTAAAGACTCTAATTTAGAGGTATCTTTAAAAACAATATTAGAAATATATTTTTTATTGAGAGAATTACCGATATAGGAACTAACTCCAAAAACTTCTTTTATCTTTTGCTTAATTAATTGTGAGGTTTGCATTAGCTTTTTGGCTTGTTCATCTGCAATATAAATTGCTACATTATCAAAAGATGAAAAGTAATTTGCTACAGTAGATTTACCGCTTCCAATTCCGCCTGTTAATCCAACTATCTTCATATTATTTTTGAATTAAAAAGTCAATTTTTGAGGGTAATAATTTTATATTTCTCACAAAATTTGGTTTTAAAACTACTTTAGGAACCAAATATGATAGATTATTTTTTTTAGATAATAAATAATCACATTCTATTTTAAAAGACGCTTTAGAAACATCATTAAAATTAGATAACGCAACTACGAAAGTTAATTGAACTTCATCATTAAGTATGGTTAAATTAACTTGCTCTGGCTTATTTTTAATTGTAAAAGGTACCATAATTTTACCTTCTGTAAATTTATCTACACTACCAGACAAAATAACCTCATCTCTAGCATACTGAATATTCTTTAATTCAGTTATTTTTTTTATGGACAACTTTTTTGTGAAATCTTTTTTTACATCTGAAAGAACAAGTGGCAATAATTCTAAGTTGTCTATTTGTTTTATCTGTGACAATGGACCTGAAATTAGAATTGAATCGGGCTGTAATACTATTGGTTGTATAAGGTCATAACCAATATGATAGTTTAAATCTAAATTTGACTTTACGCCAACATACTTAGAAGCCAACTCACCTATTTGTAAAGGTATCGTATCTAATTCTATGGATTGCAAATGAATATCCGTAAATAATTGTTTTTGAATTTTTAAAAAATGATTTTTAGAAAGTAAATAATAGCTGCCATTTTTATTCTTTTTTAATTTTGAAGCATCAATAACTACTTCTCTATTACTAATTTGTGTTGTAACTAACTTAAACCCGGAAGCTTTTACAGACAATCTTAACGTTTTGAGATGTGGTTCTTGTAATAATTTATTCTGAGGAATATTTTTAAATGTGATTGGTAAACTTATTTCCGTGGTATACTCTTTAGAAAATGTAATTAACAACCATATAAAAAAGGAGATAATTAAAAAAACAATAAGTGTTTTAGGTATTTTCTTAGATGTTTTCAATACTAAATATTTTTAATGCAAGCTAATGAAAAGTCAGGTAACAAAAAAGTGGGTTTCCCTCCAAAAGAAGAAAACCCACTTTAAAAAAATCTATTCTATTACTTTTTTGTTGGAGTTAAATATTTTTTACTTAATTCCATCGAAATTGAAGAACGTTCAAACTTTATTTTTCCTGCACCTGTTTCTAAAGTTATTGTGTTATCTGTTTCATTAACTTCTACAATTTTACCATGTATACCACTAGCTGTAATAACTTTAGTACCTTTTTTAATTTCTGCTTGAAATGCTTTTTCCTTTTTCTGACGTTTCATCTGTGGCCTTATCATAAAAAAATATAAGACTAATATCATTGCTAAAAAAGGCAACATACTTGCTAAACTTCCTGAATCCATTTGTTTTATTGTTTATGCTTTTGGAGTAACCATTCCTTTAAGCGTTAATATTTCTCTTCCAGTTTCCGTATTAGTAATTAAAGTAATATTTTTTTGTTGTCTATTACTTTTACCATTAGTATTAAACCTTACTTTAATTTCTTCTATTGCTCCTGGCTTAATTGGGTCTTTTGGCCAAACAGGAACTGTACAACCACAAGTTACCTGAGCGTCTGTAATAACTAAATCTGTTGTACCTGAGTTTGTTAATTTAAAAACAGTTTCTACAATTTCACCTTCTGTAACAGTACCAAAATCATACTCAATTTCATCGAAAGTTACTAATGCAGCTCCGTTTTTAATTTCTACATCTCTAGTTTTTGCACTCTCTAAATTGTCTTTATTTATTTTAGAAGAAGCATTATTGCTGTTTCCACAAGAAATAAATGCTAATGAAGTTGCTAGAAAAACAACTAAAATTACTGATTTTTTCATTATATATTAAGTTTTTGTAAAAATAATAAATTAAAATTTATGTACGCAAATTTAAAGCAATCCTCTACCTATTTTTACGATTTTTTTAGTTTCTAAAAATTCTTTTGAAATTTTATCCAAAACACCATTTATAAAATAACTACTCTTAGTTGTAGAATAATCTTTTGCAATTTCTATATATTCATTGATAGTTACTCTAACAGGTATTGACCCAAAATTCACAAACTCTGTTATTGCCATTTTTATTAATATCATATCAATATCAGCAATTCTATCTGTTTCCCAATTTGGTGTTTTATCTGTAATATCTTGCTCGTATGTTTTATGTTTTAAGACTGTTTTTCGAAATAATTCAGAAACAAAATCTTCGTCATCTTGATCTTTATACAACTTACCAAGCTGAAATGTTTTCCCTTCTTTTTGCTTGTTTAACGTTTTTAAAATCCACGTATTTACAAAAGGTATATCATCTACCCAAGAAATCATTTTATCTTCGTAAAATTCTGCTAGCTTTTCATTAGGTGCAATAATTTGCTTGTAAAAATCGATAACAAATGCTTTGTCTGACTTAAAAGAAATTTCTTTATTATTTAAGTAATCTGCATAAAAATCACTTTTCTGTAGTTCATCAAAAATAATTTTTACATACTCATCATCAAAAGACCAATGATTAAGCTTGTTAAGCGCTAAATAACTTTCTAAAGCGATACTTTCTGCTATAGTAGTAATTAAAGTATTGTCTATAAATTTTGTGTTGGGTTTTAAATCTTCTGAAGTAGCTAAGATTTTCTTTTTTGATAATGCTATTTTTTTAGATGCCAATTTTTGCACCTCTACAAGTAGTTGAAAATTTAGCACATATAGATCCAACATTTTTAAAATGCTATGTTTTAAAAACTTTTCTTCTCTCACCATATCATCATTGTGAGATTGTTGCATGGCGTACACAGATTGCATTACTTTAACTCGAATATGTCTTCTGTTAATCATTATAAAGAACTTAAATATATTGCTTTTGGTTGCAGTGCAAAAGTAGTATTATTTTACTTTTGAACAGCCTCTTTTTAATTCTTTTTTAAGAAAATTTATACTCATGAAACTCGTATCTTCGCGCTTTCTTCTTAATATTTTTTCATTGAAAGCATTACAATACATAAATAAATATTTATCTAAATATAAATGGCGAATTATTATTGGTTTGCTAATTACTATACTTTCTAAATTACTTGCACTACAAGTACCTAGAATTATAGGAAACTCTTTTAATATTGTTGAAGAGTATTTAAACAATACAGTTACTGACATTGTATTTGTAAAACAAGAACTCTTAAAAAATGTACTTATTATTATTGGTGTAGCTTTACTTAGTGGGTTCTTTACTTTTTTAATGAGACAAACAATTATTGTAACATCTAGGCTGATTGAGTTTGACCTAAAAAATGAAATTTACCAACAATACCAGCGATTATCTTTAAATTTCTATAAAAAAAATAGGACAGGTGATTTAATGAATAGAATTAGCGAAGATGTTTCTAAAGTTAGAATGTATGTTGGCCCAGCGATTATGTACACAATGAATATGATTGTTTTATTTGCAGTTGGTTTTACACAAATGTTACAGGTAGATAAACAACTCACCATGTACACATTAATTCCTTTTCCACTCCTATCTATATCTATTTTTGTTCTAAGTAAAGTTATTCATAAAAGAAGTACTGTAGTTCAACAATATTTGTCAAAATTAACCACCTTTAATCAAGAATTCTTTTCAGGAATAAATGTTGTAAAATCGTACGGAATAGAACAATCTATTATTAAAGATTTTGATGCTATTTCAAACGAGAGTAAAGAAAAAAACATCAATTTACAAAAAGCAAACGCTTTGTTTTTCCCCTTAATGATATTACTAATAGGAATAAGCAATTTGATAGTTATTTACATTGGAGGATTACGTTATATTAATGGCGAAATACAATCTGGAGTAATTATTGAATTCATTATGTATGTTAACATCTTAACGTGGCCTGTAGCAGTGGTAGGATGGGTAACTTCTATGGTACAACAAGCAGAGGCATCACAAGCTAGAATTAATGAATTTTTAAATGAAACCCCTGAGATAAACAACAGCAATAATAATAAAACAGACATATTAGGAAAAATAACATTTAAAAACGTTTCTTTTACCTATGATGATACAAATATTACAGCTCTAAAATCTATTAACCTAGATGTTAAATCAGGAGAAACACTTGCCATACTTGGAAAAACCGGAAGCGGAAAATCTACAATAATAGAATTAATAACTAGACTGTATGACGTTACAGAAGGAACAATTTTAATAGACGACAAGCCTATTATAGAATGTAATTTAAACGATGTAAGAGCACAAATAGGTTTTGTACCACAAGACCCTTTTCTTTTTTCAGATACAATTGAAAATAATATTAAATTTGGAAAAGAAGAAGCTAGTAAAGATGAAATAATAGCAGCTGCAAAAAATGCAGTAGTGCATAATAACATCATAGATTTCACAAACGGATACCAAACAATATTAGGAGAACGTGGTGTAACTTTATCGGGAGGACAAAAACAAAGAGTTTCTATAGCTAGAGCCATTATAAAAGATCCTAAAATTTTAATTTTTGATGACTGTCTATCTGCTGTAGATACTGAAACAGAGGAAGAAATACTATCCAACCTAAAAAAAATATCTAAAAATAAAACAACTTTTATTATCAGTCATAGAGTTTCATCTGCTAAAAATGCTGACAAAATAATTGTATTAGATAGTGGGGAAATTACACAACAAGGAACTCATAATCAACTTATAAAAACAGATGGGTATTACAAAGATCTCTATGAACAACAACTTTTAGAAAAAGAAATTTAATGTTTCGTATTGCTAAGTAAAATATTTTATTAGATTTGTAACAATAACAAATATAATGTAAATACTATAGCAAAGATTATGGCAGAGAGAGTTGAACAAGAAGAAATTTTTTCACAAGTACTAAGAGCTGGAAGAAGAACTTACTTTTTTGATGTTAGAGCTACTAAAGCAGATGACTACTACTTAACAGTAACTGAAAGCAAAAAATTCACACACGATGATGGTTCTTTTCATTATCAAAAACACAAGATTTACCTTTATAAGGAAGACTTCTCAGATTTCCATGAAATGTTAAAGAAAGCAACTGACTACATTATTGCTGAAAAAGGAAACGAAGTGATCTCTGAACGTCATCAGAAAGATTATAAGAAGGAAGAAAATACAAATACAGAAGAATCTACAGAAAGTGCAAAAGACTTTACAGATATTTCTTTTGATGATATTTAAAAATAACAAATAAATTCAAATTCAATTTTACACTTCTAAAACCACAACTCTTAAGAGTTGTGGTTTTTTTATAAAACTTGCTTCATAGTATTACTTTTTGCTACAGTTTCTAACCATTCTTTTTCTGGATCACTATCTTTAGTGATACCTCCACCAACATAAATTTTAGCAACATTAGAAGCAATCGACATACAACGAAGATTTACAAAAAGTATTGACCTTTGTTTTTTATTTTCACCATTACTAAGGTTTAGCTCACCTAAGAACCCAGTATAAAAACCCCGATGATAAGACTCGTTTTTTAGTATAAAATCTTTTGATTCCTCTCTAGGAAAACCACAAACTGCAGGCGTTGGGTGTATAGCTCTAATTAGTTTTTCTAAAGAGATATTCTTCTTTAATTCTCCCTCTACCCTAGTTCTTAAATGCAAAAGAGTACCTGCTCTAACTGTTTCTGTATTATTAATTTTTAAGTCAGAAGAAATTGGTTTTAATTGTTTTTTAATAAAATTGGTAACTAGAATTTGTTCTTCTAACTCCTTACTTTTCCAAATAGGGTTTTTATTTTCATTAAAAAGCTGTGTACCTGCTAAAGACATTGTTTGAAAAGAGTTTTCAGACACATGTAATAACGTTTCTGGTGTTGCTCCCAACCAAAGCCCTACTTTTGGATGAAACCATACGTATACAAAAGCATTTCTATAATGATGAAGCAATGATTTAAATACCGCTAATAAATCGAAACTTGATAATTGTATTTCTTCAAGTCTTGAAATTACAATTTTCTTGCAGTTTTGTTCTTTAATTTTAGCAATTGCTTTAGCTACTATCTCTATATGTTTTTCTTTTAAATTAAGACCTGGCTTTTTTAAAACCGAATTACTTTCTAAAAAAGTATCATTAAAATAGAGATCTTCATTGATAAATTCAGATTGCTCTAAAGGGAAAATAATAGCATCTTCATCTTCATTAAAAGGAGCAAAAACAAATCCTGAGGCATTGAAATCAGTAATTTTTTGTAAAGTATCATTAGAAAGAAAAAAACCAGAGAGTAATGTTTCATTTGGCTTATTGTAAGCAACAAAAGGTTTGTTTTTTTCGTAAGAATCTGCAATTTTTTTAAATAAACTCAACGTAGTGCTATTTTTTTGCTAAAACAATGTTCGTCATTTTTGCTACTGATATTAAGTTTTGTAACTCATCCACTATTATCACTTCCCAAAGATGTGTACTTTTTCCTTTATGAATATTTTTTGCAGTAGCATATACAACTCCATCAGTTTTACTTTTAATATGGTTAATAGAGAGCTGAATACCATTTATAAATTGATTTTTAGAATCAATAAAAAAATTTGACGCTGCACTTCCTACAGTTTCTGCTAACGCTGCTGTAGCTCCACCATGCAATTGTCCATAGGGTTGATGCACCTTAGAAGAAACCGGCATCTTAGCAGTTAAAAAATCTTCTCCTATAGCAACGTACTCAATATCAAGCGTTTCCATTAATGTATTCTTATTTCGACTGTTAAATGCTGCTAAAAGACGTTTTGTATCCATATCTGCTTGAATTATGATGTAAAAATACACATAAAAAACTGTATTTTTGCAACTGAAAATCATGTAATTTTATGTACAAAATAAGAATTATTCTAGATACTAAAGAAGATGTTTTAAGAACTATTTTAGTTGAAAATTCAATAAATTTAGAACATTTACATTTTATTATCGCAAAATCATTTGGTTTTGAAGGTCAGGAAATGGCGTCTTTTTACAGAACAGATGATGAATGGAATCAAGGTGAAGAAATTCCACTTTTTAATATGGCTGAAGCAGGAGAATCAATATCAATGCAAACCTGCATTTTAAATGAAACACTCCCTAATGAAAACAATAAACTCATTTATGTCTATGACTTTTTAAAAATGTGGACATTTTATGTAGATGTAGTTGAAATAAATGAGGATAAAAGAACTGATTTACCACAAACTATCTTAGAAGTAGGAACAATACCAAGTGAAGCTCCAGAAAAGGAATTTATTGCGGACAAATTAGGAAATGATTTTGATGATCAAGATGATTTAGATGACGAATTTGGAGATTATGATGACTTTGATTATAATGATTTTTAGAATTATTTAAAGAAATTCTATTCAAAAGTTTTCGTAACAAAATTGTATTTTAATCGTCTTATCTTATATAACTGGCTAAATCAATTTCATTGGAAACTATCTTATCACTCAAAAATCTTGACAAAAAATATGGCAAAGTTCATGCTGTAAATAATTTATCTTTTGATATTAAAAAAGGGAATGTTTATGGTATTCTTGGCCCAAATGGAAGTGGGAAATCTACGACCTTAGGAATCATTTTAAATGTTGTTAATAAAACTTCAGGTGAGTTTTCTTGGTTTGATGGAAAATTATCTACCCATGATGCCTTAAAGAAAGTTGGTGCAATTATTGAGCGCCCAAACTTTTACCCTTACATGACTGCTACACAAAACTTATCTTTAATCTGCAGTATTAAAAGTATCTCTACAGAAAAAATTGAAGAAAAATTAAAAACAGTAAATCTATTTGAAAGAAGAAATAGTAAGTTTAGTACTTTTTCACTGGGTATGAAACAACGTTTAGCAATTGCATCTGCATTACTCAACGATCCAGAAATTTTAATCTTAGATGAACCTACAAATGGTTTAGATCCTCAAGGAATTCATGAAATAAGAGAAATTATAAAAAAAATTGCAGCTAATGGCACTACAATATTATTGGCTTCTCACCTTTTAGACGAAGTTGAAAAAGTATGTAGTCATGTAGTTGTAATTAGAAAAGGAGTAAAATTATATTCTGGTAAGGTTGATGAAATGACAGCCTCGAAAGGTTTGTTCGAACTTAAAATAGATAATAATGAAGATGAATTAATTTCATTATTGGAAAATCATGATGCTATTTTAAAAGTTACCAAAGAACAAAATCTAATTATTGCAACATTGAATGAAGAGATTTCTGCCTCAGAAATAAACAGTTTTTTATTTAAAAATAGACTTGTATTAAGCCATTTGGTAAAACGTAAACCAAGTTTAGAACAACAATTTTTAGATTTAACAAAAAGCAACTAATCAACTAAAAAAAACAGTCATGTTTAGACTTCTTAATATAGAATTTCATAAATTAAGATATAATAAAGCAAGTAAAGTTTTATCTATTATTTACTTTGGTTTGCTAACATCAATCGCTTTAATAGCTGCCATTAAATTTGAATTTGGTAGTTTTAAATTACACCTAGCTGACGCCGGTATTTTTAATTTTCCATACATATGGCACTTTAATACTTTTATAGCTGCGATTTTAAAGTTTTTCTTATTACTTGTTATTGTTTCTATGATGTCTAATGAATATAGTTACAAAACCCTGAAACAAAATTTAATTGATGGTTTAAGTAAAAAAGAATTTATACTTTCTAAGTTTTACACGGTAATTGCTTTTGCTTTAATATCAACCCTATTTGTATTCGTAGTTTCATTCATATTAGGTAAAGTGTATTCAGATTATGATGAATTTTCAATCATAATGTCAGATTTAGACTATTTATTAGCCTTTTTTGTAAAACTAGTTGGCTTTTTCTCTTTTGGATTATTCTTAGGTATTTTAGTAAAAAGATCTGCTTTTGCAGTTGGAGCAATGTTTGTTTGGTTAATTATAGAAAGTATGTTTAAAGGCTATTTATATTGGCAATTTCAAGGTGCTGAAAATACAGGTGAAAAAGTAGACGCTATTATGCAATTTTTACCCTTAGAGGCAATGTCTAATCTAATAAAAGAACCTTTTTCTAGACTAGGAGCTGTAAGATCTGCCGCAAATACAATGGGTGAAGTGTTTACTAAGAGTTACGCAGTAGAATTTTCTAATGTACTTATTGTTTCTTTATGGACATTTTTATTTATTTATTTATCATACAAACTATTATTAAAGAGAGATTTGTAAATAATATCTCATAATCTTATAGAATTATCTATTAAAATGGCCTAATCTTTAATAAGATTAGGCCATTTTAATTAATTTCTTACTATTTTTATGAAACAGTAACATTTTAAATCAAATTCATTGAAGCTTTCATTATCTTTTTTAATTTTTGCCTTTGTTTTTATATATATAAATCCTTTAAATGCACAACTAAGTAAAAAACATTTTATACCCCCTTTAACGTATGCTGAAAGCGGAAATGCAAATCCCGGAAATCAATATATTTATATTTCTACACCTAGCACTAATAATGTAAGTTTTACTATAACAAATGTTGGTAATGAGTTCAATAATATCACAGGTATAGTTTCTAAAGATACTCCTAAAGAATATTTTATTGATAATCAAGAGGGGCAACTTTTTGTAGACTCAAGAACAACAAGTGTTGTATTTAATAACAAAGGTTTTATTATAGAATCAGACAATGTAATTTATGTATCTGTAAGAGTTATAGGAGGTAGCAGTGCTCAAGCAGGCGCATTAGTAAGCAAAGGTTCATCTGCATTAGGTACTACTTTTAGAGCTGGTATGTTTACTAACGAAAATCCACAAACCAATTATTTAAATTTTATCTCTGTTATGGCTACAGAGGATAATACTCAGGTAGTTTTTGATGATTTACCAACAGGTTTAGAAATTAAAAATTATAATGGTACTTTTCCTATTAATGTGAGTCTTAATGAAGGTGAAAGTTATGTTGTTGCTACAAATGCTGCAGAAGCAATTACAAATAGAGATGGTTTAATTGGTACATTAATAAACTCCAACAAACCAATTGTAGTAAACTCGGGTTCTGCAAACGGAAGTTTTCATAATGGAGGTGGACGTGATTATGGTATAGATCAAATCGTAGGGTTAGATAAAATAGGTTCAGAATATATTTTTGTAAAAGGTGGTGGTAATAATGGTTGGGAAAATGTTTTGATAGTAGCACACGAAAACAATACAACTGTAAGCATAAACGGAATTGCTACAAATATCACATTAAATAATGGACAATACACTTTAATAGAAGGCAATGAATTTAATACTGATGGTAACTTATTTGTTAAAACTTCTAAACCTGTTTTTGCCTATCAAGGTATTGGAGCAAACACAAGCGAGGCAAACCAAGGATTGTTTTTTGTGCCTCCATTAAGTTGTGAAAGTAGAGGGAATATAGATAATATACCGTTTATAGAATCTATAGGAGAAACCACATTTTCAGGCGGAATTACAATTGTTACCAAGGTAAACGCAACAGTAAAAATCAATGGAATAGCGATTACTAACTTTAATACAACTGGACCTTTTTCTGTAGATACAGATAATGACGGACTTACAAACTACGAGACTTATAAAGTAACAAATTTAGCAGGAAATGTAAGTGTAGAAAGCACAGAAGAATTATATTGTGCTTATTTTAATGAAAATGGTGCTGCCACATCAGGAAGTTTCTTCTCAGGGTTTCCTTCTTCACCAGAAATAAATTTTGACAAAAGCGTAACAACGCTTGGAAATTGTATACCAAATATTACTTTAAAAGCGGCTAGCTTAAGTGGGTTTGATAGTTTTGAATGGCAATTTTTTAATGAAAATACTGGAATCTGGGAGATTAAAAGTACTGCACAAGAGTACAAACCGTTAAAAACTGAACCTGGTAAATATAAATTAGTAGCTCTAGTAGATTGTTCAGGAGCAAGGTTTGAATCTGTTGAAGTTCCAGTGAGCCTATGCCCAGATGACTATGACAATGACCTTATTATAGATAATTTAGATATAGATTTAGATAACGATGGTATTTTAAATAGTGATGAATCTTTTGGAGATGGTATCTTAGATTTTTCTAATTTAGATAATCCAACTATTACTGCAAATAATACTACAATTACTGATTTTTTCACTACAGAAATAACACAATCAGGAAATGTTAATTTAATGGGTTCAGTTAATGGAAATATCAACTCATCTATAATAGATAATAATACTGAAAATGCTTCTTCTATATACATTTTAAACAGTTCCACTAAATTTAACATCGAATTTATTGAAGATTTCAATCAGACCCATACTATTAAAAATGGAGAAGTCTTTGAAATTGGAATCGGTCCAGTTTCAAAAAATGTAACCTTAATAGATCCTGACAATATACTTCTTGTAGATACTAATTTTAATGGACAATTTGAAGCAGATGTAGACAATTATTCTAGTTCTTTAATTCGTTTTAAATATAACCCTTCACCAAAAGGAAATACACCCTTTAAATTTGTAGCCCAAGATGTAGACAAAGTATTATTTCTACATACTGCAACATCAAATGTTACAAATTCTGTTTTTAATGGTAATTTAAAACTTACCAATATTAGAATGGATTCTGATGGAGATGGAATTGAAGATGCTTTAGATTTGGATTCAGATAATGATGGTGTCCCAGATCTTTTTGAGGCCGCAAACCAAAATATTACTCTTTTAAATACAGATAATAATTTAGATGGATTGGATGACGTTTTCGATACATTTACTATAGGTAATTTAGATACAGATGGAGATGGAGTACCAAATCACTTAGATTTAGATTCGGATAATGATGGTATTTATGACTTAGTAGAATCTGGTTTTATAGTTACTGATGCCAATAATGACGGAATTATAGATAATGCAAATTCAGCCAATGTTGGTGTAAATGGTTTATTCGATGCACTAGAAAGCACTGCAGACTCTGGTGTTTTAGCAACCCCTTTAAGAAATTCTGATGCTAGCTCAATAGTTACTGCAAACCAAGATATTATTTTCGATTTTGCGGATTTAGATTCTGATGGAGATGACTGTTTTGATGTTGTCGAAGCTGGTTTTACAGGAAATGGATCAGGTATTCTATTTGCAAACCCTTTTGCTGTAGATTCAAATGGTTTAGTAATTAATAATATAGATGGTTACACAGCGCCTAACGCTGATTATACAATTAGTGCTCCAATTTTAGTAAACTCTTTCGTAGATCCTGTTTTTTGTGAGCTAGAAACAAATATAATTACCATTGACTCAAATGCTGATGGTTTTCAATGGCAAGTTTCTACAGATGGTACCACTTGGACTAACTTAGTTGATGATGCCACTTATAATGGAGTAACCTCCAAAGATTTACAGATTACAGACACTCCCCTTTCCTTCAATAATAATCAATATAGAGTTCTTTTAAGCAGAACAGGAAATACTTGTTCAGAAATAGTATCTAAATCAGTTACACTTTCAGTAAATTCATTACCTATTATTAAGAATTTAACCTCAGAAATTGACCAATGTATAGATGCTAATGATACAAATCCAACAGTAAATTTAACTACTGCAGAAAATAACATTTCTGAAACTACTGGCATCACTTTTGAATATTTTACAGATATCAATGAAACTAATCAAATTACAAACCCTACTTCATATCCTGTTACAGTAAATACAGTAGAGGTGGTTTACGTTAGTGTTATCTCTGATCAAGGTTGTTCTAATGGTTTTGTAGAACTAAGAGTTAATGTGGGGCAAACTCCAGATAATCCTTACAATGATATTCAACCACCTGTTTGTGACGATCTTTTAGATGCTGATGGTAATGATACTCCAGGTTCTAATGATGATACAGATTTTATCACCAACTTTTCTTTAGATAAAGATGCTATCATCAATAGTATAAATCCGCCTGCAAATACAGAAGTATTTTTCTTTGAAAACTCTACTGATAGAAATAATTCTTTAAATGAAATAGATATTACTGCTTATAGAAATGATATCAATAAAATAGATATTACTACAATACCAGAAGGAATTCAGTTCCCTATTTATTATAAAATCATCAGTACAATTAATAACGATTGTCAAGGTTTAGGAGAATTCTTTTTACAAGTACACGCGGTTCCTCAAGCTACCTCAGTTTCAGATATAGAAGAATGTGATGATGCTTTATCTGGTAATACAGCAGATGGTAGAAATGCAGCTATCAACTTAAGAGATAAGATTGATGAAATTTTAGGTGCAGGACAAACTGAGGCTGATTATAGTGTAACTTTTCACACTACAGAAGATGGTTCAATGAATAATACAGCTATTATTACAAATGACACGAATTATACCAATGAAGCACCAAGTGGTTTTACTCCTGGTACAACTAGCGAACAAACTATTTATGTAAGAGTACAAAATAGGACTGGAAGCATGTGTTACAATGCCAACACTTCTTTTAAAATAATTATACAACCAATACCTACAGTACCTGCAAATGTGCCAGATATAATGGTTTGTGATGTGGTAACACCTTCTGATGCAGATCCTAGAAATAGAATAGCACAAAATATCGATTTAACAGAAAGAGAAGGAGATATTTTAGATAGTAGAACTGGCTTAGTTGTAGAATATTATATTTCTCAAACAGATGCAGAAAATAGAACAAATGCTATTTCAAATCCATCTAATTTTCAAAATACAACTGCAGAAACCTCATTTCCAGGAGACTTTAATTCAGATGATCCAGGTGTGCAAACCATATTCTTTATTATAGTTGATGAAACTGGTTTACAGTGTCCATCAGTATTTTCTACTTTTCAATTGTTAGTATATCCTGAGCCATCTATAAATACTGTAAGTGTATTATCTGAATGTGATAATGATGATGATGGAGATGATGCAAATGGAATTATTCAAACATTAGATTTAGATAGTAAAATTCCAGAAGTTTTAGGAGCAAGTAGAAATGTTAGCGACTTTAGTGTTACCTTTCATAGTAATCAGGCTGAGGCTACTTCAGGCGTAAATCCTTTAGCATCACCTTATACAAATTCTAGCCCTACTGAAACTATTTACATTAGAGTTCAGAATAAACAAACGATGTGTGTAAATGATGATGCAATTTTTGAGTTAATCGTAAATCCATTACCAAATTTTACAGTAACTACTCCTCAAATATTATGTTTAAATGATATTCCTTATAATATTGGTGTAGAAAATCCTGCTGATAATTATACCTATGTTTGGACAGATGAAAATGGAACAGTTTTAAATACTACTTCTGTAGATAATATAGATATTTCTGAAGGAGGAAGATACAAAGTAACTGCAACTACCACAGATGGTACTATGTGTTCTAGAGAAGAAACTATAGAAGTAAACGAGTCTAATATAGCCTCTTTAGAATCGAGCTTTGTTACAATTGTAGATGAGTCAAATAATTTAGGAAGCACCAATAATTTGTCTATTTCTATAGATGTTATAAATAATGATTTAGGGCCTGGTGATTATCAATTTGCAGTCATTAATACAGATGATAATACTAGGATTCCTTTTACAGGTTATCAAAACGAACC